>CAITUY010000158.1 GCA_903895695.1 uncultured bacterium
CCCCCCCCCCCTTTTCAAGCAGAAGACGGCATACGAGATAATGAGCGGTGACTGGAGTTCAGACGTGTGCTCTTCCGAATCTGGGCACGCTCCGTCGTGCCCGCGTGGACGTGGGGCACAAAGGTCGTCGCCGCACTGACCGAACGGCCTTAGAGGATTTACAGGATTGGACAAGGTTTGGGTTGCCGTTGCCGACACGTGCCCCTTCACTTCCGCCTGCTGCAACGAAATCCTGTCAATCCTGTCAAACGATTCCCGGGGTGGAAGATGCCTTGCGCAGCACGACGTGCATTGCGCGTTCGCCGGCGATGTGCTCGGCGCATTCATAGCCCAACGCGCGCAGATCGAGCCCGTTCAGCAAGGATTCCCCGGCACCGAGCACGACGGGCCGGATGGCGAGGTGCATTTCGTCGATGAGCGCGGCCTGCAGGTACTGCCGGATTGTGGCCACGCCACCACCCAGGCGCACGTCGCGACCGCCGGCGGCGGCGGTCGCCTGCTCCAGCGCGGCGCGGATGCCCTCGGTGACGAACCGGAACTCCGTGCCGCCCGCCATTTTGAGCGGCGCCCGGGCGTGGTGCGTAAGCACGAAGACGGTCGTGTGGTACGGCGGCTCGTCGCCCCACCAGCCCTTCCAACTGTCGTCCAACCACGGACCCCGGACAGGGCCAAACATATTCCGCCCCAGGATCCAGGCGCCAATGCCGTCAAAGCCCTGCTCGGCCATGCGGTTGTCGACGCCCGTCTCGCCATCGTCATGCCCGTACATCCGTCGCCACACGCGCGTCGGGAAGAACCACTCCATAAGCTCCGGGCCACCGACGCCGAGCGGATTCTGGAGATCCTGGTTCGGCCCGGCGCTAAATCCGTCGATGGACATCGCAAAGCTCTGTACACGGAGTTTTGACATCGAGCACCTCTCTGTTCCCAGTTACGACGCGCCACCGAACGGTCGACCCTAAGTTTACTAAACCGCGGGGCGAGTTCCAGCACCCATCGAAAGACGCCTCTCACTCGACTTCCGGCCACCATGCGGACGGTCGGCGAGGCCGCCGACCCTCCCGAAATGCAAAAAAATCACACGATTTCAAACCGGGAGGGACGCCGGCCTCGGCGTCCTCCTCTGGGGTTCTACCGTAGTCTTACTTTGTGACGCCGACCATCTGCCAGACATGCAGCCCCGGCACGGTAAACCGGCAAACCCCATCTATCTGCTCAAACGCAATTGCCTTCCCCGTCGGCAGGAGCGTGACCTCACGGACTGGTTCGCGGATCGCCAACTCAACGGCAATCGGACCGAGCTGGGGGAATCTTAGCGCCGAGTTCACTTGCTTGCCCCACCTGTCCATTGCCCAGTGCACGAGATGCAAGGCGTAGCCCGGCGCGGCTCGATGCAGATGCGCGACCACCGTGGTGCCCGCGGAGTGACGGACAAGCGGCCGGCCCAGAAGTGCCGCACAGAGCTCCGCAACAATCTCGGCGGGGAACGGCGAGCCGGCGTGCATGGCCTCGGCAAAGAGGGAGGCCGCGCTGTAGATCACCCGGCCTTTCCTGACCATGGCCGGCCCCAATGTCTCCCGTCCCACACAAGGCGGGGTCACGCTGGCCAGGGATAACCGTTCGGCCAGCACCGTCACCCCGGCCTGCGCGCAGAGGCGCCGGGTCGGGTGGGTCAGCAGATGCGCAAAGCCATGCCAGTCCGCGCCGAATCCGGACTCGGGCGTCAGCCGAAAGAAACCGGCAAAGCTGCCTTGCACATGGCCGCACCCGGTCGTCTTGGCGTCCGCGTCCTGCCGCCCCGCGTCTTCCGGTGCGCCTTCTTCCCGGGCACCCATAGCATCCTCCAGCCCGCACAGCGCCGCGTCCATGGCCAGCAGACTGCCGCCGCGTTCGAGATGCCGGCGCAGGGCCGCCAGCAAGGCCGGGCTCCCCGGCTTCTGCCCGGGCCAGATGACCAGTGGCATCTCAGGCAGGGGGTCTTCAACGGAGGCGATATCGAACTGGATGCCACTTTCTTCCAGAAGGCGCGCGGCCTGTGTCGTCAGCGCCGGCAGCATCGGGAAGATATGCGGAGAACCCCGCTCGATCTCGGTCAGCAGCACCGCTTCGCGGCAGGGCTTCGCGCCGTCCAGCCATGGCTCGCACTGGACCAGCTCGCTGTAGACCCGCCCGATCCGCCGGTACACTTCCGGATCCAGCGAACCGTCCGGATGCCGGTGGTCGCCCATGGAGACGTCGCACCCCAGCGCCACGCTTCGCGCCACATCGAACCGCATCTGGTCAGCGGTCCGCAAGGTGCCCGGATCCATCCACGGCCCCTGGAAACGGCTGACCAGGCCGATCGTCCGAGCCCCTTGGGCGCGCAGCCAACGGACGTCGGTGGTCATCTTCTCCGGCCCGCCAAACAGGATCGGGTTTTCGACCTCCTGGATCGGCTGGAGCGGGATATTCCCGGGCTCGCCGGGCACGACCAGGGAATTGAAATAGTTCTCCGCATCCGGCAGGCGCTCCTTCACTACGGCGTCCAAGCGTTGGCAGCATTCCCGGATGAGCGTCCGGCCCAACTGCCAGCGATTCGCCTCGTCGTCGGCGGCGGCGCCCAGCCGGGCCTGTGCCAGGGCCTCGAACCAGGATGAATAGAAGGCCCCGTTGATATAGAGGCAGATGTCGAACCAGAACCCCGCAAGGCCGGGGCAGCGGCCGATCATCTCGATTACGCCGGGAATGACCACTTCGTCGATATAGGGACTGGCAAACTCCACCAGCGGCATGCCCCATTGGGGACAGGTGCCGTCCCGGTAGCGCTGGCTCCAGTCCGGGTGGATGGACGTGGCGTATTCGTCCATCCCGAAATTGAAGTAGGCCTGCACCCGGATGCCGCGCCTAGCACAGGCCTGAACTGTGGCCGGGAACAGGTCAGGCCGAACCAGGTGCGGATGCGGATGGCCGACCGTCGCGTCAAAGTAAGTGTTGCCGAAATTGCACTTGCCCGGCGTGGCCAGGGCGTTGACGTGCGCCTGCGCCAGCAGGTCGGCAAACGCCTCGGGGTCGAACCCGGCGCCGATGCCGGTTACCTCGGGACGCGTGTGAAAATCGAGATGAATTTTGCGGATCATAAGTCTTACGAATAATAAGTTGAGTACTTCTCCATCGCATCCATGAGCGCCTTGGCATTGGCGACCGGAATGCCCGGATACATGCCATAGATCATGGTCAGACCGCCCTCGCGACTGCCGAGGGTCTTGACTTCCGTTCGGATCAGCGCGTCCACCTCGGCCGGCGTCCCGAAACGCGTCACGCTTTGCCGGTCGATGTCGAGGTCGATGCAAACCTTGCCCTTGAAGCGCTCGCGGATCCACTCAATTCCGTTCACGAGATCCTGCAGGTTCACAACCTGTACGCCGCTATCGACCAGATCTTCCACCAGATCGCGAATGTCGCCGTCCGAATGCATATGGATGATGCACCCGGCGTCGCGCGCCGGCTTCATGAGCCGCTGGTAGCTGGGCTTGATGTACTTCCGCAGGTGCTCCGGCGAAAGCATCGGGCCCACCTGCATGCCGAGGTCCTCAGGATAGCCCATCCACTCCGCGCCGCGGCGCAGGGAACACCGCACGATTGCCTCGTTATGAGCCTCGACCATCTCGATCAGCCGCCAGAGCCGCGGCTCTTCGTCCGCCATGTCGCAGATCAGGCCCTCGTAACCGCGCAGGTCGCACAACCGCAGAAAAGTATGGCCGTGCGGCAACCCGCCATACACCAGGGTCCCGGCGGCAATCGCCTCCCGCCGGTTCTCCGCGGCCAGGTCCGGCCGTTTCTTCTCATCCTCGGTCAGGTCCGGCAACGGCGGCGGCGAATACCCTTCAAACGCACCCCAATCCGCGAGGGGATGCCCCACCGATACCGCCGCAATGCCCTCCTCGGGACTGGCCATGGTGACGCCCCACGCATCAACGTAGGAGCTTTGCGCGGGCGGCGTGGGAGCGGCCGGCGCCGCGGCTGAACGACGGAAGCCGGGAAACAGGCAGGGATGGCTCTCCTGCAGTTCGTCGAGTACGGACGGCGGGTAATGATTGCGGCAGGCGCCATTAATCCAAAACCCCATGGGGATTCGTTCCGGTCGCTCAAAGCGAACCGACCGAAGAATATTCTCACGTTGGGTCATCATTGGTTCTCTTCATTCTGCTTCTTTGATGGCCTCAATGTGTATCATGTCGCCATCCGGCGCAGCGATCAATTCTGAGCTGAGCACCGTGAATCCTGCCGCTTTGACTTCCACACTGATGCTTTCAGGCATTCCGAAATACGCGCAGATGTCCCCCGCCCTGTTCACCACGACACGGCGCGAGGCATCATACGACAATGGGCTCTCGATATTCTTGGGATCACCGCATTGAGAACAAACCAGCAGGAGACCATGGGGTCGTAAAACACGCCGAACCGTCTGGAGGATTCTCTGGCGGCCCTCGCCATAAATCCAATGGAGACAGCGGCCATCAATGACAAGGTCGAAGTGGCTTTCAGGGAATGAGCGGAGTTCCGCGGCGTCTTCCAGGCGGAAATCGGCTTTTGTAGTTGCCTGTTCATTCCGTTCCCGTGCCCACTCGATGGCCCTGGGCGTGGTATCAACCCCATAGGCCTCATACCCCATCTGGGCAAACCAGAGCGTCATGTTGCCGGCACCGCAGCCAATCTCCAGCAAACGGCCGGACTTCGGGGCATTGGACCGTCTGAAAGAGGCCAGAATGCCATTCTTGAATCTTTCGTATTCGGAGTCATCTGCCCAGCCGGCTTTGCCGGCGGCTCTAGCTCTTGCGTATCCGCCGTCAGCATTTACACGGGTTCTCATCAATCCTCCGTCAAGTCGCAGATCTCGGGCGGCGCGAAGCGACGTACCGCGCATTTGCCGAGTGGCAGTCCTATCGGG
Organism: uncultured bacterium; assembly: GCA_903895695.1. Lineage (GTDB taxonomy): Bacteria > Verrucomicrobiota > Kiritimatiellia > CAIKKV01 > CAITUY01 > CAITUY01. The sequence continues at coordinate 4,928 of CAITUY010000158.1, forward strand.
TCCGGTTGCGTTGTTCGATGAGAAAGCGTCGCAGCAGACGTTCAGCGCGCATCACGTGCAGCAGGTACACCTTCCCGCCCTCGACCCTGTAGAACACGCGACAGGGCGTGACGACGATTTCCCGATAGGGCGAGCGAGGCAATTCTGGGGGACGTTTGCCGGAGGCCGGGAAATGCTCCAATCGCTCCGCGCTCTCAAACACCCTTTCGACAAGACGGCAGGCCGCCACCGGGTTGTCCAGTGCGATGTAGTCGGCGATCGCTTCAAAATCGGCGAGGGCGGGTTCCGTCCAGCTCAGGCGAGCCACTTCTTCATTCTCCCCCTGGCTTCAGCACTCGTCAACGTCCGCTTCTCCAGAATGGCCCGCTCGCCACGGGCGATGCCTTCAAGGACTGCCATCCGGTCCTGCATCGTCTCGAACACCGATACGTCCACGAGGTAGGCCGATGGCGTCCCGTGTTCCGTGATCAGAACGGGATCCTTTGACTCACGCAGGTCTGCCAGGATGCGCGTTGCCTGCCGCTTCAGCGTCGTCACAAGCTCGGTTCTCATGATGTGATACTATAGTGGTACTCTCGCCTGCGTCAACGCTCTCCATCACTCCCTTCTGTGGTGTCCAACGCCAGTCTGTGGGTTTCGAGTGGGGCGAAAATACGCACCAGACTGTGATACGGCCTGCCTATGACGCCCACTTAAGTTCAAGCTTCTTGTGGTTCAGGGCACAATCGCGCAGATAAAGGTTGATCAAATTCTGGTAAGGCATGCCCAGTTCAGTAGCCAAGGTCTTGAAGTAGGTCACCGTCGCCTTGTCAAGGCGCATGGTGATGGGCTGTTTCAGCGCCTTAACGTAGGGATTGCGCTCCCCCTTCATCTTGCCGAAGTCGTAGTGTGTTCGCATGGTGTCACCCCCATCTGCAATAGTCTGCCGCTTCCTTCTTGTCCGCCTTGCGCGCCGATACAATCCGAATGACCGTGTCACTCGCCCGGAAGCAGTGGCAGACCACCAGTGTCCGCATCCGGAAACTTACTCCGAGCAACAGGAACCGGTCCTCGTCATCGGAATGGTCGGGGTCAAAGAACCGGATGGCGTTCTCGTCCAAGAACACGGTCTGCGCCTCCTCAAAAGAGACGCCATGCTTGCGCTTGTTCGCCGTGTTCTTGGCCTCGTCCCACTCGAACCGCACGTCACTCATATGTACAACGTACGGTCATTGAGGCTGCCGGACAAGTCATATCTGTCAGGGCCGACCGTTGAGGCCGAGGGTTCGCGTGGAGCGCAGCGGAACGCGATACCCTCCGGCCCGTGGTACGGTGTCCCTATCTCATTCCGAGTTCAGTCTTCAAGATGGCTGCAATTCTCAGGCAACAGGCTTCGAGTTGTGCTGGCGCAAGGTTCCCGACGCGCCACAACAGTTGAACAGACTGTGGAAAAGTCTTCTCATATTTCGCCAGCACGCCGGCGATGTCTTTCTTTTGCTCAGCCTGAGCGTGAATGTCCCCGAGGGCTTCTGCGACGACCTTATCGCGACATTCCGCCACCACTGTCCTCACCGCCTGGAGGAACGGAACCCCGGATTGAAGAAGTAGTCCGAGTTTCTCGAACGCTACGGCGATTTCCTGTTTCGTCTGAGTTGGTCGAGTAGACATAATATGGTTCCTCATGTAGGTCTGCTTCGTATTCCCTGTTTCTCTTCTCTTTCGATATGAAGAGTGTCACACCATTCGACCATGTGAGGTAACTTCAATGCCCCTCACAGAACCGGACGGGCGGATTTCCCGCATCCGGCTCTTCCGCATGACTCACGTTCCGAACGACAGCGTATAGAAGTTGTGCATGATCCTCGGTTTCGGCAACGGATAACGGGTTAGATATGCAGTGAAGCCAGGGCAGTTGAACGAACGTTTCTGGCCCCGTCGGTTGAGCCATTTCAGTACCAACCGCAAGGTCTGCCGATAGAACTGGCTTATCGCCCTGTAGTTACCGCTGACCCCGTAGTACTGAAAGTGCCCGCGCAACTTGGCTTGCAACATTGGCCACCACTCTTTCAGCGCCGCTTGTGCCCGTAGCCAGGGTCGCGGTGCAAGTGCATGACCGCCATGATGACGAGTTCGCTGGACCGTTCCCTGAACAGAACACCGAAAGGGAAGGTCTTGGTGAGGCACCGCCGGACATCCCCTCCACACCGGCGTAAAGGCGGGGATTGAGACGGATTCGGTTGACGGCATCCTGGACAGAAGCCAGGAATCGTCTACCGAGGTCCGGCTGTTGAGTTTCGTAGTACGCGGCCGCGTCAATCATCTCGGATTCCGCATCCGGATGGAACCTGACGGACTTCATGTGAGCGAGGCGTACGCTTTGGCAAAGACCGCATCGGCATCGCGGAGTTTCACGGCTCCGCGGTCAACCTCAGCGCAGCGTCTTCGAACTTCCTTCTTCCACTTGGCCGACAACGGTGCGGAATCTGGGGCATCAAGACTCTCGATCAGCTTTTCGGCCACGAAGGCCCGTAGCGCGGGCGGTAACCCCATCGCTTCGGTCATAACTCGCTCCGCTGTAGTGCTCATGCGTCCATTATATCCATTCCCCCTCCCGCATCAACCCGTCTTTCCCGCCTCCATTGCGAACGCACCTCGTGAACCGCGGCGCGTTCGAAAGCTCCTCGCGCAGCGCCAGGGAGATCGCCGCAGAGGCGGCTCAGGCTGAATGACGACGCCACCGTTGACGAGGCGGGTGGACCCGGTCTAGTTTACCGGCCGATTTATGAACGCATCGTTCTCCCCTCATGCGCCGATCGACCGGCGGGCCCTGGTGGACCGCCATAGCCCGCGGCTGCAACAGTTCGACCCGCAGTGCCCGTTCAGCGTCGGCAACGGCGAATTCGCCTTCACGGCTGATATCACCGGCCTGCAGACGTTTGCCGACGCGTACGACAAGACCGTGCCCCTCGGCACCATGGCGCAGTGGGGCTGGCGCTCGGAACCGCCGATGCCCGGCCGCACGGCCGCCGACTTCGCCTGGACCGATTTCGACACCTACGGCCGTCCCGTGCCCTACCCCTACATCGGGGCCCAGACATGGTTCGGCGTCAAACCGGCCTACTCCCCGCTGGACCCGGTCAAGGAAGAGTCGGGCGCCTGGCTGGAACGAAATCCCCATCGCCTCCACCTCGGCGTGTTCGGCCTCGACCTGAAAGGAAACTACGGCCAAGCCGTCCAACCCGGCGATCTCACCGACATCGATCAACGCCTGGACCTCTGGAGCGGCATACTGGACAGCCGGTTCAAGCTCGGCGGCCAACCCGTACACGTCCGCACCGCCTGCCATCCGTCGCTCGACCTGGTGGCCGTGGAGATCGAGTCGCCGCTGCTCGCCGCGGGCCGACAACTCGGACTCCGGCTCTCGTTCCCCGGCGCCAACCCGTATGCCGGCCACGGCAAAGACTGGCTGTATCCCGAACGTCACGCAACGGAAGTGCTGGATCGGACAGCCACCACGCTCTCGCTCGAACGCCGGCTGAACGACAGCCGTTACTACGTCCGGCTGGACTGGACGGGGGCGCATCTGCTCGCCGAGGTCGAGCCGCACCTATTCCGGCTGGCAGCCGGTCTGGCATGTGGTTCGGCGGGCCTCAACAAGCTCGACCGGCCGGGGACGGCCGGCTCCAGTGCCCCGAATCCCCTTGGAGCCGGCGATCCCTCGCCGGTAGCCACAAGCCGCCTGACGGCCGTCCTGGCCTTCTCCCCCCGCCCGCGCGCCGCGACGTTGCCCGGGGCCGACGTTGTTTTCGCCGCCAGCGCATCGCACTGGGCCGCCTTCTGGCGGTCCGGCGGAGCCGTTGAACTGGCGGGAAGCACGGACCCGCGCGCCGCCGAACTGGAACGACGGATCGTCCTCTCCCAGTATCTGACCGCAATTCAATGCTGCGGCTCGACGCCGCCGGCCGAGACCGGCCTCACCTGCAATAGTTGGTATGGCAAGTTCCACCTCGAAATGCACTGGTGGCATGCCGCCCATTTCGCCTTGTGGGGCCGGCTGCCCCTGCTCCAGCGCAGCCTCGCCTGGTACCGCGCCATCCTGCCCCAGGCCCGCGCCACGGCCCTGCGCCAGGGCTATCGGGGCGCGCGCTGGCCCAAGCAAACCTCACCCGATGGCGCCGAGACTCCTTCGTCCATCGGTCCCCTGCTCATCTGGCAGCAGCCGCATCCCCTGCTCTACGCCGAGTACTGCTGGCGCGACGCCCCCACGCGCGCCACGCTCGACGAGCACGCCGAAGTGGTCGAGGCCACGGCTGACTTTATGGCCTCCTTCGCCCACCTCGACCCGGCCACCGGCACCTTCGTGCTCGGCCCGCCGCTCATTCCGGCCCAGGAGAATCACGATCCCTTTGTCACGCGGAATCCCACGTTCGAACTGGCGTATTGGGCCTTCGGGCTGCAACTGGCCCAGACCTGGCGCGAGCGCCTGGGCCTCGCGCGCAAGCCGCTGTGGGACGATGTGATCCGCCGCCTGGCGCCGCTGCCCGTCGGGGACGGCGTGTATCTGGCGCACGAGCGCTGCCCGGAGACCTACACGCGGTTCAACATCGACCATCCCTCGATGCTGGCCGCCTGGGGCATGATCCCGGGGCCGAACGTGGATCGGGCCGTCATGGCCCGCACGCTCGACCGCGTGGCGACTGCCTGGCGGTGGGACGCGACGTGGGGCTGGGACGGCCCGCTGGCGGCCATGACGGCGGCGCGGCTGGGTCGGCCCGCCCAGGCCGTGGATCTGTTGATGATGGACACGCCCCGCAACCGCTACGCGGCGAACGGGCACTGCTTCCAGTTCGATGGCCTGCCGCTTTACCTGCCCGCCAACGGCGCGTTGCTGGCCGCCGTGGCCATGATGGCGGCAGGTTGGGATGGCGGGCCGGCGGCGACCGCGCCGGGGTTTCCATCGGACGGTTCATGGACCGTGCGTCACGAGGGCTTGCATCCGGGCCCGTAGGCCGGAGCACACAGGAACGCAACGGGGCGGACGATTGGGTGTTTGATCCAGCGGCGTGACATGACATAATGCGCCCCTCAAACCGCATGCAAAGCGTCAACATAGCCGTCCGGCCCCTGCGCGAAGCGGTTCACCCGAACCCCGACAAGTTACTCAGCCCCATTCGACTGGCGGGGCCCGCCGCCTATTCGGCCGATGCCCCCGTTCTCGTGCTCCTGGCGGCCGGCAAGGGCACGCGGTTTGGGCAGGATCCCAAATGCATCCAGCCGGTGCACGGCACCCCGCTGGCCCGATACTCGATTGACGCCTTCGCGCGCCTGAGCCCTTCGCCGGCGGTCTGCCTCGTCGGGTACCGCCACCAGGAAGTCGCGATGGCGCTGGGCGCCGGACCGGTTTATGTCCGCTCCGACAATCCGGCGGGCGGCACGGCGTTCGCCGCCTTCGAAGCGTTCAGCGTTCCCGGCCTGCGTGAGGCCAATCCACTGCTCATCATCACCATGGGCGATCGCATCGTGCCGCCCTCAATCTTCGGACGGCTATGCGAGACGCACCAGGCTGGGGCGCGTGAAGCCGACCTGACGTTCCTGTCCGCCGAATACCAACCGCCGCGCAATGCCGGCAAGGGCCGCGTCCTGCGGGACGGTACCGGCCGGGTGCTGCGCATCATCGAGGAACGCGATATCCTGGCGGAGAGCGACGCCGCCGCCCGTCAGGCGCTGCTCAACCTGACCGAAGGCAACTGCCCGCTCTATGCGATCCGGGCCGAAAAACTGTTCCGACAACTCGAGCCCCTGACCAACGGCAACGTCCAGGGCCAGTACTATCTGACCGACATCGTTGAGGCCATCAGCCGCGCCGACGGTGATATCCGCACGATCACCACGACGGTGGCCGACCGGGAATACGACCTGCTCTGTTCGGACGTGACGCGCCCGATGGACTTGGCGCTCCTGGAAGGGACTCTGGACGCCGCCCGCGACCTGCTGCTGCCCGACGATCGCGAAATCGCCGAGACAGCCTCGGCCCTGCTCGCCGACCGCCCCCCGGCCCAGGCCGCCGCCATCGCCCGTCAGTTGGCCGAACTCCAGCAGGTCGTCGCGCAGGAGAAGCTGGAGTTCGCCGCGGATCAACCCATCGGGCTCGGCCTTTCGGGCGGCCGCCTGCGGATCGCGTTTATGCATCCCGACATGATGCGCTTTCTCGGGCCGGCCTGGCAGATGCCCATCGGGGCCGGCGATGCGGCCGGGAACGAGCAGATCGTCGTGCTGTCCCAGGATACCGTTGACCGCCGGATCCATCTCTATCCCGTCAATCCGTCATTCCGCGAGACCGTCAACTCGATCCCCTCTGATATCGAGATCATGTACCCCGGCGAGGAAGTCGCCGACCTGCATGCGTACGAAGCGTTCGGAACCCGCATGAGCGAACGCCTGCTGCTCTCGCTCGGGTATTTCAGCGATGATGAGTTGGAACAGCGCGGGCGCAAAGGGCTGCCGCTCCCGCCCGCCTCACTGTGGGTCGGCGCGAACATGCGCCGGCCATTCACGCTGGTCGGCAATGCCATTGCTTCGCTTCGGACGCTGCGCACGGGCAACCTGGGCGCGCGTGTCCAGGAACGACTGGGGAAGGACACGTTCCAGGGCCTGCGCCTGGTCACCACGGGGAGCATTCCCCAGGGCGGGTTCTCCAGTTCATCGGCGCTGACCGTGGCCGTGAAGAACGCCCTCAACGCCCTGTACGGGCTGAACATTCCGCCGGACGTCCTGGTGCACCTGGCCTGCCAGGCCGAATACGGGACAGGCGTGCGGGCCGGCTCGCTGGACCAGGCGACGGAGCAGAAGGGCCGGGCCGGACGGGGCACCCTGATCTCTTCCAACCCCCGCGACAATTACCGCATTCTCGGCACCTACCCCGTGCCGGCTGACCGGTTCCGGATCATCTTCCCCTACAGCGTCGAACGCGACCGCATGGCCTGGCGCTGGTCGTGGGGGACTTACGCCGGGACGGCAGAGAACGACGGGCCGCTCACCACGGCCGAGACCCGCAAGATGACCGGCAAGGCGGCCGAAATCGCCGCCGTCCTCACACGCCTGCCATTGGAGACGGACTTCTTCAAGACGATCGAACAGGACCTCGTCACGGATGGAGCCCTGGAGCCGGCCAATCGGGCCTGGATCGCTTCGTTGCTGCGCCAACTCCCGCTTCTCGCCAACCAGGATGAACTCCGAAGCCGCGTCCAAGCCTGCCGCGAGTGGTATGTCGGCGAGGTTGCCGAGTCCAGTCAATTGGACTCACGGTCTGCGGCTCGCAAAGCGGACGCGGCGTTAGAGGGGCTATTCAGCGGCTGGCGCGACCCGCTCGTGCGCCGCAGCACGGCTGATGGCGCCGTGGTTCGCGAGTCCGGCGTGCCGTTGCGCGCCATGGTGGCCTACCTTTTCGGCGAGGTTGCCAAGAACTTCCACTTGATCCACCACCCCGACCAGTGGATCGACTGCGTGACCCGCTCGCAAGGCGGCGATCGGTGCGTGGAGATCCCGTTGGATCGCCTCCCGCCGCGCGAGTCCCTGGAAGGTGAACAGGACTGGGAGCGCGACGTGACCGGCGCCGCCCGCCTCGATCGCTGGCTGGACCATCTCGACGCCCGGCCCGTCGACTACAACCGCGGCCTCGACGACGCTTCCCTTTCACCCGATAGCCCGCCCGACTTCCATCGGCTGGCCGGGTCCGGCTTCTTCCGCGGCCTGGCGCTGATCGACCTGGCCGAGGCCATGCTGAAGCGGGCCTTCGGCCCCGAGGCCGTGGCGGCTCGCGTCAATGCCGCCGGGCAGGGCGACTACTTCCAGGTGCACGTCGATACGCGGCAAGCCGACCCGGAGGACGTGAAGCGGTTCCTGCGCATCGCCTTCTATCGGCGCTTCGGGTTGAACCCGATCCCGGAATTCGTGGATGTCCACCCGGGCGGCGGCGCGGCCGGCCTCCGCCTCAGCCGCTACGACCTGCTCCCGCAGCTCGTGCGCCGCCTGCAGGCGTTCGCGGCGCGCTGACCGCGAAATGGCCGCAGAGCGTGTCGCGAGGGGCTCGCATCCGGGCCCGCAGGTTGAGCACGCAAGAACGCACCGCCGCGGGCAAACTGAGCAGAAAGGTACGCACGCCGGCCGCGGAGCGAGGGGGGGGCGGGCGCCTGTAATGTCACGGCGCCGACGGAGCGGCGCCCTCCAAGAGGGCCATCGGGATAAGCGCGAGAAGAACGATGGAGGGGCACGCTCCGTCGTGCCCGTGCAGACCGGCGCCTGGGATGCCGCCACCATGACGGACCGTCCCCGGTCGAAAATTCGACTATCGCCATGGAGTCTTGGCTCAATCTGTGCTATCAACACCCTTGGCGCGTCGGAAGGCCAACAATCCGGCTGGAGGCAAGTATCGAATGAACGGCTGCATTAGATCACCCAACGGCTATCCACGATCATTCGCGAAACACCATCTGCCGGGCCTGCTCCTGATCCCGGCGTTACTGGGCCTGCCGGCCTTTTCCCAGGCTGCCGACACCAATGCACTGGTGTTCGGCGTCGACCGGTTCGATTACAAGTCGGCCCACGAATCGACCCGCGAAAAGGCCACGAACCCGGCGCAATGCCTGCGCTGCTATCAGGTCGTGGACGACGAACAGGCCACCTCCGGCAAGGCGCTAGCCGTCGCGTTGGATAAGCAACTGCTCCGCGTCGGCGATTTCCCCATCCTCTCGGTTCCCGGCCTCGATAAGGCGGCCATCGGCCTCTACCGGATCACGCTGCGCATGAAGATGCAAGGCATGCTCAACTCGCTGGGAACAGGGATCACCCTGATCGCAAACGACGCGAACCGGCGCACCATTTACCCGAACGAGTTCGCCGAGGAAAACGTCTACCAGGACTTCACGCTCGATTTCGAGGTGCGGGAACCGGACGTGGTGACCCAGGAACCCGATGACTTCATGGCGACACTGACCAATCGGATGAGGCTAACTTCCGAGCAGCAAGGCGCGCTGGTCAAGGCTCTCAAAGCCAAGCCGGGGCACGTCATCGCCCTGGAGGCATTGGCTCCCGCGAAGTTCACGGAGCAGGAACTGCAGCATATCAACTCGCTGGGGGCGTCCCCCTCACGCATCCCGCTGACCCTCGGCTTCGATTCCGGGGCGTTCATGTCGCGGGGCGCCGCCACGCCGCAACCCACCGTGCGGAAGCTGACCATCGACACGTTCAAGATTGAGAAGCTGGCTGAGCCGGACGCGATCATCATACGGTCCCTGCAGCCGCAGTATGCCTGGCGGCGCCCGGGCGAGCCGCAGGTGTTCCGCGTGGCGCTTCAGAACCGGAGCACCAAGGACCGGCAGGCACAACTCCGCCTGACGATCCACTACGGCCTCGACGGCGTGCTGCCGCTGGGCGAGAAGCCCCTGACCCTGAAGAGCGGCCAATACCAGACCCTGGCCTGGAAGTGGGACATCCCCAAGGATCATCACGTCTGGGGCCAGGAGGTCGAGGCGGCCGTCATCGAAGGCGGAAAGACTCAGGATGTTTCGCGGGGCTGGTTCGGCGTGCACCAGCGGAATGTTGCCGTCCTGATTCCCATCAACGGTGAAGAACATACGCTGGCCCGGTGGCGCCACCCGTACGCGCCCAAGCCCAAGGTATCGAACCACGACGAGTTCTGGGCGCCCACCCCCTACGATTCCGCCGGGCTCCTGCCCGAGGACGTGACCCAGCCCTATATCTCGGGCAACAGCGGCGCGATGCGGAGCGTCGCGGAACTCGCCGCCCGGGCGAAGAAGAACAAGGAGGCCGGCGTCGCCTCCTTCTTCTACCTTGAAGCTCACGGGACGGGCCTCAAGGCCTGGGATCTCTATCTCGATAAGCCGGAAGAGGTCGTGGACATCACGCCGATCACCGACGAGTTCTACCTCAAGCGCAAGGACTGCGTGGAGCGGGTGATTCCCGCCTGGCTCAAGACGGACATGCAGGGCAAAATCGAACTGGGCCCGCATGTCCAATACGTGCTGTTCAACGGCCTGTTCAAGGATACGGTCGACCGCGTCATTGAAGGCTCCATCGATCTCGCCACGCAGGTCGGGTTTGACGGCATCCGGTGGGACAGCGCCCAGCCGTTCCAAGCCTTCAACAACAGCATCATCGGCCAAAACTTCGGCAAGACCGAGAAGGAACTGTGGGACCTCTCCATCGCGAATTTCAGGCGTTACCAGACGGAACTCCGGGCCAAGCACCCGAATTTCGAATGGCGCATGAACGCCGGCATGGGCGCGCTCATGACCAAGCCCCCTGACCCCTTCGATTTTGCCAAGGCGCGCGAGCTCGTGGCCAAGGACTTCCATGCGATCTTCCTGCCGGGCGACGCGGGCATCGAGGAGGAAGGATGGGGCCATTCCTACCCTGGCTACGCCGACTACAAGAACGTGTGTCTGAATTACCTCCGCGCGGCCCGCTACGAGACGGCGGCCTATAAATCCGTGGGCGGCCATCACGCCCACATGCACAACACGCATCCCGGCGGCCACTACACGCCCGACTGCATCTACCTGCAGTCGTTCACCCTGCTCGGCGGCGCCCACATGGATTCCTGCAACTACGCGCCGATGCCGGATAGCGAGATGGATCTCGGCGTCTACGCCGCGCGCTTCTCCGAGTTCTTCTGGGACACGAAGCTGCGGCCCCTCGAGAAGATCGCCGACAAGGTGAGCGTCAACACGGAAGAGGACATCTGGTTCAGCGAGGCCGGGTTCGAGAAGGATACCGAGCGCGGCACCCGGCTTTACACGGTCGTCCTGATCAACCCGCCGCCGACCGAGCGCTGGCTCAAGAACCGCTTCGGCGTGCTGCCCGCGCCGATCCGCAAGCCGATCGGCGTCACCGTGAAGATCCCCGTGGGCTACAAGAAGGTTCGGGGCGTATCGCTCCTGGACTACAGCCCCTATCCCGCCGTCAAGCCGCTGGCGATCAAAGAGGCGCCGGGTCAGGTTTCGTTCGAGATCCCGGAACTGGTTGTCTTCAAGGTCGCGGCCGTGGAGTTCGAAAAGTGAAAATCATCCAAAAATACAGTCTCGTGCCGTTGCTGGCGCTCGTAGTCGCCCTGCCGCTGTGGGCCGCCGATGAGGGCGTGCACATCAGCTCCATCACCGACGAAGACGGCGACGAGGCGATCCTGATGGAGTCGGAGTGGATCAGCATGCACCTCCTGCCCTGGCGGCAGGCCCTGATCGACCGGTTCGTGTTCACCCCCACCGGCAACGACATCGTCGAGCCGACGAACGCGAAGGTTCGCTTGGCGGGCGGTGGCGGCCTGCTCATGGACTGCTTCTGGGAGCAGGACTGGCGCTTCCAGGAACTGGCCTACAAGCCTTACAAGTACCAGATCACCAAGACGGGCCCGGAAGAGGCCCAGGTGACCTTCGAAACCGACATCAAGGGTTGGCTGGCCGCGAATGACAGCGGCGTCATCTCCAAGCTCTTCTCCAACCTGACGCTGAAACGGACCGTGACCCTGAAACGCGGCCAGCCGTTCTTCCGGTTCGATTTTGAATTCATCAACAACGACCGCTATGCCAAGCGTCCCACCTTCTGGATCCATAATTCGTCGTTCATCAGCCGCGACGTCAGCGATACCATGATCCGGCCGACCGCCCGGGGCCTGAGCGCCATCGGCGGCGGCCAGGCGGACTATCCGGCGTGGCCGCAGGCGGAGGATTACATCCGGGATTTCAATCAAGGCTGGACGGCCAACATCCATGCCGGACGCAAAGAGGGCATCGTCTACCTGATGGACTACGATTACGTCGACACCCTCTACAACTGCGGCAACACCACGACGGAATGGTTCTATGACAGCATCCTCGTGCCGCGGGACAAGCCCTGGCGCGGGCACGTCTACATCCTGCCCACCATCGGATTGTCCCGGGTTGACTACGCTTGCGAGCATTTCATCAGCGAGATCCACCCCAAGCACGAGGGCGACCACGTCTCGCTGGAATTCATGGCCACCTCGTCCTACGACGAATGCGCCCGGGTCACGTTCCTCACCGAGGTCGAATCGGATCTCGCCAGCCCGACGCCGAAGAAGATGAAACTCGACCCGGTAGTCCTCGACGGGCTGGCCATCCAGCCGGGCACCGTCAAGGCCGAAGGCACGCTCAAGGGCGCGGACCCGCTGGTCTTCGACGTGACCGCCATGGTGGAACTGCCGGACGGCAGCGTGAAGAAGTACACCTTCCAGAGTTATTTCGCCGGCAACTACAAGTTGAAGGTGAACGAGGCGGGATTGCTCGGCGAAGGCAAACCCATGCGCCTGCTCGACCGCGCCACCCGCAAGCCGCACCTGCCCGATCTGCCGCCGGGAATCACCATCGACAAGAAGAACTTCAAGGCGTTCGGCGTGCTGGGCTTCGGGTCGTTCCGGCTCGGGTTCGAGGACGCGTTCAAGCTGATCCCGAACAGCAAGCTGGAGATCGGCTATTGTGTCGGTAACGACGCGGCCCAGAACGGCCTGTCGGACTTCCCGTACGATTACGACCGCCTGTTCGAGAACCGGGTGCTCCTGCTCTCCAATATTCAGGACAAAGAATTCCGGCGGATCGGCGCCTCCATCATGCTTCCCTGGCTGAAGGCGGGCGGCGGCCTGGTCCTCGCCGGTGGCAACTACGCGTTCACGTTCGCGCTGGAAGACCACGAAATAAACAATTACTACCCGATCCCCGTCACGCCCAATTCCCTGCGGATCGGCCCGCTCCAGCTCGACAAGCCCGCGGAGCCCAACCACCCCATCTTCAAGGGCATCGACCTGACCAGCCTGCCGTACCTGCACTACTGGCATGACGTGCAGCTCAAACCCGGCAGCACGGCGAAGATCCTCATGACCGTCGGCGGCCACCCGTTCATCGTCGAACAGAAGACCGGCGACCAGATCACCATGGTCGTGACCGTGAATGCCTACGGCAACGAGAAGAATTTCCCCGGCAAACAGCCCGTTCGCGAATGGAAGGAATGGCCCAAGCTCCTTGCCAATATCGTCCGGTATGCCGGCCACGATTTGCAGTAGATTGGAACCAGTAAACAGTAAACAGTGACAAATCAGGTGATTACCCAGAGGCTATTCGAAATCCATTCGGCCACGTGGAGCGGAGCCGCTTCCGGCTCCGGCCGGCGCGGGAAGCCGCGCCGCTCCTGCAGGAGGCCGATAGGTTTTCGGGTAGCCTCTTAAGACCTTCAGGCTGTCCACTGCCTACGATTCGAATTTGCCAATCATCTTAAGAAAGACACGTCTCCATGACAGCATCGACAACGCAAACGGATATCCAGAAAGTGGAAGCCTACATTGCCAAGGTCCAGGCGGTTCGCCAGGAAATCGGCAAGGTCATCATCGGCCAGCAGGAAGTCATCGAGCGGCTCCTTATCAGCATCTTTGCCGGGGGCCATTGCCTCATGGTCGGCGTGCCGGGCCTGGCCAAGACCCTGATGATCAGCACGCTCTCGCAGGTGCTCGACCTGAAGTACAAGCGCGTCCAGTTCACACCCGATCTCATGCCGGGCGACATTACCGGCTCCGAGATCCTGGAGCAGCGGCCGGACGGCACCAAGGCCTTCCGGTTCATCGAGGGGCCCCTGTTCGCCAACATGATCCTCGCGGACGAGATCAACCGGACCCCTCCCAAGACCCAGTCGGCGCTGCTGGAAGCCATGCAGGAACACCGCGTGACGATCGGCAACAAGACCTACCCGCTGCCGGAGCCCTTCTTCGTGCTCGCGACGCAGAACCCGATCGAACAGGAAGGCACCTATCCGCTCCCCGAGGCCCAGCAGGACCGCTTCATGTTTTTCCTCTGGGTCGACTACCCCGAACTCGAGGAGGAGATCCAGGTCCTGACCCAGACCACGGTCAACCGTGACGTGGTGCTCAAGCCGATCCTGAACGCGGCGGATATCGTGGCCCTCACCCACATCGTGCGCGAGGTGCCGATCGGCGAGCCGCTCGTCCGCTACGCGGCCAACATCGTCCGATGCAGCCGCAACAAACGCGGCCAGGAAGGCGATGCCACGGTTCCCGATTTCATTCGCAAATACCTGCAATGGGGCGCGGGCCCGCGGGCCGGCCAGTACCTGATTCTGGGCGCCAAGGCCAGGGCGCTGCTGAACGGCCACACCCATGTCGCCGCGGATGATATCCGCGCCGTGGCGCGCGCCGTGCTCCAACACCGCATCATCGTCAACTTCGCGGCCCAGGCGGACGGCATCACCTCTGACCGGCTCATCGATATGATTCTCGACCGAGTCAAGGAATGACCGCTCCCGTCGAAGCCTTCAGCCTCCTCGATGGCGAACTGCTGGACCGCATCCGCCGCCTGGAATTGTTCTCGCGTTTCCGGGTGGAGGGCGTCCTTCACGGCCCCAACCGGTCGCCGTTCAAGGGCTTCTCGACGGATTTCGTGCAGCACCGGCAGTATCATCCCGGCGACCACCTCAAGTACCTGGACTGGCGCCTGCTCGGCAAGACGGAGAAACTCTTCATCCGGCAGTTCGAGGAGCACACCAACGCGCGCATCAGCGTAATCCTCGACGTGTCGGGTTCCATGGGCTTCAAGAGCGAATCCCTGACCAAGTTCGAATTTGCCGTGCGCACCGCGGCCATCCTGTTCTTCCTCGCCCTGGTGCACCGCGACTCGTTTTCGTTTTCATCGTTCCGGACCGCGCGCGTCGACCATGTCCCCTTCGGCACCGGGGCGGGGCACCTGCATCGCACGCTGGCCGCCCTGCTCGAACACCCGCCGGAAGGCGGCACCGATTTTGCCAGCGGTTTGGACGGCACCACGGCCCACATCCGCCGGCGCGGCCTGACCGTGGTGCTATCGGACTTCATGGACGATCCGGACATCTTCGTCAAACGCCTCAGCCACCTGCGCTTCAAGGGCAGCGACGTGATTGTCATGCAGGTCTATGACCTCGCCGAACGCGAGCTCGATTTCACCACCGTGACGCGGTTCCATGACCCGGAGAGCGAGGAGATCCTCGTGGTCGATGCGCCGCTCATCCGGAAACAGTACCGGCAGGCCTTCGACGACCACATCGTGTCCATCAAGGCAGCCTGCCGCCATCACGGGTTCGAGCACGTGGCCCTGCCGGTCGGCGACGACTACGAGGTCCCGATCCTGGAATTCATGCACTGGCGCATGGAGAGGTTCATCTAGCCATGGTTGCCGCGCCTTTATACCTGTGGGGCCTGCTGGCGGCGACCATTCCCGTCATCCTCTACCTCCTGTTCCGGCGGCGCCGCCGGGACGTGACGTGGGGCGCCATCTATATCCTGCGAAAAGTCCTGGAGACGAAGAACCGGCAGATGGCCTGGCTCCAGTACCTGATCGTCGCGCTGCGCACGGTCGCATTGATCGCCCTGGCCCTGGTGCTGGCCGGCCTGTTCCTGCCGCCGCGCGCGCCGGCGCCCGGCGCGCTGCCCGCTGCGCCGCGGTCGACCCACCGCCTGATCCTGCTGGATACGTCCGCCAGCATGCAGACCCGCTTCGATACCGGCACCGCGTTGGACGCGGCCCTGAGCCTGGCCCGCCAGCTCGTGCAGGGCGGCCGCCAGCCCGGCACCGTCGACCTCCTCGCGCTCCACGGCGAGGATGAGGTGCCCTGTCGCTTCGACTCCTTCCCGGCGGATGAGTCCGCGCTGGAGGAGAAGCTGGTCCAGCTCGCGTCGACTTCGAAGCCGGTCGACTTCGACCGAACGCTCAAACACGCGATGAGCCTGTTTCGCGAATCGCCGTGGACCCGCCGCGAACTCTACATCCTCTCGGACTTCAACCAGCGCGACTTCAGCGGCCCCGGAGCCGACACCCTGGAAGCCCTGCGGAAGATGAACGTCACGATCTACCCCGTGTCCTTCCATCGCCCGGACGCGTGGAACTTCGCCATCCTGGACCTCACGCCCGGGGCCGATCTGCTCCTGGCCAACCAGCCCGCCCTGTTCCACGTCACGATCGGCTGCTACGGCAAAAGCGGGACGGCGGACACGCTCCTGACGATCGGCACGCCCGGGGGCGATCCGCTGTTCGAGCAAACACTCACCATGACGCCCGGCGAGAAGCAGTTGACGATCCCGCTGAAGCTACCGGCAGGGCAACAAACCCTCGTGGCCCACCTGCGGGACGATGACCTGGCCTGGGACAACGTGGCCAAACGCACGTTTGTCGTGCGGCCCGAGCTTGCGGTGACCGTCATCCAGAATATCGACACGCGGACCGGCTTCGATAACCCGCGCACCTGGCTCGCCCGCGCCCTGGCCAACGTGGAGAAACTGGAATCCTCGAACCAGGATCACAGCAAGGGCGAGGTCGCCGCCGTCAACGATCCGAGCCGTCCGTTTCACGTAACCGTGGATGCGAAGATCCCGTCGCAGATCTCGCAGGTCGAGTCCCTCCTGCCCTCCACGGCCTCGCAAGAGACCCCCCGCGTGGCGGACCCGCGGTTTGCCGACCGGCACGTCGCGCAGAATCCGGATGTGGATATGGCGGTCGTGCTCGCCAGCGCCAAGATGCCGGCCGCCACCGTGGAGACGCTGCGCCGCTACGCCCTGCAGGGCGGCACGGTCCTGCTGGCGCCCGGGCCCGAAGACGTCCCGGCGGTCTTCAACAAGGTCTTCGCACCCCTGGCGCCGGCCGCGCTCGGGCCGCCGCGGCGCCCCGCCATCAACCCCGAGGAATACGAGCACGCCATCGCGGAAACCGGCGACAGCCTGCTGCGGGAGCTGGAATCCACGGAAAACGGGAACCTGGGCAGCCCGCGTTTCTACAACTCGTTCGCCGTGGATCCGTCTTCGCTCCCGGCGGATAGCCGGGTTCTGCTGGGGTTGTCGGACGGCTCGCCGCTCCTGCTGGAACGGCGCCTGGGGCGGGGCCGTTGCCTGCTCTGGACCGCCGGCTTGTCGGGCGACTGGCAGTCCATGGTCGTCCACCCGTCCTACCCGGTCTTCCTGATCCGCATCCTGCAGCAGGCGGCAGCCGACCGGAGTTTCCCCCGCAACCTGTCGGCCGGGGCGCCCATCCTGGCCGAAACCGCCTTCGACCGGGCCAAGGTGATCCGGCCCGACGGCCGAGAGGACCTGGTCGAGACGCTCTCGCTCGGCAAGCGCCGGTTCGTCCGGTACGGTCGCACGGACCTGCCCGGCGATTACGAAGTCCGGCCCCAGAATGACCCCGCCACCCCTCCCCTGCTCTACCACGTCGCCCAGGACTGCCGCGAATCGGATATCCGCCCGTTGCTGCCCGCCACGCGGGAAGTCCTGGAGCGGAGCCTCGGGACGGCATTGATCGAGCGGGTGCCGGCGCTGGGCCAGGCGCTGGCTGTAACGTATCCGGGCCGGCCCCTGGCGGGCTGGAGCCTGGCGATTCTGGTGTTGTGCCTCGTGCTGGAGGCGGGATTGGCGCGGAGATTCTTTGCGTGAAAGAGGCGGCCGTCAACTGGCTGGTCTATGGCGAATGGGGCGTCCCCTTCTGGGCGGCGGCCTTGGGCGGAGCCATATTCATCTATGTGGCCTTGCGCTGGATCAGGGTGGAGAAGCGCAACCGCAAGGGATTCCTTGCCAAGTGCCTGCCGTGGACGCTAACCGCCTTCCTGGGCCTGGTCGCGCTCTTCGTGTGGCATCCCGTCGTGGTCCGCATCGTGTCGTGGGACGTGCCCGCCCGGGTCATCGTCCTGGCCGATGGGTCGGCCAGCATGGATCGGCCGTTCGCCGGCCGCGACAGCCACTCCCAGCTCGAAGCCCTGCAGTTCTGGCAGCCGTCGGCCTGCGCCGGACGGCCCGTCGAGGCCCGGCAACTCCTGGCGTTGCTGCGCGGCCTACGGACCGAATGCAGCCAGGGACTCGACGCCCTGGACCGCATGGAGAGCGAGACGGAGCAGGGAATTCCGCCGGACGAAGCGTTGCGTCCGCGGCAAGTCGCGCTGGGCGAACGCCTGCATCGGGATCGCGAGGAGTGGCTGCGCCTGGCCGAGGCCCACGACCGGAACCTGGACGCGCTCCCGCCGGCGTCGGGCGCGGGTGCTTGGAAGGCGGGACTCGAGTCGTTCCAGAAGGTGCTGGATTCCGTCCTCACCGATTTCGAAAAGCAGCCGGCAGGCGACGCGGCGGAAGCCGTCCGGCGCCTGGTGGCGGCCATGGCGGCGGTCGAGCCCGGGCTTGAGGCCGGCCAGCAAGCCCTGGACCGGCTGTACCTGGAAAAGAATGCGGCGCGCCTGGAGCCGCTGATGAAGGAATACGGGACGCGGAGCCGGACCGAGGCCGTCCGGCAGGCTCTGCTATCCATCGGTTCGCCCGAGATCGCGCTCGAGCCCTACGACGGCCGGCGCGACGCCACGGATCTCTACGGCCTGATCGCACGAGCCCTGGACCGGCATCGCAATGAACAGGTGTCGGAGGTCGTGCTGCTGTCGGATGGCGGCCACAACGGCCCGGCCGACGCCGGGACGACGGCCCGGCTGAAGGAGGAAAAGATCAAGTTCCTCGCCCTCGGCGTCGGGGTCCCGGAAGCGGCCCGGCCGGATTTTGCCCTCATCGACTGGACCCTGCCGCTGATCGCGCGGGCCAATCGGGCGCAGATGCTCACCGCCTCGATCCGCACCGTGGCCCCGACCGGCCTGGCCTACACGGTGAAGTTGACCGCGGATCAGGGCGCGGCGGTCTCTGTGCCGTTGGTGACCGACGGCAACCCGGAAGCGACGGTCAATCTCTCGTTCAAGACGCCGCCGGCCGGCCGCCATGTGCTGCGGCTGGAGGTGCAGGCGGCCGAGGATAGCGACCCGTCCAACAATGTGGCGCAGTTCGGCCTCGATACCGTCGAGCGGGCGCCCGAGATGCTGCTCGTCGGCACGACGCCCGACTGGGACACGGCCTACCTGCGGCTGGCGGCGGAACGGCTTGGGATCAAACTGACGGGCGTTTTCACCGAAGGAAAACCGCCGCGGCGCGGGTCCGTGGGGGCGGCCGTCCCGGAAGAAGCGAATCACTGGTTCAGGAACCAGGCCGTGATCCTCGACGGCCGGACCTTCCCGGGTTTCTCGGATAAAGAGGCCGACGCCCTCTACCGGCTGGTGACCGAAAAGGGCGGCACGCTCCTGATCCTCCCCGAGGCGGCCGAAGGCTACGTGCAGACGCTGGCGCCCCGGTTCGGGTGGAAGCCGGAGACAGGCCGTCTTGGGCGGCCGCCCCTGCGCCTCAACGCGGCGGCCACGGCGCTGCCGCTCCTTCGGCTGGGCGTCGATGGACCGCAGTCCGAGTCCCGGTTCGTCGAGCTGGGACCCTGCGACAGCGCGTTCAAGGTTCCGGCCCAGAATCGGGTCTTGATCGAGACGGCGCTGGGCGAGCCGGTCTGCTCGCTGGGCTTCTACGGCCGGGGCAAAGTCGTGATGTGGGGGCTCAAGGGCGTGTCCCGCATGCGGGAATTCGACCATGCGCAACGGGTGGATCGGCTGATGGATTCGCTCATTTCGGAACTCGCGATGCCCGCCTTTGCGCCCGGCACGTCCCAGGCGCCGGCGGCAGTCACAAACCCCGGCCTTGAGCAGATCTATCTCGATTTCAACCCGGCCTTTCTGGAGCGCCTGGCCGCCGAAGCCAACGGGACGTACCGTCCCCTCCCCGAGGCGGCCACCCTGTTGCGGGACCTGGCGCCCGGCCGCTCGCGGATCGTGAAGACGTCGTCGGCCCATCGAGTGGGCGGCCACCCGGCCCTGTTCCTGGCGCTGGTGCTGATGGCCACGCTTCATTGGGCAACGCGAAAGCTGGCGGGACTGACGATATGAGGATCCGCATCTCCAAGAACATGCCCGCCGTCCTGGCCAAGGCGCTGGTCTCGTTCGCCGTCCAGCGGGCGTTATGGCGGAGCGCGGCGGGTCTCCTCAAGGGCGGGCTGGCGGCGGCAGGCATCCTGTTCGTCACGTGCGCCTTCGACCGGTTCGTGGATGTCCCCGGCGCCTGGCGCCTGCCCGCCACTGTGGCGTTCGGCGCAACCCTGGCGCTCGCGCTGGCCCTCGCCCTGTTCCACTTGTTCCGGCGGGAAAACTACGATGAAGTGGCCCAAACGCTGGACGAAGTCCGGGCCGACCGGCGCGGCCACCTGCGGTCGCTCCTGGATTTCACCCGGCGTGGAGAGCACCGGCATTTCCTGGCCGAGGTATCCAAGGAACGGGCCGTCGGCCTGTGGCAGGGACAGGGCGTGGCCCGGTTCATCGACAAGAACGAGGTGGCACGCCTGGCTTTCGGGGCCGTTCTGCTGGCCGTCGCGTTCGGCGCCGTGGCCCAGGTGGAAGCCGTGCGCGCCCGGCTCCTGGTCCACCGCTTCCTGACCCCGCTCGGCAATCACATGCGGCCGACCGCGACGTGGATCGACATCGACGCGGCGCCGGTGACGTCGGTCAATGGGTCCGACCCCCTGACGATTCGAGCCCGGTTGCGCGGGCGCCCCGTGGCGGCTCCCACGCTCCTGGCGCACCTGAACAAGTCGAGCGGGGCCAAGGCCATCCAGAAGCTGCGGCCGGATCCGAATGGAACCTGGTTCCTGCCGCTGAGCGATATCCGGGAAAGCTTCGACTACACCGTCACCCTGGGGCCGGCCCGGACCGCCGTGTTCACCGTGCGCGTCATACCCCGGCCGACCATCACCGGCGTGGCGGTGGAATACGATTATCCCAAGTATACGGGGCTGAAGCGGAAGACCGAATCCCTGAGCGGGCGGACGATCGCCGCGCTCGAGGGCACGAAAATCAAACTCGACGCCACGTGCAACATCCCGATCCAGAAGGCCACCGCGGCCACCGGGGACGGCCGCAGTTCGTTCACGCTCAGCCCCACGAATCCCAACGTGGCGTTCCTGCGCCTGTTCATCTCCCGCAACGACCGCCTCGACGTGACGCTGCTGGGACAGAACGGCCTGCAGAGCCTGGAGGAGCAGCCCTTCAACCTGCGCATGATCGTGGACAGTCCGCCGGCGGTGACCCTGACGAGCAAACTCGACGAGCGGGCCTACTACGAGAACGAGGTCGTGGAGATCGGGTATCGGGCCCAGGACGATATCGGGCTGACGGAGATCGGGCTCGTGGCCGGCCGGATCGAGCAGTCGGCCGACCTGCCGGAGTTCGGGGCGCGCCAGGCCCAGGGCAGCATCAAGGTGCCGGTCGCGAGCGTGGCGCCGAACGGCGAAAGCTCGGTGAAGCTCAAGGTCGTGGCGCGCGACGGCAAAGGCCAGTCCGGGGCCAGCCGCGAGATCACGCTGCGCGTGGCCGTGAACTCCTATGACCGGCAACTTCACCTGGCGCGGAACAGCCTCGTGGGCCATTTCTCGTTCAACTCGCCCGAGACGCTCGGCTATCCCCAACTCAGGAGGCACGAGGAGCGGCTCCAGTCGCTCAAGGGTTTCGGGGGCGCGCTGGCCATGGTGCGCGAGATGCTGGGCGACCGCGAGAAGCCCGGCGCGACCCATGACCGGCATCTGGCCACGTTGCGATCCACGGCGCATGACCTCACGTCGGGATTCGAGCATGTGAGCGTCGGCCAGGCGCGCATCTTCAACTGGATCAATGAGGCCGAGCTGTCACCGCGCCTGAAGAATCTCGTCGCCCTGGCCGTCTGCGACAGCGAGTTGAGCCTGGCGCCGGATCTGCTCGCCGCGCCGCTGACGAAAGCGCTGGCCGCCGACAGTCCCAAGGCCGCCCTGGCGGGCCTGGCGCCGCTGGCGGCCGGGGCCGTGTCGGTCGAGGAAGGGGTCGTCGCGCGGCTCCAGGGCGCGTACCGCCTGGTGCAGGTCGAACTGGCCGGCTACCTGGCCGAGGGCCTTGCCTTTACCCTCCTGCAGGCGCCCCCGTCTTCATGGAAGGACCCGGAATTCATCGCCTCAGGGCAGGCCCGGCTCCAGGATCTCGATACGGTCCTGCGGCAGGATCCTGACTGGGTGTCTCGGACGCAGACCGTTGCCGACTTGCACGCGGCGGTGACGAACGTGGTGCCGCGGGTCGGGCTCGAACAAGCCCTGCCCCTGCTGCAGGACCTGTCGACGCAGCTGGTGACCTTGGCGACCGGCCTGGCGGAAACTAACGCGGCGCCGGCGCCGTTCTCCACCTGGAATCTTGCCCCCGGGCCCAACGGCGACAAAGACCGGATCGGCATCATGGCCTTCGAACTGGCCGCGCTGACTCGTCAGGAACGGGCCGACCCCGTGGCGCTGATGCGCGACACCGCCACGTGGCTCAGCCTGTACTCCGGGGCCGGGACAGTCGCGGTCGGGGCCACGCCCGCGCAGGAGTCCTGCTGGCGCCTCTATTCGACACTTTCGCAGGCCCGGAGAGACGCCGAAGCGCTGCGGGTCGGTGTCGTGGCGGAGTTCCTGGCGCCGGGCGATCCGGAATTCGAGTTCTACTGGCTCCGGCTGCGCGAATCGGCGCTGGCGATTCGCCGCCTCGCGGCGAGCCCCGAGCTGCCGGCGGACAAGAAAGCCGGCCTGACGCCGCTCGTGGCCACTCTGGCGCCGGCGCTGCACTGGATGCCGCAGGAACGGGATTCCGGCCGTCTGGCGGCTTCCCTCCGGGCCTGGGAAGCGGAGCTGCGCGAACGCCTCCCGCCCTTGCTGCCGGCCGCGCAGGATTGGCTGAAACTGGCGGACCAGGCAGTGGCCAATACGCTGCCGCTGCTGCAGGCCGGCGTGGCGGCCTACCGCGCCGACATCAAGGCCGTGACCGGGGCGGAGAGTTACATGGTGACCTTGACGCCGATGTATGCCCGCCTGCAGGCGCTTCAGGCCGCCGGCACGACGGCAGCCAACGTGGCGGAACTCGCGCGGCTGCACCAGGCCGGCGGCAAGACCGATCTCGAACGGCTCGTGCTGGCGCACACGCTCCTGACGCGGGCCGCGAACCAGTTCGAGGAACTGATCCTGAGGGACATGGAGCCCGGCGGCACGATTACCGCGCAGGGAATGAAGGGGCGGCGCCGCGAGTACGAGGAACTGGATCGACTGCTGGGCGAGGTGGACCTGGTGCTCAAGGCGGCGCCGGACGAGGCGACGCGGCAACGGATCCTGCGCGATAACCTGATCGCCCCGGCCTGGGAGCAGGAGGCGAATTTCATGAAGGCCGCGAGCCGGCTGACGGAATCCGTGACGAATGTCGCGGAGACGCTGTCCTCCATCGCGGGTGACCGGGTGTCAGCCGCAGCCCTATGGGGTGAAGTGTGGTGTCAGGGCCGGGGCGTGCTGGACGAAATCCAGGCCGGGCACGGGCCAGCGGCTCAGACCCTGGCCCAGAAGGCCCAGGCGGCTTTGGAGCCGCTCAAGTCAATCCCGAAGGACGTCCAGGCCCTGCCGGAGATCCTGGCAGACGTGCGGCAGAATGCGGCGGAACGGCAGGCCGGGTCCCGGTCGGCACGCGATCTGGGCAGCGTGCTGACGGAGATGAAACCCCTGGCCCGGCCGGTGATGCAGGGCGCCCGCAACGTATTTCCGCGCGAAGCCCTGGCGGTGAGCCGCGCGCGGGTGGCGCAGGCGTTCCAGCAGGCCGGCGCCCAGGCGGCCCTGGAATGGACGGTTGCGGAACTGGAACAGAACCGTCGGCTCAAGACAATCCAGCAACCGCACATGAGCTTTGGCGGCGTGGGAGCGATGAGCGACGATGAGTTCGCCAACCTGAAACTCCCGAAGCACTTATACCTGGAACTCAAGCGGGCGAGGGAGCAGGCCATGCCGCAGCTCTTCAAGGACCGCTGTTACCGCTACCTGAACGGCATTCTGGAGGCCGCCCGATGAGCCGCAAGGTTCTGCTCTCCCTGCTTCTTCTCGCGGGACCCGTTTTCGCCGGGGACGCCTTGCAGGCGCAGCGCCGCGACATGGTGGACCGGGGATTGAAGTTTCTCGTCAGCATCCAGAAGGAAGGAGCCGTGGGCGATGACCGGCCGCAGGCCGTGACGGCCCTCTTCATTCTCGCCTGCCTTTCGTCGGGCGCCCAGCCGGGCGACGCGGACTATGGGCCGGCCATGCAGGCGGCCTACACGTGGATCCTGAAGAACGGCGACCAGGCGTTCCTGGGCGGCGACAAGGAGCCGAATGCCGACCACGCCCTGGCAGCCCTGGCCCTGAGCGAAGCGACGGGCATGGCCCCGAACGAGCCGGAAAATCTCAAACTGTACAGCAAGGCGAAGGCCGCGCTTCAGTATTCGCTGGAGATCCAGGACCAGGGCGTTGATCCTAAGTTTGGCGGCGGTTGGCGGCCGGACGACCAAACCCGCGTAAACGATCGCGTGCTGACGGCGTGGTTTCTTTGTGAGTTGCGAAGCAGTCAGCTCCGGTTCGAAAACGTGTCGCAGGGCAACTTCGACCGGGCCACGGATTTCCTGGCGGCCAGCCAGAAGGGGTCGGATGAGCCCAAGGAAGATGAGCGCGGCGGGTTCTCGCTCGGGGCCGCAGGCCTGGCCGTACGCAGCGCGTCAGCCGCGGGCGAGTATGCGCTGGCGCTGGCCGATGCGGATCCGGCGCGTATCGAACTCGGACGCACCTGGCTGGCGCGTCATCCGCCCACCTGGTACGGCCCGAACTTCTACCCGACACACTTCTTTGCCGTACGGGGGCTCTTCCGCACCCGGCACACGGATGGCGGCAAGGCGTTTGACGCGTATTTTGCCAGGGTGGTTCGACTGTTGCGAGAACGCCAGGAACCGGACGGCCGGTTCCCCTTCCCTCCGGGCCACGGCGGCCCGATCGTGGCCATGGGCCCCGGCTACAGTACCGCCATGGGCATCCTCATCCTCAACGTCGACCGCGGCTACCTGCCGCTGGATCAGTAGGCGGCCACACTGGGTCGTCTTCTTCTGTAGACGCGCGCGTTGCCGCGTTTCATCTCCGCGCCCAACGTGCGCGGCTACAAAAGAGCGAAGCACATTGTAGACGCGGGCGTTGACCGCGTTTCCTCTCCGCGCCCAACGTGCGCGGCTACAGTTCGGGTGCCAGGGATCGCAGATACGCCCGGGCGGAACCGCCGGATTGACGCCACCGGCCGGGTCGTGCGACACTAGCGTTATGACAACGGTAAGTGTTTTGGAAGCGGGGCGCGACTTCGCGGGAACGTTGCGCCGCATGGAGGCGGGGCACGAAGCGGTTATCGTGAAACGCGGTCGCAAGGCTGTTGCCATCATGGTCCCGCCCGAAATGCTGGAAGCCTTGGAAGACCTGGCCGACATCCGGGAAGCCGATCGCGTGCTTGCTGCCATCCGCGCAGGCAAAGAGAAGACGTTTCCCCTATCCGCCTTTCCGGCGCCATGACGTATACCGTTGAACTCTCCGCCACGGCCTGGAAGCAACTGGCCGCCATTGACCGCATAACGCAAGCGCGCATCCGGGAGCGACCGGAAGCTCTGGCAGAGAACCCCCACCCGCCCGGAGCGAAGAAGTTACAGGGACGCGAGGGCACGGAATGGCGCATCCGGATCGGTGACTATCGCGCCGTCTACACCGTCGAAAATGGCCGACTGTACGTCCTGGTCGTCCGGATCGGGAACCGCCGGGAAGTCTACCGGTAGCCTGTCACTCGTAGTCGTTACTCGTAGTCGAATACACCTAGTCGCTTCGCTCAGTCGATTACGAGTGACCGACTAAGAGTGACGACTACGCGTAATCCGCCGCCCCCCCACCCTCCGCCCCATCCGCTCACTTCTTCTTCGCGTCGTAGTCCTTCCAGAAGCCCGCCAGCCGGCCGGGTTGATTGCGCGACGGTTGAGTAAAATTACTCAATCACTGAGATATATTGACATGGACTGTGTTAACGCCTTAGAATCCACCCCATGCAACCTTTCCAAAGATCGGTGGTGGATGACTTGGAGAAGGCGATCCAGCGCGATCGACAACTGCTTCAGGTTGTGATCGGTCCCCGTCAGGTCGGCAAGACCACCGCAGTGCAGCAGTTGCTGGAGCGGCTCCAACGCCCGTGCCATATTGCGGCCGCCGACGCCGCCCTGCCCCCGGGGCCGGAATGGATCGAGTCGCATTGGAGCGCGGCGTTGTCGCTCCCGGCCGGGGCCGCGGCGCCGGCGATTCTCGTCCTTGACGAGATCCAAAAAGTGCGCGGATGGAGCGAAGTCGTAAAACGGCTTTGGGACGAAACGCTGCGGGCGCGCCGGCCGCTACGCGTCATTCTCCTGGGCTCTTCCTCGCTGCTGTTGCAACGCGGCCTGATGGAAAGCCTCGCCGGCCGGTTCTTCCTTCACCGCTGCCCGCATTGGAACTGGACGGAATGTCGACAGGCGTTTGGATGGGACCTCGACCACTGGCTGTTCTTCGGCGGGTACCCGGGCGCGGCCCCCTTTGCCGTCGATGAAACGTTGTGGAAGCGCTATGTCGCAGACAGTCTGGTGGAGCCCGCGATCGCCCGGGACGTGCTGCAACTCCAGACCGTTCACAAGCCGGCGCTGTTGCGCCATCTCTTCGCCTTCGCGGCGGCGTTTCCCGCCCAGCACGTCTCGTACAACAAAATGCTGGGCCAATTGCAGGACGCCGGCAACACAACAACGCTCGCCCACTACCTGAAGCTTTTGGAAACGGCATTCCTGGTCAGCGGACTGGACCTGTACTCGGCGGGACGCGGGCGGCAGCGTGGAAGCAGCCCGAAACTCATCCTGTGGAACTCCGCCCTGATTCATGCCCTGTCTCGACTGTCTTTTGCCGAGGCGCGCCGTGACGGCGGGTGGTGGGGACGCATCGTCGAGAACGCCGTGGGAGCGCACCTTCTCAGCCATCTTTCCGAACCTGGCTGGCAGGTCACCTACTGGCGCGAGGGGGACCACGAAGTGGATTTCGTCGTTACGCACGGCCGCGAGGTGTGGGCGTTGGAGGTGAAAAGCGGACGCCCGGGCCGCCTCAGCGGTCTCGCCGCCTTTCGGACCCGGTATCCTCATGCTCAGGCGTTGTTGATCGGCAGCGACGGGATCGCGCTGGATGACTTCTTCGCGCGCTCGCCGGCCGATCTTCTCGCCCGGTAGCGCACAACGCGTCTGCGCGGCCAAACTCGGATGCCTTCGGGATGAAGAGAAGAGTTGTTCACGTGGAGACGCGGGGAACGCGGAGAATTAAAAATAAGGGAAACGGGCTTCGTCTTCTCCGCGCCCTCGCGTCTCCGTGTGACACTCCTAACGAATCACTTCTTCTTCGCGTCGTAGTCCTTCCAGAAGTCCGCCACGGACTGCGTCTTGCCTGCGCTGGAAATGGTTCGGAGAGTCGGATGGTTGCGAAGACACCCCAAGTCAGGGACGGTAGCAGCTTGTCGGACTTAAACGCTGCGAGAGGTCCCACCGTCGCTACCGGCGGAGGACCGCCGGCTCCAGTTCGATTCTGGAGCATTTTGGAGCCGGCCGTCTCGGCCGGTAGCGGGCGTAGACGTCCAACTTCATCTCGGCCCAAAGCCAGGTTCGATGCAACCACTCACACTCTTTCCGACAAGGCGCTTCTCAACCGGGCTTCTTTCGCGGCATCCCAGTAGCCGCAGTCTAATTCGATAAAGACTGACGTGTAGGGAATGGTCATATCAGTCTTGAGCAGCAAGACATTGAAGAGCCTGGCGCCCTGGTCGAGTTTGGCGATGATGGCTTCATGCGGCATGACCTTGGCCGGATGATCCTTCAGTAACGCCCTAAGCGCCTTTCGGTACGCCTCGACACCCGGCGCATCCGCTTCCGCAACATGGTCCAGTTCCGCGTCGAGCATGACCACCGCGCGGACATGCGGGGCAGCTTCGATCTCCTGCATGACGCGTTTCAGCACGGCGATCTGCCCCTGCCCCGTGTAGACGGTCTCAATCCCCGGCGCGCTCTGCTTCGGATAGGCGGAATCGGCCACGACAATCCAATTTCGGTGCCCATACTCCGGCAGCAACTGCTTCAGCCTCACAAGCCATCCCGTGCCCTTGTGACCCGTGTGCTTGCCCTTCGCTTTCTTCGCTTTCATGGCGCCTTCCTTTCCTTCACGCAGTCGCTGGTTAGATCACGGCGGCTAGCCAGAGCCAAAATCCGAGTTTGAACAGAAGCCGCCAAGCCCGCGAAGAAGACTTCTTCTTTACCGCCTACGGCGGCAAAAATAGCACCCCTTTGCGATCTTTGCGACTTTTGTTCAAATTGACTTGCCTCCGAAATCCTTTGCGCCAAATCGCGACAAAATGTCGCTTGCTGCGAGTGGCGTTTTCCGGTATCCTTATATAAATGAGATCGACGTACCTTTTATAGAGCATCATGACTATGATCGCCCGCCGACGGTTCGGAAAGTTCGCGAAAATCGATCCCCCGCTGGATCGATACAGAGTGATTTCCGACGATCTCACCCCGGACCTCGATCATCCACGGCGCTACCGACCGAGAAACGGTGCTGATGGTTCAATAGCGGAGGCGGGTCGGCAACTCTGTGGCGTTACTCTTGGTGCCTATCCGAAAGCCCTCCTGCCACAGGAAGCGGAGCCGCTTCCGGCTCCGGCCCTTCGATGGCACTCAGGGCAGGCCGGCGCGGGAAGCCGCGCCGCTCCACAAGAGGCAGACAGGTTTTCGGACAGGCTCTTGGCAACTGTTATTCGACGCATGATTGACCGACTAAGGGTGAAGACGGAGTGTTCCAGGGGGACGCACGTCTGAATCTGAACGCAAAGGGGGACGCATGAAGAACACGTTATCACGGTTATTCACGGGTTGCGGGATCGCGATCATGTTGTTGCTCACGGCGCGGACGGCTCCGGCCGTCACCGCGACAGGCGGCACGATCACCACCTCAGGCATCTACCGCATTCACACCTTCACGACGAACAACGTCGGGCAGGGCGACACCAACTTCACCGTCTCGATCGGCGGCATCGTCGATGTGCTGCTTGTGGCGGGCGGCGGTGACACGGTTGGAGGGGGCGGCGGCGGCGGCGGTCTCCTCTACACGAATTCGTACTCCCTCACCGCGGGCACGACTACGGTGGCCGTGGGAATGGGCGGAGCGAAAGGAGCATCAGGGGTACAGGGATCTGTCGGCAGCAATTCCTGGTTCGGCGCTTTGCTTGCCTACGGCGGTGGTGGCGGCGGCGGATACAACACCCAGCCGGGACTTGCAGGCGGATCGGGCGGAGGAGGCGGTGATACCGGCGCGGGAGGAACGAATAGCCCCAGCGGTCAAGGCAACCCCGGCGGTTCGGCTTCGGCCGGAAATGCGGGCGGGGGGGGCGGAGGCGCCGGTTCGTGGGGGACAAACGCAACGAGTTCGGCCGCGGGAATGGGTGGCGCCGGGGTGTCCAACAATATTTCGGGCGTGTGGACAAATTATGCCGGAGGGGGCGGTGGTGGCCCGCGGCTTCCGGCCACCGTCGGCACCGGCGGAATCGGCGGCGGCGGCATGGGCGCGGCAAGCGGA
>CAITUY010000159.1 GCA_903895695.1 uncultured bacterium
GCAGAAGTTGCTCGATGCACTGCTACGCGACGCACTCGATCGCGCTCCGTGGATCGAAGAAACTGCCCGTAAGACTCGGCGGCAAGCGGGTGGCGGCAAGCGGGGTGAGAGAAGGTGAATTGTGGGTAATTGAAAGATCAATGGCACGGTTACCCACAATCCGAACTCGGACGTGGACGGGAGCGACGGTTGGACCCCGAACGAACGCGTCTGGCTCGTCTGCACGAATCTCGCGGTGAACGCGGGCGGCGCCATCAATGTGGATCAAAAAGGCTATGGTGGCGGCGCGGTCAGGGCAAACGGCTGCGGCCCGGGCGCCGGAACCTTTCTGGTCAACGAGGGCAGCGGCGGCGGCTATGGCGGCGTGGGCGGCATCTCCGGCACGCCGGGCGGCGCGGCGTACGGACAGGTGGCCGCGCCGGCCGATCCGGGCAGCGGCGGCGGGGGGTCGGACGGGAGTGCGGGGGGAGCGGGCGGCGGCGTGGTGAGGATCCAGGCCGGCAGCGTCGTCGTCAACGGCACAATCACGGCGAGCGGCTCTCAGGGCAGCAACTGGCGTACGGGGGCGGGGGCGGGCGGGAGCATCTGCATCCTGTGCGGTACGTTCGCTTCCACCGGCGGCGTGGTCAAGGCGGACGGCGGCGACGGTCCGGGCAATGGGTCCGACGCGGGCGGGAGCGGCGGCGGCGGCCGGATTGCCATCGTCTACGACCCGGTGGCGCAAAGCGCCCTGAACCTGACGGCGAAGCCGATCTTCAAACTGTCCGCCAAAAACGGCAACTCGATCGGATGGGGCCGGCCCGGCACGATCTATCTGCCCGATGCCGGGTTCTACCCTCGCGAGCAAATCTACGGCGGCCAGATCGTCATTCCCGGTTTCACCCAGTGGGCGCCGGCGAGCCTGGCGATCGACGACGGCCTGGCCGTGTTCACGAACGGGTTCCAGCTCGCGGTGAGCAACGATCTCACGGTGACCGGCCTCGGCGGATTCGAACTGAGCAACGGGACCGTGACGGTCTCCGGCAATCTGCAGATTCAGAACACCGTTCTCTACTGGTCAACGACGCCCTATCCGAACGCCCGTTCGGTGTTTCGAGCCGGACCTCAGTCGGCCTTCCGGGTGACCGGCAACGCGTCCGTGGGAGGCGGCAGCCTGTATCTCTGCCCGATCGGAACGAATGCGCCGACGCTGGCCGTGGCGGGCAATCTCGCCTTCACGAATCTGGCTCGATTCTACGTGCAGTCCGCTCCGACGAACGGCGCCAGCGGAGCCTGCGGCGCCGAGGTCGATGTGGCGAAAACGTTGAGCGTGAGCAACGGATGCTGGGTCTGTCCTCTCAGCGATCCGACAACCGGCGGCGCGCCCCTCTTCCACCTCCTCAACCTAGCCGTGGACACCAACGCCGGCTTCAACGCCGACTCCTCCGGCTTCCACGGCGGCTATCCTCTGGCCAACGGCTACGGTCCGGGCGGCGGTACGGGTACCGTCAACGGCAGCGGCGGTGGGGGCTACGGCGGACCCGGCGGAACGTACAGCGGAGCGGCGGGGGGATCTACGTACGGCTCCTCCAACGCACCGACCTTGCCGGGCAGCGGCGCAGGCGGCGTGAGCGTGAGCGGCGGCTGGGGTGGCGGGCTGATTCGGATTGAGGCCGATGGCCGCGCAGAAATCAACGGCACCCTCACGGCTCGCGGGGGCACCGGCAGCGCGTGGACCGAGGGCGGCGGCTCGGGTGGCGCGATCAATCTCCGATGCAAGGTGTTGGCCGGAACGTCTGCGACGCTATGCGCCGACGGCGGACCCGCCTACAACGGCACCAGCGGCGGTGGTGGCGGCGGCGGGCGGATCGCCGTCTGGTACCGCGCCATGAACTCGAACGGCGTCTGGCAAGTCTCGGCCGCCCAGGGAACCGGCGGCACGGGAGCCGGCGACGGCACCATCGTCTGGGGCCTCCTGCCCCCAGCGGGAACGGTATTCGTCCTGCGTTGACAAGGGCCCGGTGAAAAACCTCAACGGACGCCGAGGCCGGCGTCCCTCCCTGTCCGAAATCATACGTCTCGCTGGTGTTTCGGGAGGGTCGGCGGCCTCGCCGACCGTCTGAGTTACGACCAAGAGACTGCTTCAACCGGCTGCTAGAGCCCAGGACCCGGAGGGTTACTGCCGATCCGTGAGCCGGCCTTTCTCCATGACTGTTGCCGAAAGAGTTCGCCCACGGCGACAGCGGCCGGTTTCGGCCGCCCATGGAAGTCGATGATCGCCGTGTTCACCGCGCAGGGATAGCAGTCGTGCCCCATCCAGAATAGGATGCCCCCGCAGCGCGGGAAACGGTCCTGGCAGCTCCGTACGGCAATCGCGAGCGCGCGTGCCTGGCGCTCCTGGCTCCACGATACGTATTCTTCCAGGTCGCGCGGGTTCCGCCCGTGCTCGGCGATGAACTGGGGACCATCGAACCACCAGTCAAGCGGCCGCCGCCACAGCGGGTTCGCGGCGGCGATCGGCTCGATCGAACACTCGCCCCGGTATCGACAGATGATATCGGCGGGGCTCGCACCGGGGTTGCCGGTCTCCGAGCGCAGCAGCGCGTCGTCGCGGTCCCAGTAGTCCTGCCAGGAGGCCAGCGTCGCGTCCGCCATGCCGAACCAGTTGATGGACCAGGGGCCGTGCACGTCCCAGTGGATGCCCTTCCCGAAGTTGGGCAGATGCGCATGCACCGAAGGGCCGCTGGGCGAGGTCGGCAGAAATCGCCGCCCCGGATCCATATCCGCAACGACCTCCTTGAGCATGCGGATCATGGGGTGCCAGTCGCCGACAGGCAGGTAGGAGCCGTCACGGGTGGTGATCAGCTCGTTGCCGCCGCACCAGAGAACGAGCGAGGCATGATGCCGCCGCCGCGCCACGTACGACTGCGCCACGACGCGCATCTCGCGGATAAAGGTCTCGTCCTCGGGAGGATAATCATCGCAACCCGACGACGACAGCGGGAACTCCTGCCACACCATCAGTCCCAGTTCATCACAGAGGGCGTAGAAGCATTCCTTCTCCAGAACGGCGCCACCCCAAACGCGCAGGATGTTGAAACCCAGGTCGCGGTAGAGGGTAAGCCAGGCGCGGTAGTCCTGGTCGCTCACGTCGGCAAAGTTCGTCCGGATGGGCACCCAGTTCGCGCCCTGGAGGAAGACCGGTTCTCCGTTCACAACGCAGATCCAGGGATCGGCCTCGGGTGGCGCCCCCTCGCACGGGCGCCACGCGACGCTCCGAAAGCCCACGGTGCGTACGACACTGTCAAGAGGCGTGCCGTCTTCGCCGACAAGCTCCATGCGAAAGGTGTAAAGCCGTTGCTCGCCCATCCCGTTCGGCCACCAACGCCCGACAGCGAGATTCCGCCAGTCGATGCCGGCCCTGTTGAAGGCCGCCACGTCCAGCACCTGGTCGCGCACAACGACGTCGCCATCCATCAGGGCAGCCTTGACGCGGTGATGCGCCGGGCCGGCGACGTTGCCCTGAACCCGGAGCGCAGCGCCTGCATCGGCCACTTCGGCGCCAACACGGATGTCGCCGATCTCCGCACCGTCCGACCCGACCAGGTCAATGCGGTCCCATACGCCGATCTGCACCAGGCGGGCCACCCAGTCCCACGTGTAGTTGAAGCGAACCTTCCACTCCGTCATGCGCGATGTGTAGCCGAACTGACCTGCCCACCGGGGAGGACAGTCGAAGATGAGGGTCAGGACGTTGCCGCTCGGTTTCAGCCGGGAACCAAGATCGAAGACATGCGGACGGTGCGACCCGTTGAAAGCCGCCACCTCGGCCCCGTTGACCCGCAGCCACCCACTGCCGTCCAGCCCGAGGCATTCGAGTCGGAACGACGATCCCTCCGCCACCCACTCATCGGGAATGGATGCCTCATAAACCCAGTGCAGGTTCTCCACCCACTGGCAGGCGCGGTAGTTCAAGCCTTCGTTCCAGTCCGGGATAAGACCCGCCGTACGAAGGGCCATCTGGACGGAGCCCGGCACGCGGGCCGGAATCGCCGGGACCTCCGAGGTTTGCGCTTTGTTGACTTCCACCGGCGCGCGCAGCCGCCACAGGTTCGGTACCCAGCCGGACAGCGTCCACTCAAGCCTGGAGAGATCGTACGTGCGTTTCATCCCGTATTCCTGTCTCCATTTCGTGAGCGCTTCTCATGGCCGCGCCTCCAGCCTGCGGATCTCGCCATCGATGCGCCCGAAGTCCAGCGGGTACGTTCCGAACTCGCGGGCCGCCTCCACCATCGCCCGGATGTTCTCATCCGGCGTGTCGCGGCCGCACTGGTCGCCGGTCGACAGAATGAAGCCGCCGTCGCCGCCGGCCGACCGGATGGCCTTCAGGCTCTCGCGCCGGACGTCGCGGGCGGTGCCGCGCAGCATCACGTCCGTGGTGTGCAAGTTGCCCATGAGCCCGAGCTTGTGGCCGTACAGACGCTTGAGCTCGGCCAGGTCGCAGTCGCCCATGGGCGGAATCTCGAGCGGGTTGATCGACGCGAGGTCCGTTTCCAGCGCGCACATCCGGACGAGTTCGCGCTCCGGGCCGCAGCAGTGGATCTGGGAAGGGATCGCGGCCTCCTTGCAGATCCGGGTGATCTCCTGCATGCAGGGCAGTGTGATCTCGCGCAGAATCTCCGGGGTATTGAACACCAGCAGGCCCGACCCGCCGGTGAGGATGAAATCCGGCCGCACCGGGCCGGCCAGCACCCGCTTCAGATAGGCCACGGCATCGCGCGCGGCCGTGAGGCTCCACTGGTAGACCGCCTCGTGCCGGTCGGTGTAGTCGTAGATGGAGTAGCCCCACCCGCACTCCGGATTCCCAAGCTGGGGCGGGCCGACGAAGGCGCCGATCACGCCCCGCCCTTCAAAGAGCTGGAGCGCCTCGCGGAGGAGGTCAAAGCCTTCCTTCTGCGGCTTCACGCCCTCGATGGGCCACCAGCGCTCGGGTGCCGCGGCCAGCCCGACCTTCTCGGCCGGCAGCCAGGTCGGCGGATCGGCCCGCGGATAGACGGTGACCAGTTTTGACCATTCCCTCGGCTGGCGGCCGCACTGGGTGCAGGCGCGGGTGACGATCCGCTCCTGCGTCCGCTCGACGATGACGGTCTCGCAAGTCTCGTCGGACGGCGCGGGAGGCACCGCTGGGTCGCTCACATAGAACCCGTCGAGATTGTAAATCCAGCCGTCAATGCCGAAGTGCCGCGCCGCGTCGATGTAAGCCCGCCACAACGGCGGGTCCTGGTAGAGATAGATATCCCAGAACGCCTTGCCGGTGAGACGGCAGGGAATCATGTTGGACATGTCGGGCGCCACCGGAACCCGGTCCGGCTGGCGGTTCCGCATGGCGGCCAGCATTCGTTCGCGTGAGTTCATCGGCGCCGCACGGCTTCCTCTCGAGGCGCAGACAGGTCGCTTCGCAGGCGGGTCCCCTTCCCTCAGTTTCCCCGCACCCCTGAGGGGCAGAAATGTACGCGAAGCACCTTCGGGAATGAAGACAAATCGGGAGAGAATTGTGTCCCTCAGTGACAGGAGGCCGCAACTCACCCTTGAGGGGTCCGCGCAACGGGCCCCGAACAGGGTGGTGCTGCTGGTTCGGCTACCTGTAGATGTCCTTCCGGTGTCCCACGGCGACCACAAACACGATCAGCAAGTCGTCTTTGATGGAGTAGAGAATTCGGTAGTTGCCTTGCCTCAGGCGGTACTGTTCGAGGCCGGAGAGCTTCTTGGATTGGGGTGGACGCGGATCATCGGCCAACGACTCAATCGCGGCGATAATGCGCTGGAGGTCTTTCTTGGGGATGGGCGCGAGATCCTTTTCAACGCTCTTCTTGAGCTCGATCCTATATTTTGCCATTTCGCTTCAACTCCTTCAGGGCGGATTCCAGCGAGATGGTGGGCTCATGCGCCCGTTTCCTGAAAATCTCCAAATCGTCGAGGTCCTCGTGAAGAGCTGTGGATACGGCCTCATTCACCAGTTCGGACAAGCTCCGCGAGGTCTCGGCAGACTTCAGCCGCAATACACGGTGAAGCGATGAGTCGAAATACACAGTTGTCCGTTTGACCGCGACGCTCATGATGGTTCTCCTGTTTCTGCTAACACCATAGCGTCATAACGTCATGATGTCAATTTGTCCTGCCATCGCGGCAGGGATAACCGCCTGCTGCGCCCGGTTCAGAACGACCACAGTTTGTGGGGTGACTTGTGGGGCGGCTCGATGAGCGAGAGCGGGGTGCCCCAAGCCCATGGAACAGGCGATAAGAGAAGCAGCGGGGATGGACGCTTTCCTCGGAGGCGACTCTTTGCCGCGTACCCCTCAAGCGACAGGCGATCTTCCCTTTGCGCGATTGCGCTTGATGCCGGCCATGATCGCAGCAAGGCCCAGGTTGTCCACCAATGCGTGCCGTTCGCGGGAATAGTCTCCACGGCCCCTCTCGAACTGGTGCATAAACTTGAGGAATCCGACCGTTCCCAGCTCGCGATTCAGAGCCTGGAAGCCCCGGCTACGGACTTCGCTCGGCGTCAATGTCTGCGTCTTCATCGGATCTGTTCCTCCAGCCATTGCAGCGGGTCGGCCACCCGCTCATGCGAAAACCAACCGGCGCCCCTTGGGCTCGGGGATTGCATCGCCGAACTCCTTGGCCGTCCTGATCCACAGGGTCTCCGCCTGCTTCACGTTGGCCAAGGCTTCGCGCTGGTTCTTCCCGTGCGCCATGCATCCGGGAAGCTCGGGGACCTCGGCCACATAGACCGCGTCTTCCGCGCTCCAGTAGATGATGATCTCGTACTTGCCCATGTCAGTCTCTCACCGTCCGCTCACGCGACTCAGGCGTATGCCAGCGCGGGATGATGCGCGGGGCGAGTCCGGGCGCCAGGCCCCGCGCGTTTCACCCGTTGGGCCTCGATGTTGGTCGACAGCCCGAGGTCCCGCTCAATCCTCTGGATCAGACACCCCAGGTTCTCCATGGTCGGATTACCCCGCTCGCTCAACATGCGATGAAGGGCCTTTTCGTCAAAGCCGGTCTCCTCCGCCAGTCTCTTGAACGAAATGTGCGCATGCACAAGGTCCCGGAAGATGGACAGGGTTGTGGCCTTGTCTCCCTCCGTCAGGGCCGTCAGGGCCTCGGCGAACAATGCCGCCGTAAAACGCTGATCCTTCCGCAGCCGCTCCACAACGGTTTCACGGTATTCGCGTGTCAAAGCCATGGTCTATCTCCCAGCTTGCGTCTCGATAGAATAGTAACATATAAACTACCATTGGGACGGTCAAGCATCTTTGCTCCCAGGGCCGACGCGTCTAAAGACACCGAGAATTGAACCACCCGCTTCGCTGGAGGCACGGAGGGAAAACACCAAGAAGAGCCTCAGGAATCATGCCTCATCGGTCTCCCGTGCACTCGACAACCCAGTGTTGCGCGAATTTGGCACAGGGCCGTGGCTCTCATGATACTGGTCAGGCACCCGTCAAGCCCCCGCCCTGTACCAAATTCGCGCAACGTTCTCTCGGGGAGAAGGAGCGGAGCCGGCACGAAGCCAAGTCTTCTCCGTATTTCGGTGCCCTCGGCCCGCCGCAGCTTGTCAGCGAAGGCGGCTACAGCGAAGCGGGTGGTTCAACTCTCGACATTAGATGCGTCTGCCCTGACAATCCCCTTCGCCTCCGTCACTTTCCCGCAGATGGCACCGCTGGTGCTCCCTCTGGAGGTCGAGGGTCGTGAGCGTGGCGCAACGGTGGAGGGTGTCGACCGGTTCGTGGCCCAGCAGTTCCTTGACGCCCGTCCTGCATAGCCTTGGCGTCGCAGGATGGTACAAGCTGGCCCCGCCGCGTAGAAGCTGGGTGGCGCACGAGCGACGAAACGTGCGGGACGTGACGTTGGGCGGCAGTCCGGCCCGCTGGGCTGTGGCATGAAGCATCGGCAGAAAGGTGCAACAGGGGAAGCACCTGCCGTCGCCGTTTGCGGAGATGGCCTCCGCGGCGAAACCGCACGGGCGGGGAAGTCATGTCTGTCAGTTGTAGCGGGTTGGCCACATTGCGGTCTTACGCCGCTATTCTCTATTTTGGGGGCTGACCCGTGAGCGAGC
Organism: uncultured bacterium; assembly: GCA_903895695.1. GTDB lineage: Bacteria > Verrucomicrobiota > Kiritimatiellia > CAIKKV01 > CAITUY01 > CAITUY01. The sequence continues at coordinate 8,099 of CAITUY010000159.1, forward strand.
ACCCTTGGGTCCCAATCACACCGGAAAAAGTGAATTCGCAAAACATGGGTCCCCCTTGGTACCAATCAAAATGGCGACACCAGGAACGGACCGCGCCGCGTATCAGTCCGACCACACCACCGGGACAGGCGCACGCAGTCTCATTGGCGTGGACCGAGAGAATGGGGAAATACCCGGTTGATTCCGCTCATGTCGAAGACTATTCTGCCCCCAAGTGGTGGAACTTTGTTGCCGACATCGGCAGGAGTCTTCGCCGAGGCGCGCCATATCTGAGGAGGACCTTCGTGATTGTTCAGGCAAAGCAAGACGGGGCACTTCTTCGGGCGTTACGACTGCTTGTGGAGGGACGGAACCAAACAGCTATGGCTGGCAATGCTTTGCAGGCTTTTGAGTCATTTCAGCGCGTGGCTACAAGGCAGGATGTCTCTGAAGCCGGGAATGTGGTGCGCTTTTTGCTCGCGTCCAAGACATCGGATGCTGCTAGCGTAAGGGCTGCCTTGGAGAGACTCTCTGTATCCGGCCTGTTGCAGTCTGCCGCTTTCGTGGCGAAGACGGAGGCAAAGGTTCTGCGCGGATTGCCCCTCCCTGACCTTCTCGAATTGTTGCCAACGGATGCTTGCTGGGCTGCGGTGCTGAAGGGTGACTACGGCCTGTCGAATCGCCTTCACGCCCTTGCGCGGCAGGAGCCAGAACGCGTCTATGTAACACCTGCTGCCGAGTGGCTCGTAAGGCATGGCATCTTGCGTGGGCTAACCGGCATACTGGAACTCGCTCTGCATAACCATAGGCGCCGACTTGACCTTGCACCGCCCTCCGATCTTTTACGGACAGCCTTGCGTCGTGACAAGAAGACTGCGGCAACGGCGATACTGGCGAAAGCCGTGGCAGCAGACGCAAGAGAACGTAGCCTGCTGTGCCGTAGTGTCATCGAAGCGCAAGTTCCGCTACGTGGCCTATGCGACTTGTTAGCGACCCGCATATCGACAGCCGGTGACGAAGATCCAGTAGTCGCGTTGGTGGGGGGGGTACTGACCACTCTTCTCGACGAGCCCGACCTTCGTACCCCATTTGCCTCGGCCTTCATATTGAGAGTGGCTTCCCTCCTCCCAATTGCTGAACAAACTGCCGCTGCTAGGAGCATTGCGGGTTCACTTGAACTTCTTGCTGCCCAATGGCAGGCGACCACCAAGGCTACGCCTGACATGGGTTCGCTATGGGTTCCTACGCCGCTGTCTCGGCATAGTCCCCGTCCAAATGCCGACGAGGTGTCTCGACTTGGGGCACGCCATCTGGCTGGCGCATGGGAATTGCTCATGGGCGGAGCCCCACCGACGAATGTTGTCTCGGCCTTGGGCCTCAATTTGGGGATGGAAGAGATTGGAGCACCAGGCCAGGACGCCAAGTTCGACCCGCTTCGGCATGAAGACATTGTCGGGGGGCTCAACAGAGGTGCAGATTGTACGGTGACAACCATAGGATGGACGTTCCATGGTGAGATACTGCTTCGCGCGAGAGTGAGGCCACTCGATGCACGATGACCGCCACCCGATCTATGACAACGTCATCGGGATTGACCTTGGTGCATCCTACACAAAGGTAAGTCGCAGAACGGGGCTCCGAGCTTGCCAGTATTCCGATGTTGACACCGACATTCTCGCTCTCCATGAGCAATGGGTTATCCCTTCGATATGCGTTCAGCGCCGGTCTGGCAGTCATGAGTGGCTTTTTGGAGTGGACGCAGCAGAGGCAACTCTCGCAGATGGCGATGTGCTGTTTGCAAACTGGAAAGCCGATCTCTTCAGCGATGCACGCTCCGAGTATGTCCAATCCATCCATGTTGCGGCGAAGTTTTTTAAATGGCTTCGTGAGATGATGGAGGCCAGCGGCATCGACCTTGGGGAGTACACAACGCGATTGTGTCTTCCCATGCTTCCGGTCATGGAAGAAACTGCTTCCATATTGGCACAGTGCATGGATCGAGAAGGATGGGCCTTCCCCCGTAACATTCTCAAGGTGAGCGAGCCGGCTGCGAATATCATTGGGATATTCACGGACGGCAAGAACTGCGTAAGCTCTAGGGGAATTCCTCACTATGAACAGTGCTATGGCAGCAGCAACATCATCAACCAAATGACACGATTGCGTCCGATCACTGAGTTAGATACGGAGAAGTTTGTCACTGTTGGCGTACTTGACATAGGCTCATTCACCACCGATGTGGCCGCTTTGCGATTCAACCTAAGTGGGATTGTTCATCCTGAAGATCCTGGGATTGAGCGCATAGATGCGGAGAGTTGGCCCTGCGGCATCACGGCCAACCTCGACGATGTAATTCTGCCAGCTTTGTCGGAAGCCAATGGGTTTGACTTGAGTACGCTCAAATTCAGTTTGCGTGAGACTGCGAAGGAGCGGCTCTACGCAGAAAAAAGGTGGACGCTTGGCGTCGATCGAAGGGTTGATTTTGGGGGTGCAAGTGACCAGAAAGTAATCAAGGATACGCTTCAGCAATTCTGCCACGCGGTGTTCAACCGCTGTGAATCATTCTTTACAAGAATGCGGCCCGAGATTCTTTTCATGACGGGCGGAGGTGCGGCAATCCCTTTAGTCCGTCAGACGCTGGCCGATGGCATTGAACGGATGGGTATACGCGTCCGGCCGTTCCCTGATGGCATAATGGCAGCTCCCGGCAAGCAATCAGACTGGGTTTCATGGATGGTGTCGCAGCTTACGCTAAATCGGTTTGCCACGGCTTTAGGAGGTGCATCGGTGGTTCTTGATGCAACTGCTCCTCCCTCACGTTCAGATACGACTGAAGGTGGACGACCGGCGGCAGAATTATCAAGTGGGGTCGTAAGGCAGAGTTGTCGGTGCCAAGGCGGCAACAAAGACTGCTGTTTCTGCGGCGGTTCCGGCTTTTATGTGAAACGGTGAACACTCGGCGCACTATGAGCAATCACGACAAAGTGACCAAGGAAGGCATATCCGAAGACGAAATGGATGAGCTTGATGTTGTGTTAGCAGCAATGCGACATCACGCCACGCAACTGGGTGAAGCGTTTGACTCATCCGCAGTCGCCTGCCTAGGCAGCGTGGATGTATCTACAGAAGATTTTCGGTCAATGGTGCGTGCAGCTACCGGCGGCCCGACTGCCACGAATAGAGGAGACCATGCCGCCAAACACCCCAAGGCGCAACAGGTTCTCGACGCCCACATGTACAACATTATCGCCAAGAAGACCGAATGCCTGGAGAGAGGTAGGCGCATTGTTGCGTATTCCTATGTCTACTGTGTCGATATGCCGATTGGGGTCGCAGTTGTCATGGACCTTTCGGGTGTACAGCAGAACTGGTTCATTCCGAAATGATAATGAGGGCGCTGAGCGGCGCTCAGTGAGCGGCGCTCAGTGTCAGACCTAGAAACTAGCGTTTCCCCCGCGAACGGGATTGTGTATTGAAGAAACTCCCACGCACGGTATAAGCCAGTGGCAGACGGCTGGGGGGCAGAAGTAGGCTGATGTTTCAATGGTGTCCTCTTGGAAGAGAACCCGCAAACTAGC
>CAITUY010000160.1 GCA_903895695.1 uncultured bacterium
CGCCGCGCTGGGCCGGTAGTCGAGCCGCACGGCCAGATCGCGTATCCGTTCGGCCGTGTCCAACGCCACGCCAATGCGGTCAGCCGTGCCCCCCAGGACGCGGGACACCAACGCCTGCGAGACGTTCAACCGCTTTGCGATTTCCTTCTGCGTGATCATGCCGACTCCGCCGTAAGAGCCCATAAGATGCCCAACGCAGACCAGCATGTCAATCTCATACGCATGAGATATGACAAATTGCAGAGAGCAACCGATGAAGCGGCCTTCCGGATGACCCTTTGCCTCCAGCCGGAACAGGCTCCGAACGCGATTTGCCCGGCTTTTGAGATTGACCGCCGGCCGAGTTTCCCTAGACTGTTTCGGTTTCAACAAGGAGGACAAGACATGGCATTGATCGATTTTGGCGGCGAAAAAGAAACCGTCGTCACGCGTAAAGAGTTCCCGATCGCGAAGGCACGCAAGGTCCTGAAGAAGGAAACCATTGCCATTATCGGCTATGGCGTCCAGGGACCCGCGCAGGCCCTGAACCTGAAGGACAACGGCTTCAACGTCATCATCGGCCAGGCGCCCGACTTCAAGCGCGACTGGGACCGCGCCTGCAAGGACGGCTGGGTGCCGGGCAAGACCCTGTTTGATATCGCCGGGGCGGTCAAGCGCGGCACGATCATTGAGATCCTCGTCTCCGACGCCGCCCAGCGCAAGGTGTGGCCCACGATCAAGGCCAACCTGAAGCCCGGCGACGCGGTCTACTTCTCGCACGGTTTCTCGATTGTCTACAAGGAACAGACCGGCGTGATCCCGCCGAAGAACGTCGACGTCATCATGGTCGCCCCCAAGGGGTCGGGCCTGAACGTGCGCCGCAATTTCCTCTCGGGCGCGGGCATCAACTCCAGCTATGCCGTCGGCCAGGACGCCACAGGCCGCGCGGAGGAGCGTTGCCTGGCCCTGGGCATCGGAATTGGCTCCGGCTATCTCTTCCCGACGACCTTCAAGAAGGAAGTGTACAGTGACCTGACCGGCGAACGCGGCGTGCTGATGGGCGCCCTGGCCGGCATGATGCAGGCCCAGTACGACGTGCTGCGCGCCAACGGCCATTCGCCCAGCGAGGCCTTCAACGAGACGTCCGAGGAACTCACCCAGAGCCTCATCCGACTCGTTGACGAGAACGGCATGGACTGGATGTACCAGAACTGCTCGGCCACGGCCCAGCATGGTGCGCTGAAATGGCGCCCGATCTTCCGCAAGGCCAACCTGCCGGTCTTCAAGAAGTTGTACAAGTCGGTCAAGGTCGGCCAGGAAACGCGCGAAGTCATCCGCGACTGCGGCGGCAAGGACTACCAGAAGTTCCTTGGCAAGAAGTTGGCCGAGATCCACAACACGGAAATGTGGCAGGCCGGTGCCGCGGTTCGCGCGTTGCGCCCGAAGGAAGGCGCCAAGGCCCTGCTCAAGGACGCCAAGGGAGTGGGCGGCCGCACGTCCAACTGACGTTCGGTTCTCCGTGAGGACGACGGGCAGGAGCGGGTAACCGCGACTGCCCGTTTTCTTTGCTGCCGCGGTGGGAGGAGTCATGCGCCCCTTTGAGTTAGTGTTGCTCGCCGTCGGCCTGGCCATGGATACCTTCGCGGTATCGATCGCCAGCGGGATCGCTTACAAGAACTTCCGCTTCCATCACGCCCTGCGCATGGCCGCCGCCTTCGGGTTCTTTCAGGCCGTGATGCCGGTGATCGGCTGGCTGTTGGGCCGAAGCCTCCAGCACTGGATGGCGGGCATTGACCACTGGATCGCGTTCGCCCTGCTGAGTTTCGTCGGCGGCAAGATGATCTACGAGGCCCTGCGAATCGAAAAGGCGGAGGAACCCACCAATCCCTTCGGGGCTTCCGTCCTACTCGTGCTGGCCCTGGCCACTAGCATCGATGCCCTCATCGTGGGTGTCACCTTCGCCGTGCTCCAAACCGCGATCGTCGGGCCCGTGGTCGTGATTGGTTCGGTGACCTTCGCGCTCTCTTTGGCCGGTGTCTACGTCGGCGAAGCCTTTGGGCACTTCTTCGAGAAGAAGATCGAGGTTCTCGGCGGCCTCGTGCTGATCGGCATGGGCCTGAAGATCATCATCCAGCACCTGTTCTTCTCGTGACAGGCTTTGTTCCCGATTGACAGCCCGCCCCCGCCCGCTACTCTGTGGCTCATGTCTAGAGCACGCATCGTTGCCGCCATCCTGATGTTGACTGTGGCCGCCGCCGTGGCCGGTCCGCTGCCCAAGGCCCAGATCCCCGTCACGGCCAAATGGGTCGTTCATATCGACATCGATTGCCTGTCGGGCACCAAGACGTGCGCGGCTTTGGCCAATAACCCGGCGACGGGCAAGTCGTTCCAGAATGCCCTGGCGCATTATCGGGCGCTGCTCGGGGTCGACCCGCTCAAGGACTTGCGCAGCGTCACCCTCTACGGCGAGGACGTGACAGGCGGTCGCGGCGTGGCGCTGATATCCGGCAACCTGAATGCGGACACGGTGACGCGAACCCTGTCCGCGTATCCCCAGCATCGCACGACGCCTTGGGGGGCGGCAACGGTGCATCACTGGCGCGATGCCGCCAGCGGCACCGAGATGTGCGCCAGCCTCTATTCGAGCCGCCTGCTCGTCATCGGGTCCGACGATTCCGCGGTGGCCGGGGCGCTCAACGTTCTCAGCGGCGTCAAGCAGAACCTGGCCCAAAAGAGTGGTAGCCTGGTGTTGCCCAAGGCGCGGGACGATGTGTTCCTCACCGCCGCCAGCCGCGGGTACACCGGTTCCGAGCAACAACCGCTCAAGGCCATGATTCTGCGCAATACGGAGTCCGCTATGCTTCAGGTTGGCGAGAAAGCGGGCGCCGTCAGCGCCGGGATGGTGCTCAATGCCATCTCGCCCGATGCCGCGTTCCAGATCGAACAAGTGCTGAACGGGTTGATCGTCACAGCCAATCTGACGAATGACGACAGCGGCCTGGCGGCCTTGGCGGCCCTGTGCACGGTCGTCCGCCAGGACCGCGCCGTGACGGTGCAGCTCAATTGCCCCGCCGCCCAGGCGGCTGGCCTCCTCGCCCAGGCCTTCATGCCGTCACGGTGACGCCGTCCCCTTCCGCTCCTGCGCGGCGAGGACGGCATTCATGCTTCCCGTCCGGTAGCCGTCGAGATCGGCCGACACGTAGATGAACCCGGCAGCCTTGGCGGCGGCGACTACCCGGGGCCGCACGTCGGGCGCCGTCAGGCGGGGGAGTTCGGCGACCGGCACCTCGAGACGCGCCGTATCGCCATGGTGACGCACGCGCACCTGGGAAAACCCGAGCTGCCGCAGCTCATTCTCCACGTGATCTACCGCCCGCAGTTTTTCGGGCGTGATCGGCGTGCCGTAAGGAATGCGGGAGGCAAGGCAGGCCAGCGACGGCTTGTCGGCCGTGGGCAGGCCGAGTTGGCGCGAACGCGCGCGCACTTCATCCTTGGTGAAGCCGGCTTCCAGCAACGGACTGCGCACGCCCATCTCGCAGGCCGCGCGGCGCCCCGGCCGATGATCGCCCAAGTCATCCACGGTTGTCCCGTCCACAACGATCTTCAGGCCGTGCTCCTGCGCGACCTTGCTCACCAGTTCGATCAACTCGTGCTTGCAGTAGTAGCAACGGTCCGGCGGATTGGCGATAAAGCGGGCGTCCTCCGTCTCGTGGGTAACGATCTCGATCTGCCGGATACCGATTCGCCGGGCCAGCGCGGCGGCTTCGCGTTGCTCCCACTCGGGGTAAGTCGGCGATAGCGCCGTCACGGCCAGCGCGCGGTCGCCCAGCACTCGCACGGCCTCGGCCGCCAGCAGCGTGCTGTCCACGCCGCCCGAAAACGCCACCACGACGCCGTCCGCCTCCCGCAGCATCGTCTCAAGTTTTGCTGTCTTCTGTTCCAGTGATGTCATAGTTCAGTGCCCCGTTTGCCCGGGCCCGGCCGGGGTCAGATAGACGGATACAACAGACCAGGGCTGCCCGGAGGGACTCAGGCGCCACGCCTCCCACAACGCCTCGCCGCCGCCACCCAATAAATCCCGCTCGGCCATCCAGCCCTGCTGCCGCAGATCATCCGTCACGAGTTGCGGGTCCAGGCCTGCCATGCCGCTCGTGACCAGATGCTCCAGCGGGCCCAACCCCGTCTGGATGACCGCGACGTGCCGCGCCGCCTTGAGCGTCTGGAGGTGGACAAGCGAGACGGTCGACACGACCACCGCAAGAATGGCCAGCGCGACCAGCACCTCGATCAAGGTAAAGGCGACGCTACAGCGCCGAGCTCGTAATGTCGGCCGCCTCGCCATTGCCGCCCTCCTGGCCGTCGCTGCCATAGCTGATCACTTCATAGGGTTCGCCCTGCCGGCCGGGTATCACGTAAACATAGGGGTTACCCCAGGGATCCTTCGGGATCACGCGGCTTTCCAAATAGCCTTCCGGCGGATACTGCTTCGGCACCGGCTCGGAGGTCGGCGCCTGGCATAACGCCTCCAGCCCCTGCTCCTGCGTCGGTAACTGCCCCTGGTCTGCGCGGTACATCTGCAGGGCCGTCTGGAACGTTTTAATCTGCGACCGGGCCGCCTCGACCTTGGCCCGCCTCAGCCACTGGTACAACGACAGGCCCACGACGCCCGACAGGATGCTGATGATCAGCATCGCGATCAGGATTTCCATGAATGTGAATCCGCTTTTCCGGTTCATTGGCTTCCCTCACTCCTCGTCGCCAGGCCCCGGGCCGCCCAAAGTTCCGCCGCAGAACTTTTCGTAGAGCGCGTCCAGTTTTTCCACATAGTAGGCCACGTTCTCGTCCCGCTGTTCCGGATTCCAGTCGCCGACCCGCTTCGCATGGGAGTGCACCGGCACCGACTTCTTTGTTCCCGTCACGTAGTAGGATACCTGATCGCCTGCCCGGTAGTCGCGTCCGGATCGCAGGGCCAGCTCGTAGGCCGCATTCCGGCCCCGCCCGCCCTGGCCGATCTTCGCCGCGTACGTGGCCGGGGAATCCTGCAGCGTTTCGGTCTTGGCCAACGTCTGGATCGGCCACTGGCGCGTCACGATTGCCGTCTCGCAGTCCTGTTTCAGCCGCGGCAGTTCAGCGTTGCGCCCCTCGAGCTTGAGGCGGATCAGGTCGCGCAGGAACTTGCGCTGGAACGGCTCCAGCCCTCGCGACTTGAGCGCGCCGCCCTTGATGACGATCTCGCCGTTGTCCGAGAGCAGGGCGTAGTTTTTCATCTTGTAGCTGAACATCGCCTTGTACTCGCCGTCGAACTCGACCTCGATCCCCTCGGGCAGCGCGGCCGCGAACGCCTGGCGGAAAGCCGCCTGCACGCCGGCGCCGGTGTGCGGCGGCGGCACGAAGTAGATGCCGTCCGTGTCGATTTCCACGGGCTGGGCTCCATGGGCGCGCAGCCAGTCAATCATGGCCTTGAGCAGGTCGCGGCCGGCTGCGGTAATGCGCTCAGCCGCGTCGAAATCGCTGAACCGCGCCTGGTCGAAACCCAGGTACCCATAGAAGGAGTTGATCAGGATCTTGAACGTCGTCTGCAAGGCCTCGTCGTTCTGGCGCGCGGCGGCATTGCCGGCGTGCCGGGCCCGATCGCGCGCCGCCAATCGGAATTCCCGCAACCGCGCCAGCATGCGCAGGAAGCAGCCCAGTTCGTCGGTGCGCGGCCCGATCCGCTGCGCCAGCATGAGCGACGGATAGAGCGACCGCACGTCGCAGTGGTGCACCGTACCCACCACGCCTTCCACGAACATGTCGGTGTAGCCCCCGGCGAAGGCCCGGCCCTTGTCGGGGTACGGGAGGGCCTGTCCCTGGCGCAGGTACTCCCGCACGAGCAGGGCATCGATCTTCGTCGCGTTGCCCCTGACGGCGATATTCTGGTAGGCAAACGGAACCACTTGCGCCTGCAGGAAGGCGCTGCGGGAAAGCAAACGGCTCAACGCTTCCGTTTCCCTCACATCGTGGCCGGCATACCGCATAACTTTGGCCGGATCGCGCCTGAATTCGGCCGAGATTTCGGCGCCGTCAATGTACGTGCGGTCCGCAGCCGCCAAGCCGAAATGCTTCGCCACTTCCTTCAACCCGTAGCCGTCAAGCGACCGGTGCGTGATGTCGTAGGCATGGACGAGAAACAACGTGTCGATGACATGCCGCCCGAAAAGATCGAACCGGCTGTAGGCGATCGTTCGTTCACCGACCGAGAACCGGCTCGGTCTCACGGCCGGTGGGGAACCGTCCCGCCCCAGGGCCAGCGTCACGCCGTGCTGTTTCGCCCGCTCCACCAGGTAGGGAAGGTCGAAGTTGAAAATATTGTGGCCCTCGATAACGTCCGGGTCGCGTTCGCGCACCGTGGCCACGAACCGCTCCAGGAGCGTGCGTTCGTCCAACTCGACGCCCGACAGTACCTGATGCCAGCCCGTGTGGTCGGCCATGGCGATGGCGATGAGGCGATCCGACTCCCGTGCCGCGTTGCAGAACTCGTAGCCCTCGCCTGTCAGGCACTCGATATCCACCTGGAATCGATGGAGCGACTCAAAGGGCACCCCCTTGAACAGCGTGCGCCCGGACCGCACCAAGTATTGCTGCACGGGATCGCCGATCAGCAGGTACGGCGCCATGGGGTTCCCGGCCGTGAACCCGGTGCGTTTTGAAAGCCAGGACCGGGCCTTCTGGGCCACCTTCCAGGCGGGGATTTCGACCAGGAATTTGAGCGCCCCGCCGCCGGTAAGTTCACGGCGCGGCAGGCCCTTGAGCGGACCGTCGCATAGGTCCGCGTCGGCCAGGAGCACGAAGGGGAAGAAGGGCTCACGAGTCTCGTCAACGTGCGCGCCGTCGCGCCGATAGCACAGCATGCGGTCGCCGTCGCGGCCCTCGACATGCTCGACGGCCACGATTCCAGGAGTGTCGTCACACCCGGTCAGCAACGGGTCGTTCAATGCCTCTGAAGCCCCGCGAGTCATCGTTGCACCTTACGCCCCGGCGGGCGGCCCGGGCAATCCCTAGTTGCGCGGGGTGGTGCCCACGCGGACATTGGGGAACGCCGTTAACGACAGTTCGAACAGGATCCGGATTTCCTGCTGGCGCTGGGTTCCGTCCGATCGGGTGTAGGCGGGCAATTCGTCGATGCCGATACGATACGTAAGGCAGTCCAGGTTTCGCCCGATGTAGTACCGTTGCTCCTCGAGTTGGGAATCCTTCATCTCGTAGCGTTCGTAGATACCGTAGGTCCAGCGCTTATTGGGAGACCAGGCAACATCCGTCGACACCAAGCTCGAATCCCCGACCCGGTAATAATACTCCAGCGTGAGCTTCCAGATGTCGCCGTTGATCACGGTCCTCAAATCGCTGCTGTGCATCTCCGAGTCATACGTGCCGTACGCGACCGAGGCGTAGACGGTGAACCAGTCGGCGGGGCGGAAGTCCGCCACGGCGTTGATGTCCTCGAACGGTTGGCTGCCGGCGTTCTCGAACTGGTATGTGGTATTCACGTCGATATCGAAGAAATCGAACACCTTCTGGTCGCGCTTGGTTTGCAGGCGATTCCGCAGGCCGAAGAGAACGGAATCATTCTGGCCCAACGCGTCGATCGAGTCGAACTGGTAGAGTTCATCCGGTGTCAGGTTGGGTTTGGGCACATAGGTGTAGTTGGCGTAGGGTTCGACAACATGCCGCAATCCTGTTCCGAAGACGGTCTCGTCGGCATCCAACACCTTGAACGCCTTGAACGAACTCTCAAGCCCGAGCGATGGCAACGAACGAACGCCGCTGCCCTGAGGCTCCAAGACCGTTACGCCCGACGTCGTGGCGCCGCCGCCGGCCAGCGCCATGACGGCTGTGTTGGTGACGGCCTTGATGGTCTCGGAGTAGAAGGTGGCCTCGTACCCGACCCGGGGCGTCACGCCGAGAAACCCGAAGAACCGGTTCGGATAATACACAGTGTGGGCCGTGTCGAATCGGGCCGCCGCGTAGTCGGTCGAATTGGATTCGTCCGTCGAGAAGACCTTCTGCAAGTAACTGGCCGAATTGCGGCTCTCGTAGAAGAAAGGCGAATCGCCGAGTTCCTGGCGGGTCAGGTTCAACTCGGCTTCCGGCAACCGATCGACGGCCGTATAGAAGTCGTTGAGGCGCTTGTGGACGGAAAACGACGCGGTGAACGCATCGCCGCGGTGCGTCAACGACGCATAGTTGTCCGGCTGGAACTCTCCGCGAAACTCGCGGTTGAAGTAGTCTTCCACAATATACGGGTCGCTCAAGTAGTTGGCGTCCGCCAGAAGGTAATCCCTGTCGGAAAACGTCTGGGTTTCGCTGAAGCGCAGGCGGTAACGCGACGGATCGACCACCGTACCGCGATTTCCATTGTTGTAGTCGGACCCGACCCCCTGGTCATCGATGTAGTAACCATAAACGCGGCCGTGATTGACCCGGTTGTCGGAGTACCAGCCGATCTCCTGCCCCAAACCCAGGCCGCGCTCGCTTCGCACATCGACTTGCGTGATGCCGCGTAGATTGGGTGTCATCCAGTACTTGGCCGACGTCAGCAGAAAGGCCCCCATCCGCTGGCTGTAACCGGCCTCGGCCGTGAAACCGACGGTCCGATCCCCGAGCGAGCGGTACAACCAGGGAAGATAGAAGATGGGTACCGACCCCATGTAGACGACGGCACTGGTTCCGCGCATGCGGTCACCGGGCCAGATGCGAAGGGTCTTGCAGACAATGTGGTAGTGCGCGTTCGGGTACTCGTTCGTGCAGGTGGTCAAGTACGCGTCCTTCAGCACGAATTCCTGGTTGGTCTTGGCGGACGTATCTGCCCGGACAAAGAAAGGATCAAAGAAAGACGCAAAGGCCCCGGTGTTCCAAGCGCCCGTCCTGAAATTGTACCGCAGGTAGTCCCCCCTCCAGACACTGCCGGGCCGGGTGAACATGACGTGCCCCCTCGCCTCGACTTCGCTCGTGGCCAGATTGACGTGCGCCGAATCGGCCCGCACCTCTTCGGTCCCCCGCCGGACGACCACGTTGCTGGTGGCCACGACCGTCTTGTTCGAACGGTCGTAGTCCATGATCTTGGCGTCGACATCGATCGGCGCCGCCGTGGTCGAGATACCAGAGAGACCCGGAATGCCCAGGGAATGGGATGCGGACCCTTTGGGATGGGTCTGCGCCCACCCCCCGGCGGCTATCAGCACCACTGCCCCGATGACCCACGCTTTGACTGTCCGCATGCGCATAGACCTCCGTAAATCTGCAACGCCGCGCACTGTACACCATGCCCCCCCGGCACGCCAGCGTGAACCCGCCCCTGTCTGCGGCGCAACTGCCCCTGCCTTCTTTGCCTCTCACGTGAAGAAACGGCGCCTTGTCTTCCTGTTTGGCCTATGAGACCTTTTCTGCCATGAAAACACTGTTCACCGGTGTCGGCGGGCTCGCATGGGCAGGCCTGCTGAGTCTGACGATCCCGGCAAGCGCGGGACAGTTGGATAGCAAGTGGAACGGATCGATCGAATGGAACGACGACTCGTATTACAATATTACTTCCGATTGTTCTTCTCGACATACCGTGATTAGCCAGACTCACGTCGACACGCAGTATCTCCACGACTACGCGTGGGAGAATCGTTACAACAGAGTCATCTCCGTGGATCTGGCCAACGGCGGCTGGACCGTTGGCATGCGTGGAAATTTCCACATTGTTGCCAGCGATGCGGTGAATCATGCCTCCTTTCAGCCTCCGCGATCCTCCGTGGATTGCCAATGGCTCCTGGATTCGGAGCCGCCGATCGAGATCGGCACGACGGGGGGAAAACTATCCGTAGATACGGGGAACGATTGCAGCTACACGATCGCACTCAATGGGCTTCAAGGGAGTTGTGGGGGAAACTATCTTTTGGAGGCGTGTTTCGACACGCAGGCCTGCGGCTACGTCTCCGTTTCCGGGGCGCTCCCCACGACCTTTGCAGGAGACCCGCCCCCCATCACGGAGAAAACGGCAGACAAGGACAATTTGCAGGGAAATGATACTGGTTACACGCAGGGAGCGCCGGCCTGGTGTGCGACGCTCGCGAACAACATGGTCCAGACCATCTGCGCCGCGACGCCCGACTCGGAAAGCGCGTCGATTGCGGCCGGGGCTCGACTCAGCCCCTTCGTTGCTGGTTACTATTCCAACCGGAAATGGAACCTGCACCGGTCGCCATCCGGCCATTGGGCGGGGACGGTCAACTACACCCTGAACTACGTGAATGGAGGACCGAGCGCCTTCACGAACACGATACCCGTCAACGACGGGGATCTCGTCGGCACAAGCACGACGCGCGCGTGGAAAGACGGTTCCCTCGGCTATGTGATCACCCTCCCCGAAGACGGACAGCCGCAATCGGCTCATATCTTCGAACACGTCAAAAGCCACTACACCGTCTCGACGATCGGGCAAAAATCCTGCCAAGGCACAACGTCGCCTTACAACTATACTTATGTGAGTCAGGTTGCGCTGGAGTCCGACGACACCGTCCAATCGGGCGTAACTGTGACCATTACAAATCTGGGGTACCTGAGCCTAGGCATACTCGAAGTCGAGACGCCCGGCATCGCCGAAAACAACACCGCGACCTATGGGTTGACCATTGTCGATGACTGCGACGGCGGCACCGTTGAAGACGGCAGCACCCCTGCGCACGACACCTTCTTCGTCGATGAATATGGCCAGCAAGACTGGATGATCACCCTGAACTGCGGCTCGACCTCAAACGGCTCCAACTCGCAGAACAAGAAAGGCACGCAGGAAACGTGGACGTGGGACTTGCATTTCGTGGCAGACGATACGCCCAACCCGGGCACGGCCGGCTCGAAGGCCTCCGCGAAGACGACGGCCGTCGGGGCGCTCGACGATCCCCAGTTGGGCGTCGCCATCCCCGTGACGGGCACCATTCAATGCGGGTTCGCCTATTTCGACACCGCAACGAACACGGTCCCGGACGACCAACCCGGGGCCGGGTCGACCTTCCAGACCCAGGATTCCTTCCAGTACGCGGCCAGTCTCGTGTACTCGGCGACGGGCGGATTCCAAGCCGTCGTTGAGGCCGGCGAGTGGCAGACCAATCGCATCGCCACACTGGAGACGGAGATCTGCACGGAGTCCAACGACGCGTCCGAAATCACGAGTACCAATGTCGTGCCGATCACCCGTCTGGAGACGCTGGCAGCCCGTTTGACGAACACGGTTCAAGCCACGGTCTCCGCCACGGTCACGAACGATCAATACCACGTGCATGTGGAAATCCCATCCGCCCAAGGCGGGCACAGCACGAAACTCCTGTCGGTCAACCGGCTGCCCGCATGTGCCGCCATTCCCACGAATACGGAGGACGCCGTCGCCTCCGATGACTGGGGCACCGGCACCAGGGTCCTGGACTTCCATGGCACTCTGGATCCCGCGGACCCGGCGACCTTATCCGGACAGATCCAGATGGATCACGGGTGGATCACATGGAACCTGAAGACAAGCGTGTCGCCCAGCCTGTTCCTGCATGTCCAGAGCGTGACCGGCGGAACGTTTCGTGTATGGTGGAACGCCGGCGCCAACGTGCGGCTGCAACGGAGCGACTTGCTGACTAACCCAGCATGGCAGGACGTACCTGACACGCTGGGTTCGAGCAATACGATGCTGTCGCCGGCGGAGCAGTCGCTCTTCTTCAGACTGATGATGAATCCTTGAGCGAAGAAGGCGCCTGTCAACTTGCCTTGGGCGCGGCGAAACATATCTCGCCCGTGTCAGGGTTCCGGATTTCAAAATCCTCGACATGGCGCATGGGGTCGGCCTTGAAACTCAGGTAGCCGGCAAACCGGTGCTCCAGGTCGACCAGCACCGCTTCGTCCTCGGTGCGCAATCGCTCGAGCACCATGGGGTGCACGATGACCTGCAGTTTGCCGGTGCGTCCCTGCTCCTTCTGACGCCGCATTAACGCCCCGATCTGGCGCTGGATCTCGACGCTCATGGACAGGGGTGACTTCACGCTGCCGCGGCCCTTGCAGTACGGACAGTCGACGTACATGGACGACAACACGCCTTCATCCACGCGTTGGCGCGTCATCTCGAGCAGACCGAGATGCGAGATCTGCAGCACGTTGGTCTTGGCCTTGTCGCGGTGCAGCGCATCCTTGATCGTCTTGTAGACCGCATTGCGGTTCTTCTTCTGCTTCATGTCGATGAAGTCGATCACGATCAGCCCGCCGACATTGCGCAGCCGAAGCTGGCGAGCCACCTCATCGGCAGCCTCGGTGTTGACCTCGAGGATGACTTCCTCCTGCGTCGAGGCCCCTTTGTGGCGGCCGGTATTGACGTCCACCGAGATCAGGGCCTCGGTTTCCTCGAAGATGATGTAGCCGCCCGACTTGAGCATGACCTTGCGCGCAAACGCATTCTCGAGCTGGCGTTCGATGTTGAAATGTTCGAAAACCGGCACCGCGCCCTCGTACTGCTGGATGCGCGACCTCACGCGCCGCGAGATACGCGCGGCCAGATCCTTCACACGCTCGAACGTCTTGGCCTCATCCACGACGATGCGGTCGACTTCCTCGGTCAGCCAGTCCCGCACGACCCGCTCGACCAGGTCGAGTTCGTTGTACAGGCAGCAGGGCGCCGGCTTCTCCCGCATGCCGCGCTGGATGTCGTCCCAGCCCGCCAGGAGCCCGCGGATATCGCGGACGAAACTGCGCTGCTTGGCGCCCTGGCCGGCCGTGCGCACGATCAGGCCGACGCCCGGCGGGGTCGGCAGCCGCGCCAGGACTTTCTTCAGCCGGTCGCGCTCCTTGTCGTCCTCAATCTTCCGCGACACGCCTTTCAGGTCGCTGCCGGGCAGCATGACCAGGTATCGGCCGGGAATACTGAGATTGGCTGTCACCCGCGGCCCCTTGGTGCTGATCGGGCCCTTGGTCACCTGCACGATGATTTCCGAATCCACCGGGAACATCTTGGCGATCTCCTCGCCGGAGACGCGCTTCTTGTTGCGCTGTGTGCTGCGCGGGGCCGAATCCTCGACTTGTTCCAGCCGCGCCGCATCTTCCGGGATCATGTCCCAGTAGTGCAGGAACGCATTCTTTTTGAGGCCGATGTCGACGAAGGCCGCCTGCAGGCCGTCCTCGAGATTCTTGATGCGGCCCTTGTAGATCCCCCCGACAATGCGCTCCTCGCTGGGGTGCTCGACCTGGAACTCCTCCAGCTTCCCGTTTTCGAGCACCGCCACGCGGGTCTCGAGGCTCTCCGCGTTGATGATGAGCTCGCGTTTGAACTGCTTGGGCTTTAGAAACCTGAATCCGAACATGGTTATCCCTATCCTTCCCAGCGGCTAGATTCCCTGCCGCCTGACATATACGCTCTGTATCAATCCCAGGGAGAACAGCGTGATGACCATGAAGGTGCCGCCA
The DNA here is from genome assembly GCA_903895695.1 of uncultured bacterium. Classification (GTDB taxonomy): domain Bacteria; phylum Verrucomicrobiota; class Kiritimatiellia; order CAIKKV01; family CAITUY01; genus CAITUY01. The sequence continues at coordinate 13,435 of CAITUY010000160.1, forward strand.
TAGCTGATCAGCGGTAACGGAATGCCGACAATCGGCACCAACCCCATGGTCATCGCCACGTTCACGAATACGTGCGTGAAGAGGAGCGCGACAATCCCCACGCACAATATCCGTCCCATCTTGTCCCGCGCCACCATGGCCGAGTAAAGCCCGGCCACAACCAGCACGGCATACGCCGCGAGCACACCCGCCGCCCCGGCAAAACCCCATTCCTCCGCGATCACCGCGAAGATGAAGTCCGTCGGGGCCACGGTCTTCGGCAAGAAGCCGAGGATATTCTGCGTGCCCTTGAGATACCCTTTACCCGTAAGGCCACCCGACCCCACGGCAATCTGCGACTGTCGCTTGTTCCAACCGGTCCCCATCGGGTCCTTGCCCGGCTGCAGAAAAACCTCGATCCGGTCTCGCTGGTAGGCGCTGACCCTGATCGTCCTGAAGAAACGGTCCTGCGTCTCGGCGCTGACCCCGAGCTTTTCCGGCAGGGCCACCGCCGCGAGCACGACCGTGACCGCCAACACGCCGGTCACCACCAGCGCGACCATCGGCCGCACCGGGGCTCCGGCCGCGAACAACATGGCCATGATCAGCGGCACACAGACCAGCGCGCTGCCGAGGTCGGGTTCCTTCATGATCAAAAGCATCGGCACCCCGGCGAGCAGGAAGCTCCACCCCATGCGCGGACGGCCCTCGAACTTGTCGGCCGGCGGCGCCATTAAACACGTCCCGGCCAGGATAACCGCGATCTTGCCGAGCTCGGATGGCTGTACGCCAACGCCGAAAAGCATCAGCCAACGCCGGGCCCCGTAGATGCGCGTGCCGAAGAACAACACGGCCACGAGCAGGATGAGCGCCATCGCGTAGAATCCCCACGCCATGTCCCTCAGGTGCCGGTAGTCCGTCAATGCCGTGACCACGTAGCAGAGCAGGCCCGCCGCCGCCCACACCACCTGCTGCCGCCACAGGCCGACGGTGGAGTCCTCGCGGGCATGCGTGGCGCTGAAAATAAACAGCACGCCGGTGGCGATCAGCAGGAGGACGGCCAGGTTCATCACCCAGTTCATCCGGCCCACCCGCCCCACGTTTTCCCGGATAGCGCTCATCCCCCGGCGCCCTCCCCGTGGAAGATCCCATTCATGAGGACCCGCATCCGGGGGGCGACCGTCAGCCCGCCCGATACGGCCTCGTCCACGACCATGGCCACGGCATAGCGCGGCTGGTCGAATGGCGCAAAGATCAGCATCCACCCGTGCTTATTGCCCGACCCTTTTTCGCCGAACTCCGCCGTCCCCGTCTTGCCGGCCATTTCCACGCCCTCGATGCACGCCCGGCGGCCCGTGCCCGTCGGCGCCATCACCACGTCGTGCATGCCGCCCCGCACGGCACGCAGCGCCGCCGCCGGCCACCCCATCTGGCGGACCACGACCGGCGGCATGTTGGTCTGGTACGGACCACCGCCGTCATCCACGCTCAACACCAGCCGCGGCCGGTACAGCGTGCCGCCGTTCGCGAGCGTCGCCGCCACGACGGCCATCTGGAGTGGCGTCACCGTCAGGGCGCCCTGCCCGATCGACACGTTGCAGGTGTCGCCGAAACGCCATCCCTCGTGCAGCACCCGGCGTTTCCAGGCATCGCCCGGCACGAGGCCGCGGGCCTCGTGATCGAGCGCAATGCCGGTCTTGCTTCCCAGTCCGGCGCGGATCGCCATGGCTTCGATCCCCTCGTAACCGCACAGGGTCCCGATGGAGGCGAAGTAGACGTTGCACGACTGCTCGATGCCCCGGCGCATGTTCACGATGCCGTGCCCCTGCAGATTCCAACACCCCAGCCGGAAGCCGCTGCGCTCGAAATGGCCGGTGCAGTCGAACGTCATCTCGGGCGTCACGCGCCCCGACTCGAGCGCCGCCAGGGCCACCAGAGGCTTGAACACGCTGCCCGGCGCGTAGACCTCGGCCGAGGCCCGGTTCAGCAGCGGCTTGGCCGGATCGTTGTTGGCCTGATCCCACATGGCCGAGGTCAGCACGGGCACGAACCGGTTCGGATTCACAGTGGGCGAACTGGCGAGCGCCAGCACGTCGCCGTTGCGCGGATCCAGCACTACCACGGCGCCGGCCGTCCCCTTGAGGGCGCCTTCGGCCAGTTCCTGGATGCGCGCATCCACGGCGAGGACAACCGTGGCGCCGGTCCGCGGCTCGCGTTCCACGCTTTCCGCATGCTTGAAGCCGGACGCATCGATGCGCACGAGCCGGCCGCCGGCCTCCCCGGCCAGCGCGGCATTGAAGACGCGTTCGATGCCAACCTTCCCATCCATCTCGGGCAGGTAGAACTGGAAGTCGCTGTCCTCGCCAGGGTCCGAGAAATCGGCCTTGCCCACGTAGCCCATCACGTGCGCGGCCAGTTCGCCTTTCGGGTAACAGCGCACCGGTTCCACGTACACGTCCACGCCGTCCAGGTCGGTGGGACTCTCCGCCAGCCGCGCCAGCGCGCCCTGGTCGAGGTCGCGCCAGGCCACGAGCGGCAACGGAAGGCGCAGGCGGATATGCGCCCAGATGTCGTCCTCGGTAATCAGCGGCTTGCGGCCGACGATCGCGGTGAGCGTCGTGAGCGTCTGCTTCACCCCGGCCACGGTATTCGTCCAGCGGCCCGGCCGCCGCATCTCCTCCAGGTACAGCGCCAGGCAGTAGCAGGGCTGATTGTCGCCCAGGCAGACCTCATGGCGGTCGAGGATCCGGCCCCGGGCCGCGGGCAGGCGGATCCGGCGCATGCTCTGGTTCCGCAGGCTGCGCTCGTAGTCGTGCCCATGCACGACCTGCAGCAGGAACAACGCGCCCACCAGCACGCCGAACGCCCCCAGCATCACGAACAGGATCGTCCGGATGCGGCGCAGTTCGAGATTGATGGCTTCGCCCGTCACCATGTCATTCGTCTCCCGACGGCTCGATACCCGCGTGCCGTTCGGTCCACCCGGCCGCCACCCACACAACCGGCGCCGCCAGCAGGCCGAGCAGCCCGCTGCCCGCCATCTTCAGCAGCAACCACCACCACGGCACGCTGATGGCTTCCGTCCCCAGCAGCAGCATCACGTAGAGCGCCAGCGTCATCAGCGCCCCCGACACCGCGCCCACGACGGCCACCGTGAGCGCGCTATCACGGAACAACACGCCGCGCCAGTGATGCACCACGAACGCGATAACCGCGAGACAGAACGCCGAGTAGCCCACGGGAATCAGGCTCAACGAGTCCTGCAGGACCCCGGCCAGCACGGCCGCGGCGACCGTCACGCCCCGGCTGTGCGTGAAGGCGTAGTAGACCGTCACGCCCAGCAAGAACGGCGTCTTGGCGGAGGCCAGCCAGACCGCCGCCGGGGTCAGGCTTTGCAGCACGCCCGCCAACAACAGCAGGAATATCATCACCACGGCTGTCACACGTTGTTCCTCATCGCCCGGTCACCACCAACACATACCGCAGTCGCGCCAGGTCGGCCGCCGGCGCCACCTCCGCGTGCTGGTAAAGGCCGCTCTCATCCAGGTACGTCCGTATCACACGGCCCACCACGAGCCCGGCGGGAAACGCGCTCCCCAGCCCGGAGGTCGTCACCAATTCGTCCGGTTTGATCGCCAGGTCTTTGCGGATGTAGTCCACCTGGCGGGGCGCCGGCGGACACAAGACGTCCAGATTGTGGGCCGACTGCAGCGCGACGCCGCCCTGCATGACCCCAAAGGATCCCTCCTGCTCGAAACGCACGCTGGCCCGGAAATTGTGATCGGAGATCAGCAGGACGTCGCAGGCGTTTTCGGATACCTCGGTCGTGCGCCCAACCAGTCCGTCGGGCGTGATCACGGGCATGTTCTCGCGGATACCCGCGTCGCGCCCCTGGTCGAGCCGCACCGTCTGCCACCAACCGTAACCGTCATCGCGAGCGATGACTTCGCACGCCACGGTGACCAGGCTGGTCCGGCTGCGCAGCGCGAGCAGTTTGCGCAGTTCGTCGTTGTCCCGCGCCATGGATCCCAAGGCGCGAACTTGGCCGCGAAGGGCGGCATTCTCGCGCTCGAAACGGTCACGTTCCTGGACGACGTCGGCGAAACTGCCCACGGCCGAGGAGGTGCGCTGGATGCCGGAAACGGCCCGCGTGGCCGCCCGCTGGTAGGTCGCCATGCCTTCGCGGAACAGGCCGCGCAGGAATGACGAGACGGACGATGGCAGGTTGAATACGACCAGGAAGAACGTTCCCAGTACGATTACCAAGAGATAACGACGCTCCCTCACCGAACTCCAAACCCTTTACGGGTGCGCCGGGCACTTCGTGCGCGGACACACCGGTTGCGTATGGGTGGAGTGACAGGCCTTCCGACCCGTCTGGACGCGTGGTCTCGGATCAGTAACTGCGTTCGTTGGCGGCGATCTTGCGCAAGACGTTGAGCTCCGTGAGCACCACGCCCGTGCCTTCCGCCACTGCGCTCAGCGGGTCGTCGGCCCGGTGCACGGGCAGGCCCGTGTGTTCGGCGATCAGCCGGTCGATCCCGCGAAGGAGCGACCCGCCGCCCGACATCACCATGCCCCGGTCAACGAGATCGGCCGACAGCTCCGGGGGACAACGCTCAAGCGTGACCCGGATTGCGTCGAGAATCGACGACATCGGCTCCTGCAGGGCCTCGCGAATCTCCTCCGACGTCACCGTCAGGGTCTTCGGCAGCCCGCACACCAGGTCGCGTCCTTTGACCTCCATGGTCATCTCTTCTTCGAGAGGATAGGCGGACCCGATCTTGATCTTGATCTCCTCGGCCGTTCGCTCGCCAATCATCAAATTGTAGACCCGCTTCATGTACTGCGCGATGAACTCATCCATCTCATCGCCGCCGACGCGGACACTGCGGCAGAACACGATGCCGGCGAGGGAAATCAGCGCCACTTCAGTGGTGCCGCCCCCGATATCGACAATCATGTTCCCGGCCGGCTCCTGTACGGGCAGCCCGACGCCGATCGCCGCCGCCATCGGCTCCTCGATCAGGTACACTTCTCGTGCACCCGCGTGCATGGCCGAATCTTTGACCGCACGCTTCTCCACCTCAGTAATTCCACTGGGAACCGCAATGATCACCCGGGGCCGCACCATGCGGCGGCGATTGTGGATCTTCCGGATGAAATACCGAAGCATGGCCTCGGTAATCTCGAAATCCGCAATAACCCCGGCCTTCATCGGCCGGATGGCGATGATGCTGCCCGGGGTTCTCCCCAACATCTGCTTGGCTTCTTCCCCGACGGCCAGAACGCGACGCGTCCCAGCCTGGATGGCGACCACCGAGGGTTCACGCAGGACAATGCCACGGTCCTTGACGTAAACCAGCGTGTTCGCCGTGCCGAGATCGATCCCGATGTCGTCGGAGAATAACCCCAACAAGAGGTTCAACATAACGATTCCCTTGCCATGTCCGCGCCGTCATAACCCGTTGAGGCCACGACATGATCCGTCGTACTGTGCGGGATGCCCCCCTGCTCCGTCAAGTAGCAAATAGGAAACGGACGGTTCGGTCCGCCTCTGCTATTGAACTGGCCTTGTCGCCACTGCGATGCGGAGAACGTTCCCGCCGCTAGTCTCGTCAGGGCGTCAGCCCCCTACACGGATGTCCGTGCATCGGACCCGGCGGGGAAGCGACTTGAAATGGTGGTCGCAATGAAACAGCCCGAGGTCGTGGCAGGCGGCGCAGGCGGCGATGCACGCATCGGCCAACGGCAAGCGGTCGGTTGACTCGCGCTGCAGTTGCGTTGCCAGGGCCGCGACCGGTTCGTCCACGGCAAGCACGTCAACGAGCACGTCGCGGTAGAGTTCCCAGACGCGGGCCACGGTCTTGGGTTCCACGGACAGTCGCTTCAGCAAGGCCGCGAACTCGACGGTCGTGAGGGCACACACAGCCGCGCCCTCATCGAGACAGGCGCCCACGGCGCGATCGCCGGGCGCATGCAGGAAATGCGCCGCCAGGGCGGAGGTGTCGAGCAAGTGCCGCGCCTTCTTCTTCATGGGGTCCGTTTCTTCCTCGCGGGCCGGTCGGCATCGTCCTCGTCGCGCATCCGCTCCAGTTCGCGCAGGGCCTCGCCCGCTTTAGTCCGGTAAGTCGCGCCAACTTCCCGCACTTGCAGGAGGATGTCCGCCGGAGACGGCCGCACGTGCAGGCAGATCGTATCCGCGGTTGTCCCCCGGCTCCACTCCACCTCCGAACCGGCCACAATGTGGAGCTCCCTGGCCAAGACGGCCGGAATAGTCAACTGGTTCTTCCCTGTCACGCGACTCTTCATAGGTCAAGTCCTTGATAGCATAACTTCAAGGAATAATATACACCTTGAATTGTTAGGATCAAGGCATTTCACGCCGTTGACGCTACCGAGACGGCGTGCTACGTTGTCTTACAGATGGAAAGGATGTGGCCATGGCAACGTTAACCATTCGACTTCCCGAGCAACTGCGCACAGACCTGAGGAAATTGAGCCGTCAAGAGCACAAGGCCGTGAGCGACATCGTGCGCGAGTCGCTCCGCAGGCACGTGGCCGTTCAGCAATTCCGGTCCCTGCGCCGCAGAATCCTTCCGTTTGCTGAGGCGCAAGGGCTTGTAACCGACGAGGATGTCTTCAAGGCATTGTCATGAGGGTCATTCTTGACTCCAACGTGCTGATCGCGGCCGTCGCAGGCCGCGGGCTGTGCGAGTCCCTGCTGGAACTCTGCCTGGAGGAGCACGATCTGGTTGTCTCGGAGCAGTTACTAGACGAAGTGCATCGCAATCTGGTGAAGCGGATCAAACTCCCCGATGCCGCAGCTTCCGATTTCTGTGACCTGCTGCGGAACAACGCGATCGTGGCCACGCCAGTGCCCGTTTCACCAGACGCTTGCCGCGATCCCAAGGACATCTACCTGCTCGGCCTGTCTGAGTCTACCGCCGCGAAGTTCCTGATCACCGGCGACAAGGACTTGATCGAGTCAGGATTGCGCGGCGCCACAAAGATCGTCACCCCACGCCAATTCTGGGAAAACTGCCGGCAGAAATGAGATCGGCTGACGTTCGACTCTCGCCCCTACCGCAGAACGTTCTCGATCTGGAACTCGCTCGAAACCTCGGCCCAATCCGTCTTTTGCAGGGAATCCAGCGTGACCTTCAGGCCGCGCACAAAAGCCGGGTCACCATCGTTCACCGTGCTGAACGAAGACTGGGAGTAGTCCCAGACGTACAGCGGCACGTCCTGAACCGTCGCGAATAGTTTCAGGTGCTCCAGTCCGGCCGGCCCCCTGACGCGGATCTTGTATTCGGCATTCTCGCCGGGCAGTTCGACCGTCCGGCCCGCCGCGACTTTGTTGTTGGGTTGGAACTTGTTGGGGAATGTTTCCCGGCGGCAAGTTACGCCGCGCCTATTTGCGGACGTTTCGGACTCAATCGAGGTTGGCTCTTCACGGCCGGTTATGGCAACGTATAGTGATTAAGGAGCTCATCTTCGAAGTGCGCGAGGACGATGTCGACGGCGGGTACGCCGCTTCCGCTCTAGGCTACGGCATTCACACGCAAGGCGATACGCTGGATGAGCTTCGCCGCAACGTGCGAGAGGCCATCGAATGCCATTTCGACAAGCCGGAAGATGTACCTGGCATCGTGAGGTTGCATTTTGTCCGCGATGAGGTGCTCGCGGTGTGAGATTGCCGCGCGATCTGTCGGGCGCCGATCTCATCAAAGCGCTTCGCGCTCTTGGATACGAGGTGACGCGGCAGAAGGGTCCCCATGTACGCGTCACCACCGCCCGAGACGGCGAACACCATGACGGCCCACACCCCCCTCAGAGCCGGTGCCCTAAACCTCGTTTGCTGACCAGTACGTCCTCCAGCCGCCGCTTAGGCACGTGGTGAACCCCATCTGGCGTGCGGTAGTATCGCGGATCGCTGCCCGGCAGCAACTCCTCAAGGACGACCGTTTCCGCCGGACGGCCCAAGGCGACGACCAGATGAACGGCCCACTCCTGCGGGATCTCAAGCACACGGTGAATCTCATCGCGCTTGATCGCGCCCATCATGCAGGCGCCATAGCCGAGTTCAGCCGCTGCCAGTTGGATGGTTTGCGCCGCAATACCGATGTCCGTCAGCGGCGCCTGGGGTCTGTCTGCGGCGGCGAGAATAGCCACAAAACCCGTGGGCCGCTCGCCAGGCCTGGGTCCACCCCACTCCTTCAGCATCGCCGCCCATGCGACTTTGGACCCCGGCGACCTTGCGTCGCCGGTGAACCCGACTGGCTGGAAAAGCTGGCTTTTCCAGCCAGTCGTCCGTCCCTGCCGCGCAAGGCGGCAGGTGACTAGAGTCATGACGAGAATTCCTGACCAGCCGAACAAGGGACTTGCACCGCATCTGCAACTCGCCCATTATGAAACCTTGTTAGGGTGGTGGCTATTCGGCGCCCGTTGCGAAGTCATCGAAAGCACACCTCGGTCGCGCGGCATAGAACTATAAGGAACTGGCAAATGAAGATGCTGAATACTCTGATGAACCGGAAGACTGTCGTGAGTTGTCTCTCAGCCTTGCTCGCAGGTGGAACATGCGTGGTGCTGGGATCGGCCGTTTCGACAGCCTTTGCCGCATCCGACTCGGCTGCCGTCAAGCCTGCCGAGATCACTTCGATCAAGGGCACATGCATGTTCGGGGGCAAGGAGAGCAACTGGTCGGCGAAGCTCACGGCGAAAGGCGATGGCACCTATGACGCGGTCTATGATTCCATTTGGGGCGGCGCGACCCTGAAGTATACCGGAACGATCAAGACCGATCTGAAGACGGAGATCAGCGGTGACGGCAAGGCGAGCGGTGGCAGGGCCAATGGCACCTTTGAGTTCACCGGCAAGTACGGCACCAACGGCGTTGCCCAGTGCACTTACAAGGAAGTCGGAGGTCACCGCAAAGGGACCATGACCGCCGAAATGCCCAAGTAAAGGACGGGGACGACCGGACCGGTAAGTTTACCGCCAGGCGAGAAACTTCTTCTCGATCGTCGCGAAGTGTTCGCGGCTTTGCACGCCGCCAAGGCTGATCCACAGACCCTCGGGGTGCAGGTTTTCCATGAAGAAGTCCAGTTCCCCCACATCCAGCCCGATCTGCAGTCCCTTGCCGGCGGCCTGGCATTTCTTGTAGACGGGCATCCAGTCGGAGGCGCGACCATGACCGGCGCCATAGACCCATTGGATGGCGTTGAGTTCCCGGATCTCCAGCAGGCTGTCCAAATGCTGTAATGCCTGCGGACCGTCCAAGTGGTAGATGCTGGCTTCGGCGTGGCGGCACTCCTCGGCAATGCCAGGCAGGAACATGTCGTCGAACATCTTCTTCGAAATCATGCAGGAAAAGTCGTTGGAAGGAACCCACCAGCGCTTCGACGAGACAATGCCCGGCCAACTGGTTATGGCCTGTCCCGCTGCCTGCAGTCTGTCGCAGTAGTAATCGAACAGCTCGCGGAACACGACGTCGATCATGGCCAGGAGTCGTTTCAACTCATCCGCCGCCTCGATCATGTCCAGGTTCATGTTCAGCGGGTCGCGGAAGGCCACGATGGCATCGCCGCCCGGGTGCAGATCGGTGTAGCCGGTGTAGAATTTCCCCTTGCCCGCCGCCAGCAGGACGTCCGTGAAGGCATCAATCTTGCGGAAGTAATCGTTGTCCCGCGAGAACCGGATCTGCCCGACCCGTGCCCAGTCTTCAAGGTTGGGGATGGACCAGGAGGTGCTCTCGCCAAACTCCAGTTCGCAGCCGAAGAATGCGCTGAAGATCTCGGGCCCCAAGTTGGGGGTCGCGGCAGGCAGAGCGTCCCCCAGAAAATCGTTGTTCATGGCCGAGGCCACGGCATGCCGGGCTATGTGCTCAAAATCCATCCATCGGTCACGCAACGCGGGATAGGTCTTTGCCGCCGGCCAGGGGTAGTCCGGGTTCGGTCGACTGGCCCAGGCCAGCACCACGGGCCGGTCGATGATCGCCCGACTCCAAAAGGCATCCTGACGCGCGATTCGCTTTTCCCAGTCCGGAATGTGTTCAATGGGCATCATCTTCGGTCGTCTCCTTCACGTTGCATTGAATCTCTTCGTGGTGCTTCCTACTCGAACGCCGGCAGGAAGTCGGCCTGCAGGCGAAGCATGTCGTCGAGCAGGCGCTCCGCACGGACGATGCTGTTGACGTTGGGATCCAGCAAGAGCGCCTGCAACAGCAGGCGCCGCGAGTGGGTCCGATAGGCCTCGGTCAGAAGATCGTGAATCGTGCAATGCGGCCGCATGAACGCCGCGAACGCCTCTGGGATGGCCCCCACCTTCACGGGGTGAATGCCGGCCGCATCCACGCGCGCCGGCACTTCCACCGCTGCGTCGCGCGGCAGGTTCTCGATCCAGCCCTCCGTGTTCAGCACGTTCACGGCCGGGCGGAAGGCGTTCCGGTTAAAGGCGACGTCGCAGATGATCGGCACGGCATGCTCGCCGCTCGGTTGCAGCGCGCCGGGCGCGTCGGCCGAACACCGGCCCGCCGCATAGTCATCGACAATGTCCCGCGCCGCGGGTTCCTGCCGCAGCAAGGTGCGGCTCTCCAGGCCGTAGGGCCACTTTGCCCCGTGGAATTCAGCGCCAAACGATACGTACTCGCCGATATGATCCTCACTGGGAAAGGTGAAGACCCCGAAGATCTCGGCGAACTTGCGGAACAGCGGCGACGCCGCGGTGTCGGCCGTCGCCCGGGCCAGCGCCAGCGGCAACAGGTCTTCGCCGCTCTTGCGGTCGCGGACCCGTTGGATGCAGTAGAAATGGTTCATGCCCGCCGAAAGGATGTCCATGGCCTCAACCGGCCGATCGAGGTAGCGGCTCAGATATTCCAGCGCCGTGAAGACACCGTGGCAGATGCCGGCCGCCCGAACGCGCGTGAGATGGCAGATCGCGTGCAGGACGCGCGCCTCCGGGTTCGTAAAGTTCAGCACCAACGCCTGCGGGCAGAGTCGCTCCACGTCGCGGCAGATCGGGATCACAAGCTCGAGACTGCGCAGGGCATGGAACAGGGCGCCGGGACCGCCGTTCTCCCCGAGGACATGGTGGAAGCCGTAAGCCAGCGGCACGCGGTAGTCCTGCTCCCACAGCTCGTAGCGCCGGCAGGCCACGGCGACGATCACATAGTCGGCGCCGGGCAACGCCGCACACCGGTCGGTCTCGCTCTCGATGAGCACGTCCGAGCCCGTGTGCCCGCCCATCCGCCGGGCAAAGCGCGTCATGCGCTCCAGGGCCGCTTCGTCCTGATCCACCAGGACCAGTTTCACACCGCGACCGCGCAGTTCCGGTGCCTGCAGGATATCCGCAATCTGGCCCCGCCCGAAGCTCCGGCTTCCCGCGCCAATCAGTACGATCTTCATGGTTTGTTTCCTTCCGCGCGTCGGCGCACGTTCCCCTGCGCCAAGGCGGGAGTCATCCCACCCAGGACACGTGCCGGAATCTCGTCGAGGAGAATGTGCGCCTTGTTGATGTTGTAGCACACATGGAAACGGCCATCCCGTTCAAAAAATGAGGCATGCTGATGCCCGTCTGAGAGACTTCACGTCACCACACGCAGGCTGAGCAGTTGATGCGCGCCGACCTTGCATTCGATGACGTTCGGCTGGAGGCGTTGCAGGCCGCCATGGCTCTGCGGCCTTTCCAGCAAATCCACCACCTCAATGGTCCGGGGCGGCTGTGCGAATTCCATGCGTACCGCACCCGAACACCCGACTGTTTCGTGCAGGCGTACGATGAAGCCTTCGCCGGTTGCCGGCAAGACCCAGGCAGGCATCACCGAAGCGAGGCCGCTCAGATGGAACGGCGGCACAGGCCGTTTGCGCGCCACGCCCGGAACGACGACCGGCGGCACAAACAACGCCTCCGCGCGGGCCGCGGGGGACGATTCCAGACCCGTGAAACGCGCCACGGCCAGGCGAATGCAATGGGTGCCGTTGTCGGGGGATCCAAGCGGCCTGCGCTCGGCCACGCATTGGGCAGGCCACTCGTGAGCCGGGTCTCGCGGGGCCCGCAGGAGACTCAAGCCGATAAACCCATCGCGGCAGCTCACGCCGCTGGTGCGCTCCAGCAGCAGCAACAATCCATTGCGGCCCGTGTCATCACCCGTGGCAACCCAGCGCGTAGCCGGGACTTCCCATGCGGCTTCATCCCGAGGCAGCCCTGGAACCTGGGAGCGCGCCACCACGCCATAAGGCGCGCCGAAGAAAGCCTGCCGCCCGCGTGCCGATCCTGACACGGCAAACTTGAGCAACCGCGCCTGTTCGTGCCAGTCCACGGTGATGTCGAGGCGCAGACTATCGGAGCCGGCTTCGAGCACATAGTCCACCTGTACGCGACTGTGCTCGCCAAGCGGTGCCTCCCCGCGCAAAATCGCCCGCACCGGCCCGTGTTCCACGACCCGGAGCGTCATCGGACCGGCCGTTCCGATCCTGCGTTGCACGGCGCAATGGTCGATGTCCCAGGCATCGAAATTGGGTGGGAAATCGGGATGCAGCGTGAAGTCGCAGGGAGCCGCCAGCGGCCATGCGCCGGCCGCATCGTCCACACCGATCAACCGCCCGGCCGCGTCGAACCCGGCTCGAACGACGCCGTTGTCGAGAACGTTTGCGCCAACCGGCCACGTCACGCCAGACGCCCCCCCGCCCGCCGTCGGCGTCACCACGACGGTCTCCAGCGCGCGCAAGGTCACCGACACGGGTTGTGGCTGCGCCCCGCCCGGCACGTCCACCACCGCGGTCCGCGAATACCCCAACGGGTTGAAGACCGTGCATCCGGGCCGCGACGTGTCGACATCCGCAGCTTCGGCAAGTTCGCGCTGCGCCGTGGACAGGCAGTCCACCGTGCGGCGACCCAGTTCGACACCGAGTTGCTCGTAGGCCAGGGCGATGGAGCTTCCCGGAAGCACGTCGTGAAACTGGCTGAACGCCAGGCGTTGCCACTGTTCCTCCGGCACCGGGCCGCCGCCAGTTACAACGCGCACGGCCTCCCAGGCCTGCAGGGCGGCTTCCAGGCGGCGGTGTGTCAACTTGAAGGCGGCTTGGGACGTAAAGACGCCGCGGTGGAACTCGAGGTAGAGTTCGCCTTCGTAGGTCGGCAGACTCGCGCGTTTCGCCGTAAGACGCCCGAAGAATTCCTCAGCATTTCCCCATTTCGCCCGGGGGGTCTGCGCCAGGTTTTCCAGGCGGCGTATCTGCTCGAGCGAGGCGATGGTCGTGCCCCCGCCGCCGTCACCGACCCCCACGTAACCCATGAGTTCGCGGCTGGCATCGCTCTGCCGGTAGTTCCGCGCGCTCCCGGCCAACGTGCCGGGAGCATCGCCTGCGGCGAACGTATGCGCGAGCACCTCCGTGCCGTCGCCCGAGCGCCAGTTGAACGAGTGATAGGGAAACACCGACGTGTCATTCCACCCCATCTTACTTGTTGCGAAATAGCGAAGCCCGGCCAGTTGCATAAGCTGGGGCAGGTTGGCAGAGAAGCCGAAGCAGTCGGGCAGCCACAGGATGCGGCTCGGCTCGCCGCGGATTTCCATGAACTTGCGCTGCCCCAGCACGAGTGCCCGTGCCAGCGACTCGCCACCGGCCAGCATGGTTTCGGTTTCAACCCATGCGCCGCCCGTCGCCTCCCAGCGCCCTTCGGCGATGGCCTGTCGAACGTCTTCCAGAAGCGCCGGCGCGCGTCGCTGCAACACGTCGTAACTCACCGGGGACGTCCAGAGGAACCGGTATTCCGGATACTGCTCCAGCAACCGCAGCGCGGTGGCGATCGTGTGCACCGTCTTGCGCTCTCCGACCGCTTCAGGCCACAACCACACGAGGTCAAGATGCGAGTGCCCGATCAGCGTCGCCGTCATCTGCCAGCTTTCGGCCGGGTACGCGGCAAAAATCGCCTTGAGATGCTGCCCCAGTTCCGCCAGGCCCCGAAGCTCCCAGGCTTCATGCGCCTCATTGAGCAAGCGAAGCAGGTGACGCAGGATCGGATTGACCGTGCCGATCTCGGGATAGGGACCCCACGCCTTGATTGTGTCGGCCAGATTGTCCTGCCGCAAGAGATGCTCCATCCACTGAGCCAGCACTTCCAGATCCCAGTAAACTGCCCACGCCTGCTCGTCACGGGTACCTAACCTGGCGCTGTCAAAGCGCAAACCGTAGGTGTCGATCCCCCGCCCCGGATGCCATACGCAGGTCTGATAGGTGCCGCAGTCGAGCCACAGAGTGCAAGCCTGTGTGGGCACGGGAATGATCGTGTGGGCCACGTCGAGCCCCGCGTAGGGCTTCCCGTCCAGGTACACCGTCGTTTCGCCGTTACAATCCCAGTGCAGGTACCGCGTTGCGGGCGTTTTCGCCACCGGGACATCAAGGCGAAACCAGCGCTGTTGCCAGGCGCCGGTCGGCTGCCCGAACAGTTCCCCCGCCGGAACCTCGCGCATGGACTGCCGGGTGCCTTCGTCCAGCGACAGGAACTCCACATTCACCGGGCCGCCGAACACCGGGACGGGCTCAAAATCGCGCCAAAGTCTGACGGCGAGTTGCTGCCGCAGTTTGGTGATACGATTTGGAACGAGATGAAGCAACGGGTTATAGGTTGGGCCATCGGGGTTGTCGCATCCGATGCGGCGGGCATTCTCCTGGGCATTCATCTTGTCATGTACTCCTCGAACCTCGCGAGCGCGTCAGGCAGGTTCCTGCGGCCGTAGCCCACGCGAAATGCGCGATACCCTTTTCCATAGAGAGTTCCCGGCAACAGCAGAACCCCCGTCTCCGCAATGAGACCGGCGCAAAACGTGTTGACCGCGCCCTTCAGCAGCGCGGGAAACGCGATGGAACCGGCCTTGGGACGATACCAGCCGAACCTGTCCTTGTGTGAGCCGAAAAAGGCATCAAGCCTGTCGAGATTGTCCCGGATGATAGCCAGGTTGCGGCCTGCAATGGCGTCGGCATGGTGTAACGCGAGTGTTGCCAGAAACTCGCTCGGCGCACTGTTGCAGAGCGTCGTGTAGTCTTTAAACGTTGCCAGTTGGCGGTGGAGTCTTCTGTCGCGTGTGGCAGTCCAACCGATCCGCAGCCCGGCGAGGCCGTACGTCTTTGACATTACCCCCAGCGACACGGCGCGCGGGTTCACATCGGCCATGGCAGGCAGACGGTCGGCCGGGTCGAGTTCCAGACCACGGTACACCTCGTCGGAAAGGATGACGAAACCATGATGTTCGGAAAGTGCCGAAAGCTCGCTCACAAACTTAGGCGACGGCAGAAACCCGGTCGGATTGTGAGGAAAATTGACGACCACCACTTTGGTGCGCGCGGTGAGCGACTTCTCAAGGACCCCAAGATCCAGTTCCCACGCACGCGCCGGGTCGCCGCGCCATTCCGTCACCTGCGCGCCAAGGCTGCGAGCGACTTCGCCAAGCGATTGGTAGAAAGGCGAATGCACGACGACGTGGTCGCACGACTGAAGCGCGACGTTCATGAAGTTGAAAATGGCCTCTTCAGCCCCGGCGTGCACGAGAACCTGATCGGCTGCTACGTGCTCGTACAACGTGGCGATGGCCTGTCGAAGCGCGGGGTTGCCGGGTGTCTCGGTGTAACCGAGTCGAAGACCCAGGAACTGCTCCTGGGCTCCCGGTTCGAACGCCAGAAGGTCCTGCAGCGCCATGCTCTCGCAGTCCGACGAGCACAACAAATACGGAGCAGAGAACTCGTGCTTGGCGAAGTAACGTTCGAGCCTGAATGGAGGAAGGATGATCTTCATACTCCGCTTAGTTGAACCGGATGATACGGAACGCGTTCGCCTTGGCGTTCATCGTGATCTATCATCTCTCCACAGGATCGACGAGGCCGCATCGGCATCGCATGCCGGGCATCCCAGTTCGCTGGCGCAAAGACCGCGCCCGCTGACCGTCACCTCGGCATCGCGCGCCCACAGGACGGAGAATGGCACCCGGCGCGTTCCGTTGCGGACCTCCGCCTCATGCCCTTTCCAGAAGGCCGACATCAGCCGGTGGGGAGATTCGAACAAGGCCCATGTCCCGACCGGGAATGACGGCCAGCGCACGCGCAGCCCATCAACGACGACATCCCGCGCATGTTGAATCACGAACGCCGCGTTGGCCGCGCGGGCCTCCGGGTAGTCGCCCGGGATGAAGCCCGTCGATTGGGCGTCCCGGAACGGCGTGGCGTCGTCGATCACCGGGAAACGCAGCCTGACGTCACTGAACCGGATACTCTCCACCGGACAGCCGGGCTTGCCGACGACCGTGATGCGGCCATCCGTGGCGATGTCCAGCCCCGTGAACGAGACGTCGCGGATGACACTGGGCCGCGCCAGCGGCCGATCCTTGCCATAGTCGGGATGGCCGGCGTGCAACGACGCCTTGAAGACGTTCGGCCGATCGACCTGAATAACCTCGATGGCCCGATTCGCCGGCCAGCCACTGTCGGTGCAGGCCACGACGTTCGTGACGCGCACGCGTTCGATCGTGCAACCCTCGACGGCGCGCAGATCGATCACGCGCGAACACCGCGGAATGACCAGGTTGGTAATGACGATATCGCGGAAGTCCTCGCGCGACTCGTAGCCGATTCGCACGCCGACGCAACTCGTGCGCAGGATGCAGTCGCTGATGGCGATCCGCTCGCAGGACCGGCTGTACTCACTGGTCTTGAGGGCAATGGCATCGTCGGCCGTGTCGATGTCGCAACCGTGGATGATCACGTCATGGCAGCCGGTCATATCGATCCCGTCGCAGTTCGGCCCGAACCAGGTGTTACGGATCACGATGCCCTCGATGCGGCTATGGTCGCAATCATGCAGGTGCAAGGTCCAGCCGGCCGATTCCTCGATCCGCACGCGCTCGACTAACACGTGCTTGCAGCGCACGAGTTCGATCATGGGACTGACGCGTTCGAGCTTTGCCGTCCAGAAATGCCAGTCGGAGGGACGGTTCGGTTCCCAGAACGCCGGCCCGTTCCCACGGATGGTACCGGCGCCGGTGATCGCAATCCGGTCGCAGTTCTCGGCCAGTATCAGATGCCACGGCGTGATGTCGTTGTGGTGCCCCCACACCCGGGTGGCATAGTCCGTCAGATGCGTGGACCCGAGCAGCACGGCTCCTTCATCGAGCTGCAGGGTCACGCCGGACTTCAACTCGACTGTGCCGGTGAGGAACGTGCCCCGCGGCACGACCACGCGTCCGCCCCCCGCGGCAGATGCCGTGGCAACGGCCTGATTGATGGCCCGGGTGTTGAGCGTCGAACCGTCAGCCACGGCACCATATTCAGTTATCAGCACTGTTCACCGTTCACTGTTCACTTCCTCTTCACGCCAGCACCAGCATCCCCTCCTGGCTACGGCCGGGCTCCACGCGCAATGGGCGGGAATGCGGTGTCCCGTCCGCGGCGGTCCAGCGCACCACGTGGTCACCGTGGAAGACACGCATCCGAAGCAAGCCGTCGTTGTCACTCGCGGCCTCGACATCGGTCCACCACTGCCGGCGGATCAGGTCGTACAGCGCGGCATAGGACGGGGTCGTGGTCCAGCCGCCGCGGGCGAAGAAGGTATCGTGGCCCCAGTAGTTAATCTGCTCGACCTGTGGCGTCCCGAACGCGACGGTGTAGTAAGCGGCGATATAGGCGGCCTTGTCGGCCTCAAGCTGCTCTGGCGAACGCCCTTCGGGGCTCGGATGATTGTGCGGCTCAGCCCAGAACTCCGTCACGTGAATCGGCACGCCGGCCTTCGCCAGGTCGGCGAACGTCCGCGTCACGACGGCCATCGGGAACCACTTGCCGGCATGGGCCTGGGTGCCCACGGCATCCGGCGCCGCGCCCTGCGCGCGGAGGGCCTGGATGAGCTCGACCATCCGGCGCCGCTGCTGGGCGGCCGTCACGCCCTTCATCTCCGTGAACGTCGATTCCAGACCGTAGTCGTTGAGACAATAGCAGGCGTCCGGATCCTCCTCGCGCGCCCAGCGGGTGGCGGGTTCAATGTAATTCACCATCTCGTCGATGGCCTCCAAGTGCGGCCAATCGCGTTGCGGGAGATGGCGCAAACTTGGTTCCCAGAGCATCTCGTTCACAAGGTCCCAGGTGCGGATGCGCCTGCCGGTGGACGCGATCAGGCTGCGCACGTGGTGTTCAAGGAACCGCAACTGCTGTTCGTAGCTGTACTTCCGCATCCACTTCGGCACCGCCTTCTCGACCGTCCAGACCAATGGGTGGCCGCGTACCGCCAGGCCGTAGGCGCAACCCCAATCCACCTCTGCGAGAAACTCGCGGAGCTCACGCTGCCCCTGGTGCGTCTCGATGGGTTGATGCCATTTCTCGTCCCAGTAGCACTTGGCGTGCGTGCCGTTGAACAAGGCCAGAAAATGCTCTGCCCGCGCCGCCTCGGCCGGATTGGCGGCCACGCGAGCAAAGGTCGATCCCGCACAGTTCCCAAAAACCATATGATGCCGGGTCTGCACGATGCGGACCGAACGACCGCGCAGAGGCTGTCCCGTAGCATCGACCAGCCGCAGGGCCAAGTCGGACTTTCGATGCCGCTCGATCCCATCGCGCGCTTCGGCCAGCACCTCGTCATCGGACGGCAGGGAAGCGTATTCCGCCCGATCCAAGTCATGGATGCGCCGCCATTCCTCGCCGCGAATTAATGGTTCAGTCACGGAGAACCCCTTTCGTCATCATCCCGCAAGTCTCCGCCCGGATAACGGCACAATGTACCACCGCGCTTAGGGTCGAACACTGAAGGAATGGCGGCACCGTAGGGCCGACGCCAGAAGAGATGCGACCCGAGACGCACATCGAGTCCGCCCGCTGACTCCGGCGTGGGCGGAGTGCCGCGCGCGATAGTCATGACGGCGTAGATGACCGTATGGGCGGTATGCGGAAATCGTGCCTGAACAAACGGGCCGCCAGGATAAAGCTCCGTGCTGCCACCCTGGTAAGTCCGGCGAGAGTCGCGCATGCGGTGCAGAGTCAGGTCAGCAGGACGCGGCCCCAGAAAGCGAACCATCCCGCGCGCGCCGTCCGCCGCCGCCAAATCGAAGCCCGCGCCATCCGCGTGCAGGCTGGCAGCCAGGTCGGTGCCGAACGCCAGGTTCCAATGCCAGTCACGCGAGAGGTGGTCGTCGATGGCGTCCAGGATGGCCAGCGTCACGGTCGCTCCGCCGACGCCGCTGAAATCCACCGCCAGCCAGCGTTCGGCGTAGCCGATCGTCGGCCGGCGCAGATCCATGCCGAACACCCCACCAGCCGAGCCCGACTCGTCCGCGATGACGGCCCCGCAGCCGAAGGGTTTGGCCCGAGGGCTGTCGACAGCGGTGACGATGCTCTGGTACTCAGCCTCACCGCGCCCCTGCCCGCCTCCAACAATCCAGTCATGGCTCAGCGCCATGCAACGCAGCGAGCCGGCATCATCGTGGGCGTGTCCGCCGACGTGCGTCACCCGCGCGTACGCGCCGACGATGGCATCGTCGCCATCCTGGTAACGGTTGCGGAACAGTCCCAATCCCTGGCGCGAATCCGTGAAATGCGTCGGCAAAATGCCATTGGGTTCGCAAGCGGGCACATCGTAGGGGTAATAGAGCAGAGAGAAGAAGAGGCCCGCGTGATCCGGGTTGAAGAGGCCGTCGCCTTGAATGCCGTTGAGCCGGTCATACATCCAACGCAGAGCGCCGACCTGTTCCCGGGGCGCCACCGCCAGCAGCAGCACGCTGGAGTTACGGTTGCACCAGTCATCGCCGTCATCGTTCCATGACAACTTGACACCGACTCGGCCATCCCGCCGGCGGGCGGCTACGCTGGCATAGAGCGAGGCCGCGGCCTGGCGGAGGCCCGGGAATTCGGCGAGCCAGTCGGTTCCAAGCACGTTGCGGACGGCAAGCAGGCACGGCAGCCAGAACGCGGCCGGGTACAGTTGATAGCCGAGCCCCTCGTGATAGAGCCCGCGATCGCCATGGTGCATGAGGAAGGGTTTCACGCGCCCGACAGCCCAGGCCATGTCGTCGGCCAGGTCATACGCACCGTCGGGCGTCGCACCCGGCAGGCCATGGATCGCCAGAGCCGCCATCGCCGCACCCGCGTACGACACGGCCCAGTGGTTGTTCGTGACCGTGTGCGGATCGCCATGTTTGAGGTCAGCGACGCGGAATCCGCGGCACAAGGCGAAGAGCGCGCGATTCAGGGCCAACCGGCGCGCCTCGTCGAGTTGCGCATAGCAGGCGTCATGGACAGCGCAACCGATCAGCGCCACGTTGGCCCGGCCCAAGTTGCCGCTGTCGGGATCGACCATTGCCAGAAAGGCATCGCACGCGGTCAAGGCGTGCGCGGGTGCCCCAGTAGCGATGGCGAGCACGGCGTGAGCGATAGTGCGCTCGCCCTGCACGGTATCCGCGGACCCGGCGGCAACGACGCGTTCCGCCCGAGCAACAATCGCCCTCGCCGTGGGCTCGCCCGCGGCAAGGTGCCGTGCCACCGTCTCACGGCGTCCGGGCGTCAGCCAAAGCGGCGTTGACAGATCCGTCGGCATCAGTTCCTGGCCGCCAGCGGCGCGAGATCGACCTCGGCCAGCACCTTGTTGGCGTTCACGTCGGCGTTGACCAGCGAGTAGCCGTACGTCTTGTCGCCGAACGTGCAGCCGTAGAACAGGTACGGATGCACCCAGCCGTTCGGCGGCGCCAATTCGTGCGCCGCCGGGTTCGTGTCCCAGTTCAAGTTCACCTTCCCGTCCTCCTTGACCTTGACGGTGCCGTCAGGCTTCGGCATGTCCGCGGAAGGAGCGTTCTTGCCCTCCTGGTACCGCTGCAGCGTCTTCCGGTACATCTCGTTCTGCGAGTTCGCATCGTTTATCCATGCCACCGGCCCGTTGGCGTGGACGTTCATCAGGATGTGGCCGTTCGCACGCGCCGTCTGCACGTTGCGAACCCCTCTCAGCACGACCGGTGCTCCGGCGGGGTCGGCCAGCGCCACGTCAACAGTGACGTCCTGTACCTGTTGGGCCGCGCCCGTGTAGCCGCACTTCACCTTCTTGCCCTTGGTCACGATCTTCGTCCGCAACAGGGCCGCCAGTTCACAATAGCCGTAGTCGACCGCCGGCTGCGTGGCGTTCCCGCATTCCAGGAACTCGCACTGATCCACCATCACGATATACGGCCTGAAGGCCAGCGTCGAGTTACCGCCCATGAAGTCAATGCCCGGCCCGTCGATGTTCCTGAAGGAGCAGTTGTAGAGCCCGCCGTGGATCAGGTTGTTGTGCTTGATCGAGATACCCGCCTTCTTCTGCCCCACGAACTCGGCGTTCAGGCAAAGCCATTTGTCCAGCATCCCGTTGTTCATGAAGATGCCGTAGTCGCCGGTGTTGTAGAATCTCAGGTTGACGTATTTGTTCTGGTCGTGCTCGGCGCCGCCCATGACCTCAGGGTCGTCGAAGCCAACGTGCATGCCGGCGAAGGTCTGGTCGCGGAAGGTGATGTTATAGTAGTTCTGACCGGCAATGTACGATTTGGCCAGCAGCCCGTCCGGGGCCCCGTGGTCGACGCCGGTGACGGCGATGCCCACGCGGCCGCCTTGAACCGCGAAGTTCGCCAGGCCGCACGCGCCGATCTGCTTGATGGCCGTGATATCGCCCGTGAACTTCAGCACGGTCTTGTCTGGACCGGCGCCCAGCAGGCCCCCGTTGCCGTCAAAGTAGAGCGTGTGGCTCAAGAGAAACGTGCCGGCCGGCACGTCGAGTCGGGGCCGGCGGACCCTGGTCTCGCGTTTGGCAACAGTGGGATCGATGGGATACAGCCGGTCGTACGCCGCCTTATCGTTGCTCTTCAGAACCGCCTCGTGCAGCCGGGCCACCTCGTCCGCCTTGAGCCCGAACATGACCTGGGCGAACGCGTCATCGGACGGTTTCTTCCCGGTTGGATCCGCACCCGCGTCCAGAAGGGCTTTCCCGAAATCGGGCTCCCACGTAAAGTACAGCGGCCGAAACGTCTTGGGCGCATCCGTGGCCGGGATCGAGGGCGGCGGGGGCAACTTGCCCTTCACACCGTCGGTACCCTTGGTCAGGTCCTGACCGGCGAACATGAAGGTCTCCTCGTGTGTGGCGTTGATCGGCCACCAGTTATCGCGCCCGGCCTTGATCAAGGCCTTCAGTTTGTCGACGTTTTCGGGCGTGTCCGGCAAGCCTGACCGCTTGTTCCGGTCCTTGACCCACTTGGCGGCGTTCTTATCGGCAAAAGCCGCGGCGGCCTCGATGTTGGCGCCAGCCGGCATGTTGTTGAGCGGCGTGTACGCGAACCTAAGTATGTCCTTCCCGTCCGCGCCCTTGGTCTCGTAGTCGAACTCGGCGCCCCACATCTGAAGTTTAGGGTCGCTGTTGACGAACGATTCCTCGTACGAATTCGCGAAGTCGGTGAACAGGTGCACGATATTGCCGCTGCCGCCCTCGATCGTGAGCGCGTGGGAAGGCATCGCCGCCTGCGCCCCACCGCGCGTGCCGGGGAAGATGCGCCGCAGGCCAAGCTGTACGTTGCGGCAATTCTTCAGGTAGTAACAGCCCGGGCCTTGCGACGAACCGCGCTCGGTCGCGCCGTGATACATGGCCAGGCCGTCGCAGTTCTCCAGCATGACGCCCGTACCGGGGTTGCCGTAATTCGTCTCGATCATCAGATAGACGCGGGTGTTCTTGCCCCCACCCTTCAAGTCGAAAACGCACTGGCAATTCTTCTTCCACCACTCCGTAGCCGGGTCTTTTAGATGGGCGTTGTAATCGGCGAACGTCCAGTTGTACGAGAACCAGAGGAACAGCGTGTTATCGACGCGAGCCGACGCCTTAAACGCATAGGAAGCCCAGCCGTTGACGGCCGCGATGAACGCCGAGTCCGCCACGTCCCCATTGATGCGGCTGATATTGCCGAACAGCATGGTCAGGTTCCGCAAGGGCTCGTTGCCGGCTGCGCCGGGTTCGATTGTGACGCCGGTGTTGTACGTCTCCAGGCCCTTCTGACCACCGCCCAGAATGACGTTCCCGCCGCTGATGGCGACATTGTTTCGCACCCGTCGCAAATCCAGCTTCATATCGTGCGCGCCACCCCAGCCCAGGTGGATCGCCCCGCCCTCGGGCAACCGCTCGGCAAGCGCCACCACCAAGTCGGCGAGTTGCGGGTTCAGTTTGCTCTCGCGGCCGTCAGCCGACTTGCTCTCGTACTGGTCGCCCAGGATCGACCGGGCCGCCTTGTCGGCATTGAGGTAGACTGTGCCATCCGCCAACTTCTGGAACGCGTACTGATTGACCTTGGACGCCAGGCCGCCGTCCAGTGCCGCCGCCGCCGTCCCCAAAGTAAGTGCCAGCGCCAGCGCGCCCGCTATAGCCATCCCGCCTGCACCCATCTTCTTCATCGGTCGCTTCCTTCCTTTCGTACCTGCGCCGCCGTGTACTCCAATCCGCTCTCGTCAGCCCGCATTTCATAGCCGTCGCGGCCGTCCGTCACGACCATTCGGCCATGCCCGATTTTGAGATAGGGACTGTTGTACACGCCGCCCCGGCACCAATCGTCCCAATCCACGCGCCGCCCGTCAACGGCCGCCCGACACCGTAGTCCGCGGGCATCGTGCGTCACCTCCAGCTCCGTTCCGTCCATGGTGCGGTAGACGACCCGCCCCGAGGGCGCGAAATCGTTACGGTCGAGCCGTGCCTGGCTGCGGAGTGCGGTCTCGAATGCATCCAGTGTTCCCCATGCCGTGGACGGAAGGACTTCGACGACAAACCCAGTGGGCAGTCCCGGGAATACGACGATGTCGTACTGGTTCAGGACGGCCCGGTCTGGCCCGTTTCCGGTGACGGGTGCCAGCAGAAAGGGCGTGCCGCCGAGGGGCCAGACCGCCACATGAGCCGAGCCGGCATCGATCAGCACGAGGTCGTCTCTCACGCGCAACGATGCCGCCCTTCTGGGCACGAAGAGCCACGTCTCCGCCGCTTGCGGTGCTGCCGCCCAGCGGCTCTCCACGGTCAACTCCCGTGGCAGCCGTTCGAGCGGGCCGTCGGCCGCCGCCGTGGGCGCGGTGATCAGTATGAGGCCGTTACGGTGCTGGAACACCTGGTCGTACGGGCTGTGTCCTTGCGGCGAACGAAACCGCGGCTGGGCTCCGCCGATGACGATCGGCCCGTCGCCTCCCCGCGTTGCCAAAGACCACACGGTCTGCTGCGCGGGATTGTCGGACTCCGTCAGCGCCACGCTGCCCAATGCGAAATCCCGATCGCAGTAGAAGGTCTCCTGGAACCGGTTGGGCCGGTCCATGTGATACGACGGCCGCACCATGCGCGCCTCGAAGGGCAACGGCACGTTCTTGGCGATAAGATTGCAGAGCACGCGGTTCGGCCGGTAGCGAGTGGTGGCCTGATGCAGGGACAACTGCCGGCGGTCCGGGACGGGGCACGGCCCGGCGGGACAGAATGCCTCCAGGAGCAGATCCGTCCCGCCCCGGCACGAGCCATCGCTGAAACCCCGTTTCGACGCCCCGGCCAAAACGCCCGCGAACGACTTGAGCCCGTAGGTCGCGAAGTAGTAGTCGAGCGTCATGCGGGCCAGTTCGCGGGTCTCCGGCAGAGGCGCAAAGTCGAACAGATTCCAGTAGGCCAGCATGTTGTACTGGTAGTAGGTGACTGAATCGTACTCGCCGTTGCCGGTCACGAGCAATCGTCGCAGGTAGTCGCGTAGCGCGCCGGCGGTCCGGGCCGCGGCCTCGGACGCGGGGTGGCCGGAGACACGCGCGTCTGCGCCGAAGAGTTGGGCGTAGAGCAATCCCGTGGTCCGCCACATAGTCTTGTGATTCTCCGTCCCGCCGTTGGTCGGATTGCCGCCGAGCAGGAAGCCCTCTTCGCCCACGAGGTCGAACGGAACGGCGGGCGGGTTCGCATGTTCCCGTGGCCCGTCGGACGGATGCCGCGATTCGCGGTAAGCGCCCACGGCGGCGCGGAACGCAGCGTGCCAGTCGGGGCTCATTTTCGGTCCCACCAGCCCGAGGAAACGCGCCCAGTTAACGGCGGCGAAGTGGTACTGCTGGTTGAGATTGCCGGGAATCGCGACGAACGCCCGGGCGGCCGCGTCGTCGGGATGCAGCATGAGTCGTGCGGTCACGACCGGAAGGTCGTACTTGAGAGGGTCGCCCCCGAACCGCGTAACGCGCCCCTCGGCGTCGCGCTCTTTGGGCCCGAAGTAGCCCGTCGGCCCCTGCCGGTACGGCCGGCCGGTGTACGGCGAGCGGATATCGTCGCCTTCCACGGACCACGTGCGCACGGGACGGCCGGTATCGGGGCACACGGACGCGGCCTGCGATCGCCGCGCGTACGGTTCCGCCGCCCAGGCTTCGATCACGCCTGCCATACGTTCCCGGAACCCCGCCTCGTCCGGATACGTCTCGATGTCCCAAGGGTTCATGTGTCGTCTACCAGTTCCTGCACGCGTGAATGAGGTCGCTCAGCCGCCCCGTCGCCACGCATTGCACCGTGTCGGCGGCCCCGTAGTGCACGAGCACCGTCTCGTCGTCCGCGACAATCATGCTGCAGGGAAAACATACATGCTCCACGAGGCCGCGCAGCTCGTAGTCGGCCTCGGGATAGAGAATGGGATGCTTCGTGCAGTGGAGCACCTTCCAGGGTTCGTCACGGTCCAGAAGGGCCGCACCGACACTGTACTCGCGCGTCGTACAGTTGTTCATGATGCCATGGAACAGGATCAGCCAGCCCTCGGCGGTGAGGAATGGAACCGTCGACGCCCCCAACCCGCTGTAGCAGAAGTTCCACAGATCGGTCGACTTCAGCACTTCGTAGGAATCCCCCCAATGGATCAAGTCCGGCGAATGCGACAGCCAGATGTTGCCCTTGCCGCTGCCCGGGATGTTGGGCCGCTCCAGCCGCATGTACCGGCCGTCGGCACGCTTTCGCGGAAAGATCACCATGTTGCGGTTGTCGGGGACGTTGACAAAGTTGACGAACTCCAGCGACTTCAGGTCGGCGGACCGAAACAACGCCACCCGGCAGTTCTGGTCGCCCTCGCAGGCAATCAACACCTTGTACTCGCCGTCGATCCACGTGATGCGCGGGTCGTAGTAGACGGACCGACTGACACTCTGCCAAAGCTCATCGACAGGCATCTCGAATGGCTCCGGGCGCGGCGCGAAATGAATGCCGTCGGTGCTGTCCGCTCCCCAGAGCAACGTCTTGTGATTGAGCTGATTGACGCGGCAGAGCATCACGTAACGGCCAGCCGCGGTCTTGATCGCGGCGCTGTTGTACACGGCGCGCATCCTGACTGGGAAATCGGCCGCCGTGAGGACCGGGTTATCGGGATGGCGGGTAAGTACGGCCCTGTCGATTCTGGCATAGTCCATGTCGGTATTCCTCTAAGTCAACATGCGCTGCGCCCGCAGCGCCAACTCCGGGCTGGGCGGCGTGCCGAAAATGCGCTGCCGCAACGGGAGATACCACTCACGCCATCGCGGATGATCCGGTCCCGCCAGATGCAGGTCCCACAGCCCCTGCGTGGCGGCAACCACCGCCGCCACAGTTTCCGCCCGCACGGCTCCGGCGCGGTCTTCGTCCCGGCAGGCGACCAGCGCTCGGTAGAGCTCCGCCGCCGCCGCAAACAGGCGCGCCGGGAACGCCACGGCATCATCGAACACGGCTGCCTGCCCCGATGAGATCATGACCGCGCCGACGGCGTCCGCCGCCGCGACCGTGCGCCGGGCCGCCGCCACCACGACCTCGGCATGGGCAGCCGAGGATCCGAGATCCGGGAAACAACGCAGAATGCTGTCGGTATCGCGGAGGCGCACCAGATCATCAGGCGCAGGCGCGTCGTCATCGGAGATCTCCCGGAGCAATGGGTAGATATGATAGAGCAGCAACTTGACGTAACCTCGTTCCTTGCCGGACGTAAAGGTGGCCTCGTTGAGCGCCAGTAGCGCATCCATATAGGCGGCGAACGGTTTGGCTGTGCCGGACCCCAAATGCTCCTCGGCCCAGGCCTCGACGAAGGCGCCGGCGTCAAAGGTTTCGGGCGACCAGGCCGCCGCCGCCGCGGCCTCCACCATGAGCATAAAGGGCCGGAACGACTGGCCGTTCACGCGCACCCACTGCGTGGCGTTCCGACCTGCCAGATGGCGCAGGGCATCGCCCAAACGCTGCACGTAGGGATTCTGCACGGTGTGGTCGAGCCAGTAACCGGCGTGAATATACACGGCGCCCTGCTGGCCGGGCGGCAGCTCCAAGCCGGCTTCGAACACCGCGTACCCGCGATCCGCGTGCTCCAGCACCGCCCGTGCTGCATCGCCGGAGTCAAACTCGGCCAGCGACCGGCCGTACGTGTTCAGAGCGATGCGCTTGGCCGGCGCCAATTCGCAAATGATGGATGCCAAGGCGATGGCGATCTCCTTCTCGATCGCCACGCGTCCGCGCGGGGCGCACTGCTCGCAGCGGCAGCGGTAGTTGCCATCCCAGAGCGGGTCGCAGATCCCGATTTCCAGCACGTCCGCGTGGCGCAGCGGCGTGGCGGTCAGGTAATAACGCCAGATCTCTTTCCATTCGGCGGCATACCTCGACCAGCACGTATGGTCCGTCGGCAGCCGCCGGAACGGCCAGGCCAGGCCCATCGGTGCCGTCAGCATCAAGCCCCGCTCGTGGGCGTAGTCCAGTACGCGCCCCAGGAGTTCGGCGTCCAACTCGTACCGGGCATTGGCGCGGTAGTAGTCCCAGTACACAAACTCCGACCGACCGGCCGAGTCGAACACCTGCAAGCCGCTGTAGCCCAGCGCCACCAGTGTATCGATGAGTTCCTTCCAGTGCGGCCACTCCAGTTGCAGGCGCCGGCCGGACCAATTAATGAGTTCGTCCGCGTCGTTTTCGTAAAACACGCGCTCCCGGAAGACAGGTGCCGGCACGGTCACGTCGCCCGCCACCAGGGCGGGGTCGGCCGGCGTGATCGGCACCCCCAGCCAGTACGCCAGTGGGTCGAGCCGCAGCCACTGCCGCCGGAAACGCTCCACGGCATACGCCACGCCCAGTGTTCCATGGCCCAGCAGCGTAACACGCCCGGCTTCAACGACCACCCGGTGCGCCTGAGCGCCGTCCAAGCCGTGGGACTGAAAACGCGCCAGTTCCGCCGGCAACGGCCGCGTGACATCGGCCAGATCGATGCGCAACCGGGGCGGAACGCCATAGGCCAGTGCAAGTCCCGCCTGCAAACGGTCCACGGCATGCCGCACGCCCGGGATGACTTCGAGGCCGGCGGCCCGGAGGTCGACACCCGGATGAAGATTCATACAAGGAGTGGATTCGTTGATCATCTGTAGCATTAAGATATTCCAGCCAGGCCACCCCGCCTAGGGAAGTAAGTCGCCCATTCGCCCAGGTATGGAACCTGTGCGGAGAGTTCTGGAAGGCGTGGACGATTCAGGTGGGTTATCATTCCGTTTCATGGGCTCAGGTTCCGTTACTATTCTGGGGACCTGGTACACCGGCATCCGGGCCTATACGGTCGTCGCAAGCGGTAACACTACAGGAGTTTACCGGAATGTGAACACAGCGCCGCGGGGCGGCGGCGGGCCGAATGATTCGATCGATGCCGTATAATTGGTTCCCGTCAGGTCCGGCCGGAACAAGATGAACGTGCCCGGCGCCGTTGGCAGAAGCCCCTTCGTGAGGGACGTGATCGTGCCATCCGCCGTGCCCGGGGCGCCGGTATAGTGTCCGGCGGCATTGATGCCATCGCATATCCCCACGATCGCCTTGTTGCCATTGTAGAAGGCCGCGGTGTTGATGTAGTCGTAGGAAAACGCCACATCACCCGGACGGAAGACGAACGCATTGCCATCGGCGTTCATCACCTCCACGCCCGTCGTACCGCCGATCAGGGCGACTTGGAAACGCATATGGTTATTGGCATCGGTCCAAGCATAGGAATCCGGGTAGGTGATCACGTAGACGTCGCCATAGGTCATGCCACCGATCTTACCTTTGCCAACATAGGGACCCGTGACGGTGTTCAGGTCACTCCAGGCAGGGGCAATCTTACAGGCACCCGCGCCCCAGTTGTACCAGGGTGTCTTCGTCGTGTTGTACTCGGTTGCCATCGGGTCCGGCCAACCCAGGACACCATTAGATGTGAGGCCGAGATTCGTGTGTGTGACGCCATAGAACCTGAACACGAGTCCCATGTCCGGAATGCTCGCCGCGACATCGTCGCCGGCGGCCTTGGAACCCGACGAACTGTCGATATCGAAAATCATGCCGCCGGAGGTCCTAAATGTAGTGCTCGTGCTCCATGAACTGCCCGCCGTGTTGGTCGCGAACCACCGGTAACAGTAGATCCCCGCCCGTATCAATCCCGCGATATTCGTGGCGACGAGACCGACGCTCTGAGGCCCGAAGACGTTTGTGTGCGCCCAGTTCTGCGCCACCAGACCGGCATCGTTGGTGCCCCAGTACAGGGTCACGGACGTGACCGCTCCGTTGCTTGCCGCCAGGCTGCCCTGCATCGTCGCCGAGGTTGGCTGCAGATTCGTGGGACTTAACGCCGTGATGACGGGTGGCAGGGCCAAGGCCGAGAAGCTCAGGGCCGGCGTCCCAAACGTTACGCCCACGGCATTCGAGGCGTACAGGACGTAGTAGCAGGTCGCACCCGGCGACAGGCTGATCAGGTTTGCCGAAACCGGCCCCGCGCTAACCGCCGTGGCCGGCGTCGCATTCGCCCACAATGCCAGATTCGTGCCTTGATCCGCCGGTCCCCAGAGGAAGGACACGGTCGTAGGAGCTGTACCCGTAGACACCGTTCCGTGCAGCATGGCGCCGTTGGTCGTGATACCGTCCGCCGGCAGCGTGCCGGCGGTTGGGGCCAGCCCCAACGTTGTGAACGAGGCCGCCTGCCCGCTTGCATTCGTGCCGTAGCTCGCGCTCGCGCTGTTCGTGCCATACAGCATGAAGTAGTAAGTCGTGGCCGGGTTCAAACCGCCAATGCTGGCGGCAATCGCCCCCTCGCCCACCACAACCGGAGCAGTCGCCTGCGGCCAGGCGGCACGGTTTGCCCCATGATCCACCGTGTCCCACAGAAACCGCACCGTTGTCGGCGACGCGCCCGTGGATCCCACGCTGCCATTCAAGACCGCGGCATACGGCGTCACACCCGTGGCCGCTGCTGTGTTGACGCTCGGGTTGGTGGACAACGTCAATGTCGTGAAGGATTGTGCCGGCATCCCGTAACTCTCGCCGTTCACGTTCGTCGCGTACAGCAGGCAAAAGTAGGTGCTTTGGGCCGTCAGATTCGCAAGGTTCGTCATGACCCCACCCGCCCCGACCACGCCGAGCGAATTCGTGTGCGCCCAGGCCGTACGGTCCGGGCCGCGGTCGGCCGTATCCCACAGGAACCAGACCGTGGTGGGCGCGGTTCCCGTGGTCACGCTTCCGTTCAGGGTGGCCCCCGCCACGGTCAGCGCCGTCGCTGGCGTGGTCGTTGCCGTGGGTGCCGCGGGCACCGTGAAGGACTGCGCCGGCAACCCATAACTCGCGCCCGCCGAGCTCACGGCATAGACAATGTAATAGTAAGTCGCGCCGCTGGTCAGCCCCGTCAAGTTGGTCGAAACCGCGCCCGGTCCAGCAACAACGCCCACGGCATTGCTGTGGGCCCACAAGGCCACGTTCGTGCCCTGATCTGCCGGCCCCCACAGGAAGTAAACGCTGGTCGGGGCATTACCGGTTGAGGTGATGCTGCCGTTGAGTGTCGCCGAAACAGTCGTCAGCGCCGTGGCCGCCGCCGTGGTGCAGGTCGGCGCAATGGGCTCGACATAGAAGTTGGTGATAACCGACGTGTAGTTCGTACCCGTCGCATCCGGGCGGAACAGCACGAATTGCTCGCCGCTGGTTGGCAGCAGACCGCGATTGGCGGAGGCGAGTACCCCCGAAGCCGTGCCGGGCATGCCGACGAAGTGTCCGGCAGCGTTAACGCCGTCACCGATGCCGACAACACATTGCCCATCCTTGAAAGCGGTCAGTTTGTTGTCGGCGTAGCAGAACATGATATCGCCGCTTTGGAATGCGAAGATGTGCCCGCTAGCCAGACGCACGGAGGCGTTAGTACCGAATAGCGACATCTGGAAAACAATGGAAACCGCGGAGTCGTTATTGCCATAGCTCCAGGCGCCGGGCACGGTCAGCGTATAGGTATTCGTGTACGTCACTCCGGCCACGGATGACAAGCCGCCGTAGGTACCGTTGCCCGTACCCGTGTTCAGGTCGTCCCACAACGGCGCCAGGATTGGATAGCCCGTGTTGTACCAGGGCGATGGAGAGGAGTCGTAGGTCGAACTGCCGATGCTGGCGTCCTTCAGGCTATAGCCACCATTCGACGTCACCCGCAGGAGGTTGGTCGTCACGCCGTAAAACGTGAAGGAGAATGGTAACGTCACATTGTTGACGGAATCGTCCCACGGCCCCTGCACCTGAGTAGCGGGCCGGTCGAACAACAACCCGCGACTCGTGCTGAACGTGATGCCCGTGCTCCAGGTGCCACCCGCGCTGTTGCTCGCGAACCAGCGATACGTATACGAGGTCAAGGGCGTGAGTCCCGTGATGTTGGTCGTCAATGATTCGACTGCCTGCTGCCCGAATGTGTTGGTGTGCGACCAACCTGCCGCCCCAGTACCCGCATCGTTCGTGCCCCAGTAGAGCGTGACGGTCGTCGCGGCGCCGTTCGTCGCGGTCAGGTTGCCGTTCATGCAGGCCGACGATGACCACACGTTCGTCGCCGCCAACGCGTCGATGGTTGGCGGCAGCGCCAGTGTCGTGAACAATTGCGCCGGCGTACCGAAAGCCAGCCCGACCGAGTTCGAGGCGTACAGGACGTAGTAGTAGGTCGTCGCCAGCGCCAGGCCGGTCAGGTTCGTTGACAAACCCTGTCCCGAACCGGCCGCGAGCGGTGCGGTTGCGTGTGCCCACAACGAAAGGTTGGTTCCGCGGTCGGTTGTGTCATACAGGAAGTACGCCGTCGTGGGCGCCGTTCCTGTGGACACCACACTGCCGTGCAAGGTCGCGCCCGCGGCTGCCTGCCCGTCCGCCGCGAGCGTACTCACGGTCGGCGCCAGTCCCAACGTCGCGAACGACACGGCGTTGGTGCCAAAGCTCTCGCCGTCGGCATTGGTGCCGTAGAACACATAATAATAAGTCGTCGCCGGGATCAACCCGCTGATCGGCGCCGTTACG
Organism: uncultured bacterium; assembly: GCA_903895695.1. Classification (GTDB taxonomy): domain Bacteria; phylum Verrucomicrobiota; class Kiritimatiellia; order CAIKKV01; family CAITUY01; genus CAITUY01. Next base: position 45,688 of record CAITUY010000160.1, read on the forward strand.
GGACCCAGGGCAGAGACCACGACCGGCGTGGTTGTACTCGCCCATCCCCCATGACTGGCGCCATGGTCGGCGGTGTCATAGAGGAAGAATACCGTCGTAGCGGTCGATCCTGTGGACCCCACGTTGCCGTTCAACGTCGCGGCATAGGGCGCCTGACCCGATGCTGGTGCCGTGCTCACGCTCGGTCCAAGCGTTGGCGTTAACGTCGCGAACGAGTGAGCTGTGCCGTCGCTGTTTGTCCCATAGCTCACGCCGTATTGGTTGGTGGCATAGAGAATGTAGTAGTAGGTCGTTGAACTCGACAACCCGATCAAGTTGGTCGAGACGGCTCCGGCACTCGCGACGGCAAGCGGCGTTGTGGTGTGCGCCCACGCGACTGGATTGCCGACGTGGTCGCTCGTGTCCCACAGGAACGCGATCGTCGTCGGCGCCGAACCCGTGTAAACATTGCCGCTCACCGTCGCGGAGTTCAGTGTTTGCGCGCTCGCCGCCAATGTGGTCGCGACCGGCGGCGCGGGCGTTGTGAAAGACTGCGCCGGCGTGCCGAAACTGGAGCCGCCTGAATTCGCAGCATAAAGGATGTAGAAGTAAGTCGTTCCAGCGGATAGGCCCGTCACATTCGTGGATACGGCCCCGGTTCCGACAACGCCGACCACATTGGTATGCGCCCACAGTGTCAGATTCGTTCCGCGGTCTGCGGTGTCCCACAGGAATGAAACGGTCGCAGGCGCCCCACCCGTCGATAGAACGTTGCCATTAAACACCGCCGAATATGCTGCAATTGACGTGGCGTTCGAGGTCGCGACCGAAGGCGGCAAGGCCGCCTCCACGGTTAAGTCGAGGACCGCGGCCTCGTTGGTTGTCATGGCCCCAATGTAGACCTGTATCCGATCGACGGAGCCCGTGGTATTGTCGCCATACCCCGCGCGGAAGAACTCAATTCTTTCGTCGTTGGCCTTGAGCGCAAAGGCGCCGGAACCAGGCGTCAAGCCGACATACGTGGCACTTTTGGCGCTGCCGCCGCTACCGATCATGCCAAACAAATCCACCTTGGTGGGGTCGGAGGCATTCTGTTTCACCGAGTAGATCAGTTGGGTCCATGTACTGTCTGCTATCGTGGCATTCTGAGCACCAACATTGTTGGCCGCGCCACCATACCACATGCTAAGGCGTCTCTCTTCAATGAAGAAACCGTCGTCGGTATTCTGTGTGTTCGGAGAGCCGTATGCCATGGCATTCCACTGACTCGCGTTAGGGACCTTTACCCGCATCGCAACAGTGTAGTTGGTACAATTCGCCAGTCCGAGGACGTTGCTGGCGACCAACTCGAACCCAGTCTGGATGCCAAATGTGGCAATGCCATTCACGGACAGGTCGAGTGGTGTGGTACCCGCCCCGCGCCCCGAGTAATAGCCCGGGAACACGAGATCGGGCGCGCCGGCCACACTGCTCTTTAAGTCGCCGTTGAAACGGTAGTCCGCGACCAAAGTGGCCGGCTTCGACCACGTCGTAAACGACTGCGAGGGCGAGCCAAAGGCGGTCCCGTAGATATTCGTAACGCAAAAGATGTAATAGTAGTTCGTATTCGTCGTCAGGCCGCTCAGGTTACTCGAGACCGACCCGGTGCCGGAGACCACGCCGACCCAATTGGTGTTGGCCCACTGGGCCAGGTTCGTGCCGCCATCCGTGGTGCCCCACAGAAACAGAGCGGTAGTCGGCGCCGCTCCCACTGAATCCACGCTGCCGTTCATTGTCGCGCTGTAAGAACGAACACTCGAGGCGGCCGCGGTGCTGCCCGTGGGCGACCCGACTAGCGTCGTGAACGAACGCGATGGCGCTCCCACGGACGTGCCATAACTGTTGGTGGCATAGCAAACGTAGTAGTAAGTCGTCGCTGGCGACAAGCCGGACAGATTTGTCGAGACGCCTCCCGGACCGTTCACCATACCCACGGCATTTGTGTTCGCCCACGCGGACACGTTCGTGCCCTGGTCGGTCGGCCCCCACAAGAACGATACAAAGGTAGGTGCTGCGCCCGTTGAAGCGACACTGCCGTTCAAAGTGACAGACACGGCCGTTGTGTTCGATGCCGCCAGGGTGCTGACCGACGGGACTACCGCCGGGGCAAAACCCTCAATGGTCGCGGAGTAGTTGGTTCCCGTTGCGTCCGGACGGAAAAGCATAAACGTACCGGAATTCGTCGGCAAGAGTGACACATCCGCATTGGCGACCAACCCGTCTGTTTTGCCGGGCAGACTCTTGTAGTAGCCGGTTCCATTTGCATTGCCGCCGCTCTTGCCATCCAAGATCCCGACGGTCGCGTTACCCCCATCGAAAGTCCCGACGGATGACCCCTGACTGACATAGTCATACGCGATAGCAATATCGCCGGGTTTGAAGGTGAAAACTCTGGTGGCATCGTTGGTCTGCGCAACCGTCTGGCTGGTTCCCCCGCCGAAGAGACAGATCTGAAACCTATGCTTACGCGCGGACGTCGAATACGAATGGGTTAGCGTCCATGTGACAGCATAACAGTTGTTCGTCTTGCCACCATAGATCCCGGAGTCGCCGTTCAGGTCATCCCACAAGGCGGCAATGAAAGGCGGCCAGGTGCTGACGCCCATCGAACTGAGTGCAGTGTTGTTATAATCGTTGTGGTTACCCGACCCTAACTCGATGAAACCGTTATTCTCCACACATCCAAGGCTCGTGTAAGTGTTCGTGTAGAAGGTGAAGCTGATGCCCATATCCGCAACCGATCCCGACCCTTCATCGGATCCACCCGTGATCAGCGTCGCCCCTGGCGGGAATATGAGATCCGCCTTCGCCGCCGCCGCCCCGATCACCCATACGACAGCCGCTGCTGCGACGCTCATCCATGTCCATTTTGAAATTGGCTTCATTGCCCCCCCCTGCTGGACCTCCGCAGTCCTTTCGAGCTTACGGCGCATTTCTCCGCTCACTTCAAAATCATCAAGCTCCCCAGCGCCGGCCTGTCCACCCCCAACGACCACCCGTCGAACCCGCCCGAATCGCTAACGGCCAGATCTTCGGCTATCAGGCTCCAAGTTCCCTGCGCCTGTCGGCCGACAAATGCAGCGTTGAACGAATGGGCGGTCCTGTAAGTGCCGGAAGGCCATGACACCGTCGGCAGGACACCGCCGTTGTCGGCGAATGCATACTCGTTGCCGGCAATCAGGCAAGGCCGCCCCGACGTTGTGGGCTGATTCAAGAACACGACGCGCGTGCCGTCCGGGCTAATCAATGTGAAGCGAAGATCCCCTGCCCACGGGTGATGAAGATTGGTGAACCGAATCAACACCCCTTTCGGACCAATCCTGAAGGCCTCCGCCACCTGCACTGTCGTCGTGACGGCGCCCGGATCCGGGATGGCCGCAGGCCCCCCGCCTGCGTAGTAAGACAGCGACGGCAACGTCTGGAACGAAATGCTGGAGGTAGTCCACATGTCTCCCACGGCGTTCACGGCGTGGAACCGATAGTAGTAGGTCGTATCGGGAACCAACGGCGAAACAGGGACCGCCACGCTTCCCGGGCCCAAAACGCCCAACGCATTTGTGTAAGCCCAAGCGGTTGTGCCGGTGCCTCCATCGCCCGACCCCCAGTACAAGGTCACAGCCGTGTCAGCGACTCCGGTTGAAACCAAAGTCGCGTTCGCGACGGCCGAGGTCAATCCGATAGACGAGGCCGCGCGCCATTGGATGATGGGTGAGCCCAGCGTGAGGAACGTAACCGAGGCAGACCCCCAATCGTCGCCCGATGCGTTCACAGCGCGATACCGGTAGTAGTAATGAGTGTTGGGTGCCAGACCCGTCAGGTTCGTCGCCAGGCTACCCACTCCCACCACACCGAAGTCGTTGGTGTGCGCCCAAACATGAGTATTCGTCCCACCATCATCAGTCCCCCAGTAGAGCGACACGGTGGTGGACTGCAGCCCGTCTGAGCTCAGGTCAGCGTTCAGGATGGCCGAACCGGTGGTCACGCTGCCGGCCGGCAAAGAATCGATCGTGGGAATGGTCACCGCAGGCGGCCCGAAATTGGTCACGACAGACGCATAGTTACTGCCAGTTGCGTCGGGCCGGAACAGGATGAACGTCTCGGGAGCGGTCGGCAGCAGCGCTTTGTTCGTCGCGACAACCCGTCCGTCCGGAGCGCCGGGAATCCCCGTATAGGTTTGGGTGCGCCCCCCGTCCTTAAGCCCCACGGTAATCGTCTTTTGGGTGAACGACATGAACCCGTAGGAGAAGGCAATGTCGCCCGCCTTGAAATCGAATACATTCCCCGTGTTCGTGCGCAACAGTTGCACCGCCGCGCCGAACAAAGCCACTTGGAACTGGTTCGAGTTCGCGTTCCCGCTGTCACCGTAGATGTATGCGTTGGGGAAGGTGACCGCATAGACGCTGCCTGTCTGGAACCCGAAGATTGCCCCGTTTCCCGAGTTCAAGTCCTGCCAGAACGGAGCAATAGCCTGCTGCCCGTAGCTGTTGGCCAAGGACCCGCCACCGTAGTCGCCGACGCCAGGCGTCCAGCCGACAACCCCATTGAACGTGATTCCGAGTCCCGTGTGAGGAACCCCGTAGAACGTGAACGCAAAACCCGGATTGAACGTGATGGAAAAATTTCCGTCATCCCCGCCGTACGATATCCTGTTCCCGAGCGGCAGAAGCAAGTCCGCCTGTGCCAACCCGGCCCCGCACGCCATCAAACTCGCCGCCACCAGCAGCGTCGCCACCCGTCGCGTATGACGTGCCCGATACATGGAACAAACCCTCCCCTGTTCAACCGACCGTTCGGTCAACACGGCCAACGATTGCCATCCGAACCGAACCGTGATCCCCGCGATCTTCCCCGGCGCCCGAGGAGGATTTGAAGGCTGGTGCTTCTTCCTCCGCTGTGTCCACAAGCCTAGTACAATTGCCGGGAATCCCGCAGCGTATTCGGTCGCTTTATCGCTGGAATACGGAAAGAAGAAAAGGCATCGAACAGGCCTGGCGCCCGTGAGGTGCCGCGCCGATTCCGGGCGGGGTAACGCCCCAGTTCTACGCGAGTGAACCGGACTTGCGTTTGCATGAAGCCACGTCGGCCTCATGGATGCGACGTATGGCCCCCTCAAAGACGCCGGCCATTTGAAGATAGTCGCGCCGGTTGGCGCGGTCGCAAGCCGCCCTGAGCGGGGCCGGTATCGCGCTCGTGCCGAAGAGTGCTCCATAGAGTCCACAGGCCATGCCGGCGATCGAATCGCAGTCCCGTCCGTAGCAGACGGCGGCCCGAATGGTTTTGATGAAATCGCCATCGCCATACACCAAGGCCGCAAGCGCAACCGGCACCTCCTCGATTGACAATAACCGCGAAGGTTGGTCCGCATTGCCGCGGCCACCCCCGGGCGCATTCGCGGTCTTGGGGTCGAACGGCTCCACGGCTTCCCGGACGTTCCGAATGAACGTCGGCAGATCGTCGCCGGCCCTCGCCGCTGCCAACGCGCTTTCAATAGCATCCTGCGTGCCGTCGCGCGCGGCCGTGCGGGCGCAAGCGCAAACCGTTCCGATGTCCGAATCCTGCGCAAATCCCTCCGCATAAGCCGCCGCCAGGACCGCGGCCGCCTCCACGGCATAGGAGTCCGTTTCGGCCATGGCGATGGCAATCGCCTCCCGGAAGGCACCCGCCGAGTCGCCTGCGTTCACCGCTCCCACCGGCATGATATACATGGCCACGCCGCAGTTGATGGAGTTGCCGATCCCGGCGTGGCGCGGATACGCCCCAAACCCCGTGAGGCGCATTACCGTGTACCTCTCGATCCAGTTCAGCCGCCCCAGAAGAGCCATCTCCTTCCCGTGCTCGGGAACCCAAACGAGGGTCTGCGTAAACTCCGGCACGAAGTAGTCGCGAAAGCCATAGGCATCCAGATGGTGCCCGCATCGACCGTAAGCGCGAATCAACGCCTCCGTCATCAGCGTGTCATCCGTGATGCGCCCGTCTCCCTTGCCCAATAAAGGATCGCCGTTGTGCGTCACGGGCAGAAACGCCGTAAAGTCATGGAGGGGAAACCGTTCCCTGATTTGCCCGGACGACCAGCCCTCGACGGGTGCCCCCATGCCGTCGCCGATCGCCACGCCGTAAAGCGCGCCACGTAGTTTGTCCGGAAATGACGTCATTCGCCGCACTCCTCATCTACCCAGAAAACCAGGCCAACTACGTAACACGCGAAACACACGAAAACCGGAATTCCATAATCAGCAAGCTACACCGCTCGATTCCATCGGAGCACGTTGCGTCCGATTGGTTTCAATACTTTTCGCGCCTTTCGCGTGTTTCGTAGTGGCCTCAGCTACTCACTCCGAGTTCAACCTTGAACAAGCTGCCGGAGCCGCTCTACGCGGCGCCGGGCTCAATGCCGCCGGTCCAGGACTCGGTCCGGATCGTGATGTCGAGGCCCCGCTCGCGCAACGCGGCGACGAACGGCTCGTAGGGCACTTGGGACGGCTCGACGATACCGCGCCGGGAAATCCTGCCGTTCATGATCATTTGTGCGCCGATGGACATGGGGTAAGCGACCGTTCGCTGCATGGCCGTATGGCCGGTCGCCAGGTCCCGATAATCCACAAGTTGTCCGATGGTCCGAACCGGCTTGCCACCCTTGGTCCCGCGCGCATCCGCCCGAATCAGGGCCACATCGCGCTCGCCCACGCCATAGTGAAACTGGGCTTGAGAACCCAACAACGCCGCGCAGAACTCCGCCGGCACGACATCCACGCCGCGGACCTTCACGGGTTCGGCGCGAACGAACCCGCTCTTCACCATCTTCTCCCAGAACGCCGCGTGGCCCGGCCGGCGGCAGATGAAACGTCCGAGCGTTGTCGCACTGCCGGCTATCGCCGGGAATAGCGTGGCAAGCGTCGCCCCGTCCCCGTTGACAAAGCATTCCAGCGGCCCGCCCATTTCCTTCAGATCCAGAATGTGCCAGTTGCCGCTGGAAAACATGCCGTCGCTCGGAACTTCGTGCTTTGCGCCGTTCCTGACGACGCTCCCGGGAATGGCATAAGAGTACATCGTGTCCACAATGGACCAGGTGAATTTGTAGCCAATGGGGTTGGCGGTCGCCAGACGATGCTCAGGGAAGCCCGCGCCGTAGGTGTAGAGCACCTTGACCTCGTCAAGCTGACGGATCGTCTGCCCGGCGACGATCAGGTCCAGGCCGGGATCCATGCCGAACTCCTTCAGGACGGTCAGGCCTTTCTGACGAGCCACGCGGTCGATTTCGGCCATCTGCTCCTGCTGACGCTGGATGCCGGCAGGGTCCCGAATGCTCCAATCGATGATGAAAACGGAACTGATCAGATGCACGCCGGCTTCCACGGCCGCCTGGGCCACCTGCATGGTGAATCGTATCGGGAGCAATTCGACGACGACGGCGGCGCCTTTCATCAGCGCCAGCAACGCCGGCTTGTCGTCGACGTCGAGGGCCACGGCCTTTACGCGCGGGTCCTGAATCGCGGCAATCTCGGACCTGAAATTCGGCCCGGCATCAGCGACTACCAATTCGTCGAAATCCGCTGTCCGGAGCAGGTCCTCCAGGACGACCTTGCCCATCTTACCGTAGCCGAGTTGCACAATCTTTCTGTTCATCGCTCGCATTACCCCCAAGCACACTGGCCCAACTGAAGAGCAATGATGCGCCCAAAGGGCGCCCGACGGCAACGATTCCAGTCGCTTCTTCGCCGTACGATGAAAGAAATGCAATGGACAGCGTGCGGCACCTGTGGAAGAATGAATGGGAGGTGAAGATCAACTCGCTCATCCCGAATCTGGTCGAGGCCCTGCGGGGCGAACTTGCTGCTGCCAAGGGCGGCCGGTTGCCGTCCCTGACCCGTTTGTGCCGCAAGTACGACGTGTCCCTGCCGACCATGCGCAAGGCGGCGAACCAGTTGCGCGACCGAGGCGAGTTGACATTCAGCCGCGGCCGCACTCCCCGAGCCCCCGGGCCGGTGCCCGAGCTGCCGCCCCGGCCGCCGCCGACCTTGGACCGGATTGTAGCCTTCGTGCGGGAACGCATCGCCACCGGCGATTGGCCCGTGGGGCAGGCGCTCCCAAAGATTCTCGCCCTCGCCGGCCAGTTCCACGCCTCGGATCACACGGTCACCACGGCTCTCGCCCGCCTGGAACACGGGAGCGTCATTCATCGCCGCGGCCGCAGCCGCTACGTGGGCCCCCAACCTGCTGCCCGTGCGTCCGCCGCGCACTGGTCGCCGCCCCACTTCATCTTGATTGTGCAGGGCGCCTGGAACGAGTGGCAAGGCCTATGCGACTCCAATCGCACGGAACAATTTGCCGGCGCCTTCTCCGCCGAGGCGGAACGAATGGGTATTGAATTGCTGCCGGTCGTCGCCACCGAGAAGGATCCCTACGTACGGAGCCGTCGCGCCTATGTGGCTGGGGAACGAGCAATCCTCGATCACCTGAAACGGCATCGCGACCGTTATCTGGGCGCCTTGCTGTGCGGCGTCGTCGATACGCGTCTCGACGCAGCTCATTGGCACCGAAGGTTGCTGGAATACCGAAGACCCCAGGTGCTGCTCGATATCGGCGACAAGGGCCCGCTGCAGGATATCCGGCACCCCTTGTTCACGCGTTGCGGTCCGAGCGAATCCGCGGTCGCCGCCTGTGCGGTGGAGGCGCTCGTGCGGGCCGGTCATCGCCGTGTCGGCTATCCTTACAATGAAACCGTCGCCTGGGAGGTCCGCCGTCTCCACTTGCTGCGCGAAAGCGTGGCGAAACAAAGACTCGACCTCACGTTCGTCACCGGCGACGTGCGGCTGTCTCGCCCCCTGAATGCGGACGATACGGCCCGACTCGTGGAACGAGTCCGGGTGCTGACGGAGCTGCCGCCCGCCGACGTCCCGGCCACAGTGGCCGACGTGATGCCCAATCAATGGAGCAGCCCTTGGATGGGACGCCTGCTGCTCGATCCCGCTCTCACGGCCATCGCGGTCCCCAATGACAGCCGGGCCCGATACGTCTACGAATGGCTGTCGGCGTTGCGCGTGGGACTGCCCGACCGATTCTCGCTGGTGTCGTTCGACAACTATCGCACGGGCAAGGCCCTGCCCATAACCAGCGTGGATTTCGGCTACGGACGACTGGGTTACTGCGCCTTCCATGCCATTTTGCGGACGATCCCGACCCCGCGCGACCATACGGGCGCCATCCACGCCCAGCCATTCATGGCCCATCGCGGTTCACTCGGGCCGGCGTTTCATCCGTAACTGATTATCTTTCATTGTCGAGCGACCTGGCGGAAATCTTATGAGATGCCCCGGCAACGAACGTCTATCATGGGTACTTATCAGCCGCATGGCGTGGCGCTGACCCACGCCTGGAGACTCGACGCATGACACCGTTCCAATGCTTCCGACTGACGTTGTCGTTGATCGCCGCGGGTGCCGTCACCGCTGCCGCGCAGACCGTGCTGCCGGGCACCCAGGGGGCCACAGGCATTCCTGTCTCCATGCCGTGCGACGGCAAGGCTTCGCTTGGACTCTACACGCCGGGTGGGCAACTGGTCCGTATTCTCGCCCAGGCCGTATCGCTCAAGCAGGGCGCTTACACTGCCCGCTGGGACGGCATGGACCTGTGGGGCAATCTGCTCCCAGCCGGCACGCCGCTCCAAGCCAAGCTTATCGCCGGCCCGGGTTTGAAAGCCTATTACGAATTCACCGCCGGACTCGGTGACACCGACCCGAAGGATACCCCGTGGCTGACCAAACCCGTCGGCGAGGGACTCGCCATGCGTACGGGCGGCTGGATGGGCGACCACACCGGCCCGGGCGCGGCGGCCGCTTACGGCGACAAGGTATTCCTCGGCTCCGCGCTGGTCGAATATGGGCATCCGCTCATGGCCTGCGATCTGGACGGCCACAAACTGTGGGGCGGGCGCCTGGCGGGCTGGGACGGACCGTCGCAACTGTTCGCCATGGGCACCTCCGTCTTCGCCCGTGTCAAGAACTCGGTCTTCCGCCTCGATCCCGACACCTACGAGAGCGCCCGCCTCTTCGATACCGCGACGAACGAGATCCAGGTCATGGGCGCGGGCGCCGGCAAGTTCGTCATCCTGCTGGACAACCCCGCGAGCCATGCCTCGCCTTTCCGTTACGCCGTCAAACACGACGACATCGCGTTCAACGTGGCCGTGCCATCGGCCAGCGGCGACAGCGCGGCCGACTTCCAGCTCAGCGGTACCAAACAGTTCTCGACTGTCTTCTCGGGCGATGGCGGCCATTTCCAGACCGGCTTGGCCCCAAAGGCCCAGGGCGGCGCGTGGCATGTCGTGGTGCCGTTCAAAAAACCGGTGACGTTCGGCACGATCGTGCTGGAGACCATGGACGGTGTGGGCAGCGTCGAAGCCTACACGCTCAAGGCCGGCACCACCTACGATGCCGGACGCGACTCGCCGGTCGGCGCCGCCGGCAGTTCGCCGTTGGGCACGGGCCTTGCCGGCCTCGACTCCAACTGGGAGTTATTCGCAAGGACAGGATTCTCGCAACGGGTCGTATTCCTGACCGCGCCGGCCGCCCTGCCCACGACGGGCGCCCTGTACCTGCGGTTCCTGCCGGCCCGCGGCAAATCGACGGACACCCAGCCGACCCTGGCCCTGTGCCGGTTGCTCGACGCGCGTATGGTGGCGGCCCCCGCGCCGGCCACGGTGAGCCTCCCGGCCGGAGCTCAGGTGCGGACCAACCTGCCCGCCGGCTGGGATTTCCGTACCCCGACCCCCGTCAATGAAGACAATGCCGCCCGGATCGTCATCGACTACGGCCAACCGCTGACTTGCGACGGTGTGCTCTTCCTCAACAACACCAGCACGCGAACCGCCATCGACGTCTTCAAGGGCACCGGCGTCCCCGCGGCGGACGGCGAAGGATGGGAACAGGTGACTGAACTCAAGGTCGGGGGCGGCGGCAAGACCGGCCACCCATCGGCCAGCAAGTTGCACCGCAACACGTTCGCGGCGTTCCCGACCACTGTGACCACCCGGGCGCTCCGGCTCCGGGTGATGGGCGCCTATGCCAGCGGCAAGGTGGGCATGGCCCGGCCGCCGGATGATCCCCAACGGGTGGACTGCGACCTCATGCTCCCGATCCGCCTGCTGGCCGCTCGCGACACCCCGCTCCCGCAAGTCTGCCAGGTGCGCGACATCGCTGGGCAGGTGCTCTCGTCAGAGCCCGGCGACTACGGGGATATCCGCCTTATCACGGTGGCGGATGACGGCGCGATCTATACGGTTCGCGGCAGCAACGCCCTGTGCCGGACGGAGTTCAAGCAAGGCGCGGCACGCCACACCCCTCTCAACACGACCGACCTCGTGACGCCCGGCTGCCTGAGCGTGGTCCGCAATGAACTCGTACTCGGCGACGCGAATCGCGTCTGCTTCCTGGACCGCAACGGCAAACTCCTGCGCCGCATCGGAACCGGAGCGTATGCGCGCGGGCCGTGGGACCGGAATCGGTTGGGGTACGCCAACGGGGTCGCGGTCGACAAAAATGGCAAGGTTTGGATTGCGGAATCATCCTATTCCCCAAAACGCATTTCGCGCTTCAATCAGGACGGCCACTGCGAGAAGGAGTTCTTTGGTCCGCCCCAGTATGGCGGTGGCGGCTGGCTCGACCCCAACCTGAAGAGCTTCTACTACCACGGCATGGAGTTCGAACTCGACTGGGCCAATGGCACGAGCCGTTTGAAGAACCTGAACGATCGCCAATACACCGACGAAACCCCGGCCATGGACGGCAGTAGTTTCGGTTATACGCAGATCGGACGCCCCATCTACCTCGGCGAAAGGCGTTATGTCGTGGGCGATCCCGGCGTCCAGTTCGGCCCCGGTGTGGTCGTGTGCCTGCTCGACGGCCCGGTCTGGAAGCCGTGCGCGGTCATGGGCTCGGCCAAGGATAACCCGTTTCTCGTGCGCAAGGCCGTGTGGAAGGACCACTGGCTGAAGCAGAACCTGGCCGGCAAACTCTTCATCTGGCTCGACCGCAATGGCGACGGCAAGTACCAGGTCGACGAGGTGGAGGTGTTCGCCAAGGATGAAACTCCCGGAAACCCGTTTGACGGCGGCTATTGGGGCAGTTTCATCGGCCCCGACCTTACCGTGTGGAGCGGCTCGGCACGGCTCGCCCCTTCCGGGTTCACCGCCCAGGGCGTGCCGCTGTACGAACGCAAGAACATCCAGGGGTTCAAGTACGAGACACTGGCGCCTCTCTACGAGAAATCACAGTCCTACGGCAGTCGCGCCACGTCGGGGCCCAACTACCAAACCATCGTCTGCGCGGATGGCTCCCTCAACGTGTGCGGCCAGCCGTATCGCGTCCTGCCGGACCTGACGATCGCGGGTGGCCCGGTCACGGCCAGGCCGTCGGACTACATCCCGCCTGTCAACGGCCGCCTGATCACACAGGCCCTGCACCCCGCCGGTTCGGCCGTCTCCACCTCGGCCGTAGGCGAAGTCGTCATGCAAGTGGGCGACAACGGCATCTGGTCGCTGTGCAGCGTGAGGGACTGCGTTATGCTCGACCAGATCTTCACCGGCTCCGACGGCAGTTGGGGGTCCGATCTGCCGCCGCAACGCGGCATCGAGGTGACCGGCCGCCGCCACGACCAGGAAACTTTCTTCGGCCACTTCATCAAGGCGCAGAACGGCAAGTACTACACGGTGGCCGGCAAAGGATTCCACGCGATCTCGCGCATCGAGGGCCTGGACGACTTCCGCGTCGCCGCGACGCCGGTGACCGTCACGGCCGCTGATTTCGCGGCCAACCAGAAGCTGCGCCAGCAACTCGCGAGCCGCGAGAAGGCGCGGGGCGACAACAAGACGCGCGGCATCAACCGGAAATTCGTGGCAGGGCCGCTGACCGCACTCACGGGCAAAGCGGCCGTGGACGGATCGGTTAACGAATGGACGCACTGGGAGGCACTGGACCCGCAAAGCAACCCGAACGACCCGCCCTCGACCGTGTTCTTCAGTGCCGCCTACGACGACCGCGGCCTTACCCTGGCCTACCGCGGAGCCACGCGGACAGGCAATCGCAATGACGACCCCGCCTACCTCTTCAAGGACGGCTTCGCGCTCGACGTGCGCTACCGCATCGACAGCGACAAGAAGACCGGCGACGTCATCAAAGGCGACCGCCGCATCGTTTTCGGCAAGAACAAATCCCGGTGGATCGCCGTGCTGTACGACTACGTCAACCCCGACGCTCCGCCCGGCAGGGCCGTGGACTTCACGTCGCCGGTCGTCAGCACGCATGTCGCGGCCGTCACTGTCCTCCCCGCCGGCGAGGTGCCACTCGTATTCCGGGACAACGCCTTGCCGGAAAGCAACCAGTGGGGCTTTGAGGCATTCCTCCCGTGGAAACTGATGGGCTTTGACGCGCGGCCGACCCGGGCGATCCGATTCGACGCCGGCATCATGATCCCCGATTCGGGCGGCATCACCGTGGAGAAGCGGATGGCCTGGGCCGATCCCGGTCCCCTGCCCATCAGCGACGTGGGCTACGAAGCGCAGATCGCGCCCGAGTTGTGGGGTACTCTGGACTGGAAGTGACCCGCGCACGTCGGCGACGGAAACAGTTCACGATTAGCATGCTGGCGACGCGTTGCGTCGCAATCAACGGGTGAGAGGTCATGGCAGACACGATTGACGAGGCGGAGAAACTGGTAAGGGCCTGCAAGGCGCCGGCCCGCTACCTGACGCATGTAGCGGCCTTCTCCGCTCAACAGGAATCATTCGAATTCACGGCTAACGGCAAGACCGAAACGAGACGGTTCTGGACGATCAAGGACGGAACCCATTACGTTGCCGTCGTCGAAGAGTCCATGTGCCAGCTCGACATGATCACGTTCAGCCCTACCCAGGCGCCGGACAAACCGCCCTTTGCGCCGGACGAATACACATGGGAATCGCTGCTCGGCACACGCATCACCACAACACCCTGGTACGGCGACATGCGGCCCACCGGTGACACGCGGGAGTTCGGATTCGGCGGCGGCGGCAGGACTCTGACGCTCACAGTTAAGGAGTCATGGACGAAGACCCGCAGAGCCGAATCGTCCTGCGTCATGGTCCTGCGAGTCGATCCCGTGCTGGGTTACGTGTGGGACATCGCCACCGCGTTGGCGACCAGCGTCGGCACGGATGCGAAAGGACAGCCGGATCGAATTGAGTTCTTCAACTGGCAGGTCAAAGTCACCCGTCTGGGGCGGCGCAACGACCGTCCATGGCCGGTCGCCTGGACGCACGAACGCACCGTCTTTCACCGCAGCGACGACAAGCTCGTCGGGTTCTATATGAATCCTGACGCCAATGGGCGCGGGAAGTACAGGCGGACCGAAGTCAAGGACGGGGGGTACGTCGCCATGTTGCCGGATGAGGACGGATGGGGAGTGGCGCTGGTACATCGCGAGAAGAGCGCCGCCTCCTGCGGCAACGCCACGTGCGACATGTGGGCGGATTCGCACAACTACCTCGCACTGCCCGCCAGACCCGACGCAGACGGCGTGTTTCGCCTGGCAGCCAAGTGGCGCTTCCAAGCACTGCCGCCAGAAGCCGTGGCCGAGATCCTGAGGTGGGTCGAGATGGACGAACTAGGGCACGACACGGACGTTGCCTGCTGAGGCGGGAGTCATCGCGTCCAGAACACGCGCCGGAATCTCGTCGAGGACAATGTGTTCCTTGTTAATGTTGTAACAAACGAAAAACCGGCCATCCCGTTCAACAAACTGCGGCATGCTGATCCCCGTCTTGAGGTTCACCTCGCCGCGGTCGTCCACTTCCGCCAGGACGCGGGGCTTGCCGAACATGAGCCCGGCGTTGCGTGTCTCGCCGGGGATCTCGCACCCCACGACAAACCACTGGGGATTGCGCGTACGGCCGTTGCCTTCCCAAACGTGTTTGGCTCGGCGCTGACTGCCATCGTTATTGGTGAAGAGCAGGACGAGCCGGCCGTCGCTGGTTCTGGCTATGGGACACATGGTCATCGGGTGCCTGATGGGTTCACCACCCGGCCCGTAGCACAGGGGCTCGACCGGCGTCCAAGTCCTGCCGCGGTCGGCCGTGACGGTGTACCCCGGCGACCCCAGAAAGGTTCTCCCCACGCCGAGCCACCGCCCACCGGCAAGCGGCACGACCGTCATTTCCTGGAAATTGAAGGCCGACTGCTCGGGCAGGCCGTCGAACACTGCGAGTAGCCGGGCCAGGGCCGGATTGTCCCGGTGCTTCCACACATCCGCACGGATCCCGCGAGGCCCGGCCGGCCAAAGGGGAAAACGCAATTTCGCCGGGTCCGTCTCGGTGAGGATATTTTCGCAACGGATCACGCTGACTTCGGCCGCATTCAACATCCAGGCTCGTCGCAGCAGACCGGTACGCTGGCAATGGGAGATCGGCAGGATCACATCGCCCTCCGGCATAATTTGCGGCGGGTGATTCAGCCAGCCGTGGAAACGGCCGGGAAAGATATTGATGTCCCGATCCGGCAGGTCCACGCGAAGCCGGTCGGACCAGGTCGCGCCGCGATCATCCGAATGGATGAACCAGAGATTGCCGCTGTCGTAAAACGGGTCCGGGAAAGCGGCCTCCTGGTTCCCCGCGTGGTAGAAGACATAAATCCGATTCGTGCCGGGCACCAGGAACGGCACCGCGTAAGCGCGCCGCTCTTCCCGCGTGGACCTGAAGATGGACTTCGGTGCAGTCCAGGTGCGGCCCCTGTCGCGGCTTGTGGCAAAGACCAGGCCTTCATCCAACGCATGTTCGTAACTGCCTTGCGACCAGGTCGTGAACCAAGTGCCGTCTGTCAGAACAAGGGTGCAGTTCGACTCGTTTTTGCACACGGCGGCGATCCCGGGCGCAATCCCCGGCTTGAGGATGCCGTTTGCGTCAAAGGCCATACCCTCGACCGGCGGGTGGCAAAAGACATCGCTGTAGGCAAACGGCCGTTTTCGCATGATCTTTTGAATCGCCGGATTCATAGCATTCGCCCAAGGCCCCCCTGCCGCCGCAGTGCGATGACGTCATACTCTGCCCGCACCCGGATGTCGCGGGCAGTCTCCGTGATCGCAGACATACTTGCACTCTCTGTTGCGGCAAACCTTCCGGAACGATGGCGCCACGCTTCTTGAGCAAGGCCTTACTTACTCCACGGCGCCCTGCGACGGGGCGGTTCACGCAGGAACTCCAGGCCGTCGCGCAAGGAACCGTCGGCATTGAACCAGGCGTGAAATCCCTGATTATCCAGACCGTTGCCGTCGTAGCGGTCCCGGCGGGTCGAAATGGCTTTGCCTTCGCGCATGCCCCATCCCATCCAGCCATACCCGGCTTGCTCGAGAGCGGCGATGCTCCAACGCGCGCATTCGGCGCGGCGCCCGTCATCGAGACAACCGGGGATGCATTCGTTACACAGCATGGGCTTGGCGTGCTTGTCCTGGACGCGCTTGCAGACGGCCAGCATCTCGTGCAGTTGCTCGGGCGTGCGGCCATAGGGGTGGCAGCAGAGCACATCGCAGAGCGGCGCATACCGGTCCATCTGTTCCTCAATCTGCATCACGCCAATCGTGATCGGCTGTCTGGCGCCGCTCTTCCGCACTGTTTCGGCCACCTGCTTCAACCACTCGAACTCCTTCTCGTTGGAGGCGGAATCCAGGCCGGGGGCTTGCGGTTCGTTGCAGAGATCCCAGATGAGGATACGTTCGTCGGCGGCCAGCGGCTCCACCAAGGCACGAACATACGCCAGCTTCGGGCGCCAATCGCGGTGCAGATCCTCAATGTAGGTGCCGCCATAGTCGTACGTCGTGTCATGCCACCGGTTGAACAGGCAGGGCATGGTCGTCATGCCCTGCTCCGCGATGGCGCCCACGGCGTCGAGGAAACGTTCCGTCACAGCGTCCGGAGCGGCCATCCACGCCGTGAACTCGATCCAGAGCCGGATGCAGTTGGCATGGGCGCCCTGTGCAAGCGCCGCCTCTTCGCGGAAGCGCGCGCCGTTGTAATCCCACCAGGCCTGCTCGATCCGCGCCCCCCAAGACGGGACGATGTTGAAACCGCGCAGCCAGCCGTATTCCGTATAGTTGTGCATCAGAAACCTCTCATGCCCGCCGCGCCTCTTAATCCGGGCGTTCAGCGGCGCGCGCACGCCAGGGCCTCGCGCGCGCCGGCGCTGAGGAACACAGTGTCGACACCGAGCGCCAGGAACGTAAAGCCGTCCTCAAGCGCCTGGGCGATGGCTGCGTCGGCGGGGATCACCACGTGCATGCCCGCCGACTTGCCGGCAGCGCGGCAGGCGTCGAGCACGCGCCGGCACCCCGCCTTCACCTGCGGGTGAGCCGTCTGCCCGGGAACACCATACGAGCCGCTGAGGTCATAGGGCCCGATGAAGACGCCGTCCACGCCCTCGACGGCCAGGATGGCGTCGATGTTCTCCACTCCCTGGCGCGACTCGATCATGACCACCACGGCTAGGTCGTCGTTGGCCGTCGCCGCGTAGGCGGCGAAGTCCGTGCCCCAGTTGTTCATGCGCGAGAAGCAGAATCCCCGCACGCCGCGCGGCGGGTACTTGGCCGCGCTCACGGCCCGCTCGGCATCCTCGGCCGTGTGAATGAGCGGCACGATGACTCCCTGCGCGCCCAAGTCCAGCACCTGGCGGATCGCGAGGGTGTCGTTTTCGCGAACGCGCGCCAGCGGCGCTACGCCACGCCCATGCATCGCGCGCGCCAGCCCCGCAAACCCGGCGTTATCGATATCGGTGTGCTCCATGTCGGCCGCGATCCAGTTGAAGCCGGCGTTGGCCAGCACCTCGGCCACGGCCGGGTGCCCGACCTGGATCCAGGTACCGAGCGTCACGTGGCGTTCCAGCAATGCGAGTCGTACAGGGTTGTGGGTCACGTCATACCGCCTTCCATGCTCGTGCCAGGCACTCCCAGCCGTCGGCAATTACGATCCCGTACTGTGCTTCCCGGTTCCCGCCTGCCCGCGGCAAACCCGGCTCAGCGCTTGAACACCTCGATCGACTTCACGGACGGCACGTCCGTCCAGCCGTTCAAGTCGGGCCAGAGGGTCAGACGCAGCCGGCTGGCGGTGACGGGCGGGAACTCGTGCACGGACACTTCCGTATCGTTGTCGCGCCGCTCCTCGATCAGACCATAGCGACTGCCATCCCAGTACTCAAGCGTGTACCAGGGACGAATCTCACGACGGTTCGCCCACACGACGCGCGCGGCATCGAAGGTCGCCGGGGCCTTGTCCCACGCGAGTTCGAACTGGCGCTGGCGACCGTCTGCCCCGAGCCATCGCGCGGCGGGCGCTGCTCCCAGGTTTTCCTTGCCCGCCACCGCGCGATCGAAGGACGCCAGGCGGTCGCGCTGGGCCGCGTCGGCCTGCCGGGCGCGCACATACGCCGCATTCATCCCCTCCGTGGCGCGCGAGACTTCGCTCTCGGCCAGCGGCGCGTCGTGAAACGCCACCAGGCTCCACGTGCCGAGGTCATATTGGTGGAAGTGGAAACGAGGAATGTCGGCCCAAGTCGAGAAGTGTTCGCCCGACGCGTCACCGAGCTTAGCCACGCGGACCAGGTTCGCCGGCCAGCAGGTGCCGTCCTTGGGCGCCTCCTTCGCGAGCATCGCGAGCGGGAAGCGGGCCTCCAACGTCCAGCCGTCGGGCCGATACGCGGTCTTGCACGCGAACTCGGCGTTGGTCATCACCTCGTGAGCGTTGACCCGCCGGATCTTCAGCGGGCCCCAGACGTACCCGGCGGAATTCACGAGGGTTTGACGGTAATAGGGCGGCGCTTCGGGCGCGAAGAAGATCTCGACCACGTCGCGGTAGACGAACTCCTTGTCTTTGGCATCGGCTTCCCGGGTCTTCGCGATATCCGGTTCTATGCAGGTGACGCCCAGGTATAGAAACCGATCGTCCCAGCCCATCCGAAAGCGCGTAGGACACTGCAGGGCCAGCCGGCCGGGATGCTCGGCGTTGACCCGCGTTGCGACAATGTGAAAACCCGCCATCTCGGGGACGGTCTGCCAGGCCGCATCGTCGAGCGTGCCGTCGATGACCGGGGCCGTCTTCATGCGATAGCACGGATAGGGGCGCTCAGCCTGCGTCTTCCACTGCGCGTGCTGCCAGGTCCACTCGGTGTCATACTTCGCCAGGGCCACGCGCTGCTTGACATACCAGGTGCCGGCCTTCTTTTCGGCCTCCTGAAGGGCCGCACGCAGTGGAACGATCAGCCCACCCTCGAACAGCCGCGGGTCGGGCGCGCTGGTGTCGATGGAATTGGTCAACGCGGCTTTCTCCAGCAGTTCATACCACCGGAGCATCGGCTCCCAGGCCTCGCCGTAGTACCCGCGGAAGAAATCCTGGAGGATTGTGTCCGCTTTCTCATCCGGCCGCCACGTTGTGCGGGCAAAGGCGTACAAGCCCCAAGGCCAGTGGATCTGCGGACCGTAGAGCTGCGTGGACACCTGGCGGATGCCCAAGTCACGGTAGAAGCGATTCTGGTCCACGAGGGCCCGGACATTCGGGACCACCAGATTCTTCTCTCCCGCAGGATTCCCGAATGTGGTGTCCGAGTAGATCAGGACGTAGCTCCAGATGCCGAGGGAGCCGCAGTGCGACGGCCAGGCCTTGAGATTGTCGCGGATCTTCGCGTTCTGGGGCGCATCCACGGGCAGCGGCGCCCACCACGGGCACATATCCACAAGCACGTTGCCGGGCAGGTGCGCGATCAGCTTGGGTGTCCGCTCGTGGTTGGCGTAGGCCAGGGTCTTCAGGAACAGATCGGGATGATCCTGCTTGAGCCGTTTCGCCAGGGCCTCAATCAGGTGAAAATGGCGGTCGGCGTAGTCCCACGTGCCGCTCGACTCCTCCGCGCCGTCGGGATCGACGCGCTCGGGTTTGCCGAACACCTTTTCGCAGCGGGGACACTCGCAGAAGGACGGCGAGTCGTTCGGGTGGACGCTGAAGCCCTGGACGGGGGGCAGGTTCTGCTTGGCGCGGCTGGCGATTGCGGCATCGATCTTCTGCGTGATGAATTCGGGCAGGTCCGGGTCGGAGGTACAAGGCACATCGTATGCGCCTTTCCGATATGGTCCGGGCCACCAGTCGGGATGGAGCTTCTTCTGACCCTCGAGGATGTCATTCATCGTGTGCGCCCAGCCGAACCCGCAGTTCATGCGAGGCACCGTGCCGAGCGCATAGCCGCGGTCCACTCTCAGGTTGAACCCCTGGTGCATCTGGAAGCGGCTGAAAGCATCCGGCGACAGGCCCACCACCGCGGGATCGATGAAGCCACGGGTACTGAAGGGAGGTCGGTAGGCGATGGGGAGCACGGAGAGGTCAAGCTTGCCCCGCGCCGGAACCCAGTCGCCATGGGCGTCGGGATAGAGCCAACGCACCCCCTGGCTGTGCAGGAATTCATAGGCGCCATACAGCACGGCCCGCGCCGTGGGACCGGAGATGCGAAGCTCGTCGCCGTCCCGCACGACCGACACGTCGTCCAGGTTCTTGGGGTCCGGCTCGGGGTTGGGAATCTGCTCCGGCGGCGGGGTAACCAGGCGGATATGCAGCCCCTTGATCGGGGCCGCGTCCTCGGCGGCCACGAGATCGACCGGAGTATCCGTCAGCGCCATAAGATAGTACTGGAGGTCCGTGGCGGCCAGGCGCAGCGGACTGACGGATGCGGCGTGGATGGCCGGGTCCGGGAGAAACGCGCGGTCGAGCACCACGGCCAAGCGCTTGGCCGGCGTCACGTCCCGGGCGGCATGGATCTCCATTTCGGCAATGGCCCACGGCAGGCCGGAGCCGTTCGGTCCGATCGCCAACTTGACGAAACGCCCCTTGGCCGGGGCAAAACGCAGATCGGTTTCGATCCGCAACACCGGGATGCTCCCGTTGTCCTGCTTGTCGGCCTTGGGCAACGAATCCTCGCTGGCCACCAAGCGCAGCGTGTCGGGCGACTCGCCGACGGATATGCGGAGCGAGCGCGGGTATTTCGACGCGTCGTGTCCCGGCGTGAGATAGACGCGATACACTTGGACGCTGCGCCCGAGATCGACGAGCACGGAGGTACCCTCCACCTGCGGCCCGTCGCTCTCCCAAACCGTATCCAAGTCGTTGTCCACCGCCAGCTTCAGTGCCGAAGCATTGGGACCTGTCAGTTTCCACCCCGCGGGATCCAACACGCCGGCCCGGGTCATCACGGCCCCCAGCAACAAGAGCGCCACCAACAATCCGCCCATTCCATTCTGCCCGTTCATGCGTACCTCTTCTTCGTTGTGTGGCCCTAACTTCCCAGCGCGGTCTTGGCGTTACCGCTACAGCGCCAGGCCGGGCAGTCGTTCTCGTTATCGGATACCCATTCGAATTCGAGTTCGCCCGGCCCTTCGTAACGCTCTTCTTCGACACAGCCCCAGACCAGCCTTGTTCCCTCCGGAAAGTTGAGGGAGGCGCGTTGGCCGGAAACCTGAACCTTGATCGGCCCTTGCGGCGTTGGGATCTCGGCACAAGCCCACGCGAGTCCCGATGGCGCCGGACGAAAGGCAAACTCTTCCCAGCCGCATTTCAGGGGCCGCAGACCGAACAATTCGCCGGAGAGAAGCTGCAGAGGACCGCTGCTCCAGGCATGGCACAGACTCTTTCCGAAGGGCCGACCGTAGAACGCATACTGCGGGTCGCCCTCAAGTGATGCGTCGAGGGCTTCCCAAAAGGTTGACGCGCCGGCGTCAAGCATCCTGCCCCAATAGTCACCGATCATCGCCGTCATCGCCTGCGCCTCGCCGCACGCCGCCAAGGCGCGCGCTTCAAAGAATTTCATGTAAGGCGTGCCGACCGGTGCAACACTCGTGTTCATCAGAACATTACGGAGAACATCCGTCTGCTGCTCCGCCGTGCATACACCGGAGAGAATGGCGAACGCGTTCGACTGCCGCCCGAAGTGCGCGTTCGTGTCCCCCGCTTTGACATTGTCCACGAAGACCTTTCGTGCGGCGTCCCAGAAGACTCTGCGGCAGATACTCTTGAGGTCAGCCGCCTGTTGCGCATAGACCGCCGCCGAGGATCGATCCCCCACCGCGTGGTGCAGGTCGGCGGCTGCGTCCAGCGCCATGACATGGAGAAAATTCAAGAACGAAGAGTGCCCTTCGGTTCGAACATCGGCCCAATCAATGTACAGCCAGCCGAAGCGTTCCGTCGGCAGCAGGCCCTGGGCATCGAGCTTCCTCCTGACCGCTGCCATCTGTTTGTCGCAGTGGGGAAGCAGACCTCGCAGAAGAAAACTGTCGCCAAAATGAAGGGCATGGTCGCGGGCTGCCAGGACCCAGAAAAGGCTGTAGGTGATCGTGCCGTTGACATCCGACTCTTCCGGATCCGGGCTCATCAGCGCGGCCAGCGTGTATTCCGAGACAGGCCGTTCGGCAAAGGAGTGGTAGTTACCAAAATTGCACGCATACAGATCACCGCACCACGGCAACCGGTCGCGCTTAAGTCCATCCAGGAACGTCAATTGCATGCACGCTCGCAGCGTGTAGGCTGCGTGCATCCAGATGGCCGTCAGGCGTTGATCCGAACAGGCAAAGGCGCCCTGGTAGCGAGCGGGATACATCGACACCGCGGCATGCATTGATTCGATTCGAATCCCGGGATCGTGAGCCAGGCGCAGGTAGCGGAAGGCGAGTTTCGTTTCGGTCGTGTACTCCCCCACGCCCGTCACGGCCACAACCGGGACGATCTGCTCCCGAATGTCCTCGGCCGGATCAACCGCCTCCGCGACACTCTCGCCGGGATGAATCGCAATCGATCCCGCCCCGCTCGCGCGGATCGTAACACGGGCGAGTACCTCGACGCCGGCGTCATAGACTCCATCCTTGTCCACGCGCAGAGCGACGTGATGCTCGGGCAATTCCTCCTGATGCGGGAAGCGCAAGTCTCCTTCAAAGGGAAAACAGCGTGGCGGCCCCCATTGCACATTATCCTCGCTGACCTCCCAATCCGGGCCTGTCTGAAAACACGGGCCATCAAGCAGCATCGCGGGCGGGCACCCGTCCGACGCGATGCGAACGCAGATCGTATTCTCTTGCGAAACGAGGCACGGGGCGAGATCAACGATGACGTGTTGGGGCGCCACGGCGCCGTTCGCATGTACCACGAGCCGATTATTGATCAGCAGATGAATGCTGCCACTGTAAGAGAGCCGACCAAGGACCGATGCCGGAACGGTTGCCAGATTACACTTCGCACGGGCGTAGAGAATCGGCGGATAGGTTCGATAGCGCCCCGGATGATAGATGTTCATGCAGGTCGAAAGCGCTTCCCGCCGAGTGCGGTCGAACAGCCACGCCTCAAGGCTGCCCGGGGCGTAGAGCCAGAACGGGCTGCTCTTCTTGTCGGACCAGAGGGACAACCCGCTCTTGTCTGGAAGACAGGCCGCACCCGAGTAGGCCGGATCAATCGCAAATGCTGCCGATAGTGCAAAGGGATCCATCTTCATGGGCCAGCGCTCCACTGCCTCGTTCCGAATCGCTTCATGCCAAGATTTCAATCGGTTGCGGAGCGAATGCCGGAAGACTCATGTTTTCAGAATCGTGAATGTTGCAGTAGGCATCCAGGTCATATCCATAGGAAAGCCTGTAGCCCTCCATCGAGAAATCGGGATACGTATAGGTGACGACCACAAGGCGTCCCCCGCCTTTGAACAGCACCTTGTGGATGCGTTTCAGAATCTTCCCGTCCGGCTTGATCAGGCGAAAGCCCGTCGGGACTCCATCCGACCGCAGATCCCCGGCGACGTTTGCGAACTCGAGTTCGACTGCCGGATACTGGCTCCAGTTGTCCGGGCAGGGAACACGGCGCAAACTTTTCAGCTCAATTGAGTTCCGCGCGCCCTTTACCTTCAGGAGGTAGGCGGCAGCGCGCGCAAGCCGCTCCCCCAGAACGTTCTGCCCCTCCGCGGCGAGGTGGATGCCGTCTTCCATCGGCAGATCGATCGCCGGTACCACCGATAAGTTTCCGATATGCCGCGGCAGGAGGCGCTGCTGCTCACGGATCGAGAGAAAAGCAGCCTGCTCCGACTCCTCCTGACTGAAGAGGTGTGATTTACCAAGTTGCACGACGACCCAGGGGAGTGAAGTGCTCCCGAAATCGGCGCGGACGGCTCTCACCAGTTCGCGCATGCTCGCCGTGTAGGCACTGGTGTCTCCCTGGGCGTTCGCCTCGCCCTGATACCAGAGGACGCCGGCCACGGGTTGGTCCTGGAGACTGAACCGGCGCAGCATGGCGCCATACAGGGAACGCCCTTCGAGGTGTTTGTGGCCTGGACTCCATTGCGCCATGCTCGTTCCGCCGACGGCACAGGGAATAAGGCCCTGGGGCACGCCGGTGCGCCGCAGCATAGCGCGCGCAAAGGCCAGTCCAGGACCTGTCCCCTTGGTGGCATTTCCGTGCGCACGCAGGATTTCCTTGTGGTCCGTAATCGGTTGATCGGTATGGGAGGGATCCTTGGAAGCGGCCGGAAAATGAACCGGCTCGACGGCCGTGCGCCATTCGTCCCATGCGTAAAATACGTGAACGAGCGGATGCGGACGCAAGGCCTGTTCGACTCGCCCGTCGCCAACCATATTCGATTGACCGGCCATGACCCAGACATCGCCCACCAGAATCCGTCTTACCGTGACGCTTTCCGTCCCAGCCTGCAAGACGACATCGTAAGGGCCGCCCACCGGCAGCCGGGAGAGTGTTCCCCGCCACAGCCCCCGGCGGCAACGTCCAACCGGTCGGTCAACGAACCCCGGGATCGGGGTTCCGTTCTTCACCACCGTCGCCCGCAGTTCGCCGTCGGCAAGCGTCTTGCAGTGGCCGCGGACTTCGGCGGATCCAAATCCCCGCCTGTTCCGCTGAAGCACCTGACATGGCATCAATCCTGAAGAAACATTCATATTCAAAGCATGCGTGCCGGTCCTGTGGAGGGACCTGCTCCCGTTCCCCGTGCTACACGAAGGATGTCGACCGTGGTCTGATTCATCTACGTGGACATGCGCCATGCAGTTTGCCGATGCCAATTGCCTGTATGCCGGTTGATATTAGCACGATACGGCTCACGAAGGGATGACGAAACGTTGTATATTTGGTCTGAATAGCTGTACGCCCGATCAACGTGCGCGATCGGCCGCAATCATTCGTTTGGTCGTCGCACCTCAATCCTTTTCAGGTAATCGAGCCCGGGGTCCCGGTCCTTGCGCTGGTCGTAGAAGAGGAAGGTCAGTTTCTCCGGGACATTCTGCCCGTAGGCGAAGCGCACCTGGCCTTGCCAGACGTTCACCACGCAAGTCTGGGCCTGGCCGGGCATCGCGACAAGGGCGCAGGGGCCCACCAGGCCGTTACGCGGGGGACCTTTGCGATCGATGATGATGCGGTATTCCGTTGCGGGGTCGAGGGCGATGTCGTCCTGCGCCTTTTCGGGAGTTAGCGTTCTTTGCCCGGCGATGACGGCGTCTGGCGCAGGGGTGAAGAATCGCAACTCGTAGCGTCCGATCCTGGTCTTGGGCGACAACTCGACTTCGAGTATGAGCTTCCTGTCGAGGACATGGTAGCTGAAGGTGAAGGCGCCGGTGAGCCGGGGGGATGAGTAGTCCAGCCGCACTCGCGCCGTGGGAGCGTCGTTTTCCAGGATTGTGCACCGGGGGGCTGCTTCGTCAAATAGCCCGTATTCTTTCCCATCGGCCTCGTAGTGCAATTCCACGAACCCGGCTTCGCCATAGCGGAGGAAACCAAACACGCCATCCGTCCAGATATCGAGCGCGCCTTTGACGTTCTTCCCCGTCGCCGAATCGGCAAAGGCGATCTGCCGCACTTGATATAGCCAGACGCCGTGCGAGACGAACGACGCGTTCTTCATGCAGCGGTCGAGGACCGTGACGCCATTGGTCTTGGCGCCGCGCTTCGTATCCTCCTGGTACACTACATGGCAGTTGTCCGCCCAGGCGGAAAGCGCGATTGGAATGGCGCCCAGAACGACAAGCAAACGCTTCACCGCGCGACCTCGAAGCTGCGTTGCGTCTCGTTGCCCGTCAAGACGTCGCGCGCTTTGAGCGTCCACCGGCCAGGCATGGCGTTGAGCGCCAGATCGAGACGCCCCGTGCAGACGCCATCGGGGGCCTCAAGATTGGCGCTGTAGCAAGGCTCCTCTTTGCCCTCGGGATTCACGACCACTCTGCGCAGGACGTGGTATCCGGGCTTCCCGCCGGACACCGCGACCGTCAATGTGAACGGCAGAGATTCCCCCACCTTTGCTTTCGCCGGACAGGCCGCCTCAAGCCCTTGGACAGCGTAGGGCAAAGCGGCGTAGAGGTTCCCGAGGCCCGGGATCGGGGTAAACTCGAAGGACGATCCGGCTTTGACAAGACCGCCCTTGAGCAGGTCGTAGACGTGGAACTCCCCAGGCAATGTGACCTGGCGAGGCTTCCCGTCGACCGGCAGACCGTCGCGTTCGAGGAAGCCGACGAAGAGCGCCGGGCTGTCCCCGTACCGGTGCCGGAGCACCTGGCAGAGCGCCGGGTGCCCGTCGGCGTTTTGGACTTTGATCTCCGGCTCCGGAACCCCGGCGGCATCGAAGACCTTCTTGAAGATCGGCGCCAGCACCGGCGACAGCGCGGGATTGCTGAAGTATTCGCTCGCAAAGGCAAGATAGACCGTCCGGCCCTTCCCCGAGGTCTTCAGGAACGCAGCGGAACCGGCGCGCGCCGGCTCTGCGAGAACGAAACCGTTGACCTTGCTCTCGATCTTGCCTGCCATGTTCAGCACGGGGGTCGAGCCTTTCGGCGACACGCCCGATTCGACGATCAGCATGGCTTCTTGCGGCGACCCGTCGAACTTGCAGGGCTGGTAGGCCAGCCGGTCGGATGCCCCCTGCGTGCGTTCGATACCGAAAAGGTCGTCCAGGCTCCCCTTGCCGTTGGCCGAGGGCTTCCCGTGTTCGTCGTAGAGCCCCGTCAGGCCATCGGCCACGACGCTGCCGCCCGCCGCCACGTACTGCCGAATGTTCTCGGCCTCCTTGGAGGAAAGCGCGGTTGACAGCGGAAGGATCAGCATCCGGAAGCGGTCCGGCGTGAGTTTGCCTGTCTCTATCTCCTCATTCGAAACGTAAAGCGGGTCGTAGCCGAGATCCTTCAGCACACATTCAAGGCTCGCGACTTCCGTGCGGTAGAACCGGAGGAAGTTCTTGGCCGCGCCTTCCCGGTACTGGAGCATGTAGTTGACGTTGATGCTCGACTGCGACAGGTGAATAGCGATGCGGTCGCTCTGCCGCTGGGTCCGAATGAACAGCTTGCCGATGCCGCGTTCGAAGCGATCCGAATTTTCCCGGATCGGATCGGCATACAGATGGCTGATCGTGTAGTCCGGCAACAAGGGGAGTTCGGCCACAAAGTAGGAGAAGACGAACTGCCCCTCGAAGAAGAAACTCCAGCAGTCCTTCCGTTGCTGTTCGGGCGTAATCCGGTACCCCGTGTAGCGGCCATACTTGCCATGATCGTTGAAGGAGCGCAGGCTCGCGGTTGAAAAATACGGCATGACGAAGTCGAAGACATCACGGAGCTTCCACCAGTCGTAGCCGCTATAGGGGTGGCCGGGCTGCACACCGCACACGCTGAACCGCGCGCCGGGCGTTTTGTCCACGGACGCCGCGCGCATCTTCCGGAAGAACCCGGTGTAGACGTCCTGCATGTAGGTGCGATAGTCGCTCCACGGGGCGAGATTGGCCCGATCCTTGGCCTCGGACTCGATCATGGGCGCCACCTGGCTCCAGTCCTTGAAGTCAGTCGCCCATTCGGCGTTCAGGGCCTCGAGGCCGGGGTACTTCGCCTTGATCCATTCCGAAAAACCCGCCTTGCACAACGGACAGAAACAGATCTCACTGGGGCACTCCCAATGGGTGAGCGAAACCTCGTCGCCGACGTTCAGGGCAAACCAGCCGTAGCGTGCGCCTTCCGCCGCCCGCTTCTCCGCATCTTTTCCGAACCGGGCCTGCACAGCCGGGTCGTTGAAACAGTTCTTTCTGATCCCGCGCTCCTTGCAGTTCTGCCAATCATTGTAGGCCTCGCCCAGCAGGCCAAAGCTGTAATACTTGACGTTCCTGCCGGTGGAGTCCTTCCCGCTGTACGTCATTTCGAGGTTGAAACCGCAGGCATCCCGGAGGATCGGCGAACCGTACTTGGTCCATCCGCCCCAGACGCTGCCGTCGCACCCGGGCCAGGTGAACGCCAGGTAATCGTCATCCCGGTACGCCTGTTCCGGGAACGTCACTTCCAGATTTGTCGTCGCCACCACATCCTGACCCTGCAGGAGCCGGACCGTGACAGCATGGATGACGGAAAGCGGTTGCGGCTGCAGGAATGTGAAGGGAACTTTCACCGTCTGTCCGGGAGCGACCTGTACGGACTGCGAGCTCTTCGCGAGCAGGCGCCCCCAGTTGTCCGCGAACTCGACGACGCATGCGAGATTCGTGGCTTCCGCCGTTCCCGAGTTGGTCAGCGAAGCCGTGCCGACGACGGGATCAGAAGACCGGCACACATCCTTGTCCACAGTGACCACCGCGATGGCCAGGGGGTCGGTCACCTCAATCTTCCGAATCGCGCTGTTGAGCACGCTGGTGCCCTGCTTGACGATCGCACCAACCGTGTAGGCGCCCACCGGCAGATTGGTGACGGCCAGGACGATTGCATTCTCACCCGGCTTCACATCGACGAGCTGGCTGCCTTGCCAGGCCGTGTGATCGTCGAAGGTCAGCGTGCCGTCGGTGAAGACGGTCTCGATCGTGAGTTTACCCGCGACGGGGCTGTTCACGTTAAGCGCGATGCCCTGGCCATGCAAGTCGGCGCGGTCGACACGCGCCTTTGTCGGGGCAAACTCGACGACGGTCTTCGGCGCCATCTTCGCGGCCCAGAGCAGACCGCGGATGAATTCGTGGCTAAAGAGCGCCTTGCCGCCGGTTGTCAAGACTCCGCCCGCGCCGACGTTGCACGGGAAGAAATTCCAATCGCGCCACGCGTCTGGCTTCGACGGGAATGGCTCTCCCGCTTTCAGCATGGCGGACAGGCCGGTGTCTTTCAAAACCTCGTTGCCGATCATCACAACTGCGCCGGCCTTGATCCGATCCTGCACGGCCTGCTTCGACTTGGCCGTCAGGTCCTTCCACAGAATCTTGGCGCCAAAAACGATGACATCGTATTGGGCTTCTCCGCACAGCGTCTTTTCGAGCGCCTCAAAATAGGGCTTACCATCGACCCCTTCGCCGGTTTCCTCCGAAATGGGCGGGATAAACCCGATAAATCCCCAGCTTCCCTGCTTGAGGACCGGAACCTCGTAGTCCATGGACAGCCGCTGGGCCAGTTCGATAATGGTCCGGACATGTATGCAGTCCTGGATGAAAAGAACCTTGGGTTTTCCGCCGGCGTAGGGCTTGAACCACTCGACGTGCGGAGTGACCACCGCCTCTGAAGGCTTGAACGGGAAGAAGTCCTTGCTCTTGGCTCCTTCATTGCGCCGCTCGAGCGGCTTGTACGCGTATTCGCCCCGATCGGCGGGAGCGCCCACAGTCAGAACGCGCTCGAAGGAATCAACGCCCCCATCGCTTTCCAGGCTGGCCCGCAGGACGTACCGGCCTTCCGTCAGGGCGGGTAGCGCAAACGGAAGCGCCTGGACACCTTCCTTGGGCGAGAGCTTCAAAGATTTGGCTTCCACCTTGGACCAGTTGGTGTCGGACACCTTCCGGTACTCGACGGTGAGCTTGATCTCCTTGGCGATTCCCGAAGCAATGTCCAGCGCGATCCGTTGGTCGCCGGGCTTGGCGTCTTCCGGCAGGTTGAAACGGAAGGCGGCATAGCGGTTGGCGTGGTCGAGGCCCTTCAGGCCGGCGAAGGGAATCACGGTGACGGCGGTCTGGAAACTTTCGCCGTTCTTGATGCGGGCTGGCGCGTAGCGCCATTCCATATTCGCGCTATCGCCGCCCAGCCAAACCAGCGTGGCAAAAAGATTTGTATAGTCGAGCACGCAGGCGGCCCCGCTGCCTTCCGACTGGCTGACGATACCTTCCCAACCGCGTGCCGGCTGCAGTTCCCAATAGTTGCCAGGGTGCGACGCGAACTCCTTCGTGGCAATGCCCTGCGGCGAGCTCCAGAAGTAAACGGCGTTTTTCCCCTTGGGATAGAAGCCGTTGTGGCACGATAAACGAAATGTGAATGTCCCCATGCTTTCGAAGAGGTTGTGAACCTCGTAGCCGGTGGTGAAAAGACGCTCGCCGGCGTTCAGCTCAACCGTCTTACGGACGGCGATAAAGTTCCACTCCCCCGAGCCGCGCGCCTCCAGGAGGACTTTTGCCCGCTTGGCGGTCTGTTCAAGGATTTGAAAGGTGTATGGCTTCCGGCTGAAGCATTGGTCATCGAACTGCTTGTTCCAGTCCATGTCATCAAATAGGTTCACGACAAAGTCATCCCGCCAGCCGGCGTCCGACTTCACGGCGATGCCGGTGCACTGTCCACCCAAGTCCGGGTCGAGCGTCACACGGAGATATTCGTTTTCCAGGAGCAGACGCGTCTTCCCGTCAGCGCCCTTCGACGTTTCCACCTGGCACCCGCCGAAGGCCGTGTGCGCGGCAACCAAACCCGCCGCCGCCATCCCGGCGACCGAAAGTCGCATGCCCGTTGATTGCGCTGTTCTCATCTAACTCTCCTTGTCGTTCCCGTCTTCGTGCTGCGCTACCGGCTTCACGGCACCGCGTCCCAATTCAGTGACGCCGGGACGCACAAGAAGAGGCACTAGACCAACGCCATCTCCGCCGTTCTGCCCTCTGCCGCCAGCGCGATGTTCTTCAATGCCGCCGCGGCCATGCGCTCGCAGGCCTCACGCGTGCCACTGCCGATGTGCGGGGTCATGACGATGCCGGCCAGGGATCGCAGATCTTTTTCCGGATGCTGCGGCACGTAAGGCTCGGTCTTGAACACATCAAGCGCCGCCCCGGCGATAAGGCCGGCTGCCAAGGCGTCGTAAAGGGCCTTTTCGTCCAGGACGCCGCCACGCGCCGTGTTGATGAGGATTGCGGATGGCTTCATCAGGCTCAACCTGTCGCAGTTTATGAAATCCCGGGTGCTGAAGATTTCCGGGAGATGAACGGAAACAAAATCGGCATCTTTGACGGCAGCGGCAAAGTCG
Organism: uncultured bacterium; assembly: GCA_903895695.1. Taxonomy (GTDB): domain Bacteria; phylum Verrucomicrobiota; class Kiritimatiellia; order CAIKKV01; family CAITUY01; genus CAITUY01. The sequence goes on from CAITUY010000160.1 coordinate 76,943, forward strand.
TGAGTGAATGCATCGATCGCACTGGTGTCCTGGGGCTTCTTCACGTCGAAACCAGCGATCTTCATCCCGAAGCCGCATTTTGCAATCCTGGCGACTCTGCGTCCGATCTCCCCGCACCCGATGATCGCCAGTGTCTTTCCTGAGAGCTCCGTCCCCAGACGAAACTTCCACACCCCGCCCCGGTTGTCGGCGGAACAGGACGCAATGTGCCGTGCAGCGGCCAGCATCAGTCCGATGGCGCATTCCGCCACGGAATCGTCGAGGACTCCCGGCGTATTGCAGCACAGGATTCCCCTGGATCTGGCCCGTACCTTGTCCACCCCGTCATGCCCCACGCCGAAGCGCGCGATAACGCCGCCCGCCGGGATAGCATCGTAAAGCTCATTGCAGTAACGAGTAACGCCAATGATTGCGAAGCGTGCGCCTGTTTCCCGCACTCTCGCAGCCAACCCGACTTCATCCGAGGGTGCGGGAATACATTCGAAGCCGCCCGCATTCTTGAAGACAGAGGCGGCCTTGTTGTACTCCAAATCCGTCACGACCACTTTGATCATCTGAGCGACATCCTCATTTCTTCACTGTGTCGTCCTTGGGCTGGGGTCCTTCCAGTTCCATGACGCCCATATTCCAGATGTTATGCCCCCACCCGAGCAAAGGCTGGTAGGCGTACGGGGTGAAGGTCTTGCCGTCCCGATCCAGACGCGCCAGCATGAAGTCCAGTCTATGGCCGGCCTGCGGCGCGGCGCGCGAATAGCCGGGCAGTTCCGAGAACGGCACGGCAACCTCGATCGTGTAGCCCTGGTCCACGTCATCCTGCTTGTTCAGCGTTCCGCGAACCTGGATCCCGTACTTCAGCCCCTTCATGTCCTGCGACCGGTCCAGAATGGCGCCCCACAGGTCGGCCTGCTTACAATCGACGGAATCGAAGATGTCCCCGCCCGGGCTGACAACCAGTTCCCAGTATGTCCGAAACCGGAACTCCGGCAGAATGAACATTTCCACGCAATCGTCGGCGTAGACGGCGTCATCGCGATCCCGTTTTGGCGCCACGATATCGCGGTCGGCACAGTCGAACGCGAAATAGAGATAGGTCTCGTCCCACAGGATTTTCCAGGTAGTCGCCGGGCTGGACAGCTTTTCCCGGCTGTTGAAACGGTAGAGGCCCGTGAACGTCACGGCATTGGTCCACGCCGGATCGTCCAGCTTTCCGTCAATCGTGATCGGCGCGGCGGCATGAGGCACCTTGACCAGCGGAGGAGTTGGCCAGTTGGTTCCGGCCTCAGCCAGTTGGGTGGCGTAGGTGATATTCCCCACGGCATCTTCAAACTCCTTCTTCGGTGCTTCTCTTTCGACTTCCATGGTGTGAAGCCACCGGGCGACCTCATCGCTGTTCAGGCGGTTCGCGTATTCGCGGCCCGGCGTATCCCACGCGGCGGCCTTGGCCACCCGGGCGCGCGCCGCCAGATCGCGGTGCGCCTGGGTCACGGGCTCGTAAACCACTTTTGACGGCGGCAGGGTGGTTCGGCAGCCGTAGAGCAGGATGGCCGCAAATCCAATAAACACATTGAACTTCTTATTCATGCACATTCCCTCCCCCGGCGGCTTCCAGATGCCATAGCTGGTACGCGGGTTCCATCCGCTCACGCTGCAATACTCGCGCGCCATCCAGCGGATACCAACCGTAGACGTCCAGCAGTTTGTCGCTGCTCTTGTTGACCAACCGATAACAGGCGTCGCCCACCAGTTCCAAGCGCCACACCTGCGTGCTCTTCCCGGCTTCGCAGGGCTCCAGGATCGCCGGCGTGCCGTTGGTCGCGCTTGTCACCGCCAGCGCCATCCCATTCTTTGCGCCGGTCAGGGTTACTTCGTTTTCGCCTACATTCCGCAACGTCCATTTCTCCGCGGCCGGTTCCGCGCCGGCATCGTTAACGAGGGTTGTGCTCCACCACGTACCCTTGACTGGCGGGCGCCCGAGCTTCGGGTCCGTATCCTTCCGGGGGCGCATCTCCTCACTTACGTCGTTCAGCGGTATTGCGCCGTCATTCCCCACCGTCTCTTTCAGGGTGGCAGGCTTGCCGTTGAAAAGAAACACCAGCCGATACAATCCATCCGGCACGGTGGCGGGCAAACGATCCACGATCTTGAACGCCACCGCGTCTTCAACGAACCGCTGCCGGCCGGCCTTATACGACTCCATCACCAGGAAGACGTCGCCGGGCGCCGCTGGGCAGGTGAACCCGATATCTATTTTGCGAAACTCGCCCGGCGGTATCTGTTGGACGGATTCGCCTTTCTCCAACACGGCGCCGTCCCGCGCGCCCTGCCGGAGTTGCCAGCGGACCGTGACCGGTTCATCGGTGAACTCGTCATTAAAGACGGCCAGCGTACGCGTCACGCGCGTTCCGGCCACCCAGCACGGCTTCACGGTCGGCCACTCGCCCCGGGTATTGCTCCGTGCATTGAGCCAGTCGAACTCAACATCGCAGACAGCCAAGGGGTGATAGCACTGCTGCATGAGCCGAATCAAAGGATAATTCCAGGGATCCGCCAGCGCCGGCGGGATGTCCAGGTCGCCTTTCCAAACGCCCGTCACCTTCTTTTCCAGGACCAAGGTCTCGGGTCCTTCGCCCGGAACATAGTTAGGCCAGGCGTTGTTCAGAATATAGTTCCGCAGGTCCGCATTACCCTTGAGCCGGCGAATGCGGATGCCTGTCCCCATCCAGGCGAAACCCGCTTTCGTATTGTCATACGGCCAGACGGCCTCGGTCTCGCCATACGGCTTGTCCTCGCGGGGCGTGCCGCCGATTAGCGGCAGTCCGGGCATGCCGCCGACATAGTGCTGCATGAGAATACAGTAAGGGTCGAGCTCCTTGCTCTGGTTGGTTCCGAGCGAGAAATCGGCGCCGTCCCCGATGACCGGTCGCGTGTTGTCCACGGCCAGGATGGCCTTCGACGTTTCGAGCAGAGGCGCCGCCCACTCGTTGGCGGCGCTCCAGATGACGATCGCGGGGTGGTTGCGATCCCGGAGCACGAGCTCGCGATCCATGGCGATCATGTTGGCGCGGCCGGCATGGAAGTCTTCCGCGTCTCCCGAACCACGCAATGGCGATTCGTCCACCAGCATCAATCCCTTTTCGTCGCACACGTCCAGCATGTAAGGCGTCGCGGGAATCTGGTGGATGCGCATGACGTTGAAGTTCAGGCGCATCAGGTTGTCAACCGCCCGGGGCCAGCCCGGATTGGCGGCCGTTGGCGGACCGAACCCCGCCTTCACGCCATAGCCATCCGTGCCGAAGTTGGCCTCCTGCTGGTTATCGCCCCGCAGATTGCACCGGACGCCGTTCAGCTCGTAGTGGTTCCCCCGGGCCTGGAACTGACGGAACCCGAACCGCTGGCGGCATTCGTGTACGATCTTGCCGTCTTCCTTCAAAGCCACTTTCAGAATGTGCAGTTGCGCCTGGTAGTCCTGCCGATAGGGAACGTTCGGCCACCAGTAACTCGCGGTGCCGGCATCCCATGCCACCTGGCCCAAGTCCACAGTCCGGGCTTCGCCCGGCGCAAGTTCCACGCGGGAGTCGGGAATCCGGGGATAGGCGAACTTCGACTCATTCCACGATGACAGCTCCGATTCGATCACCGCCGTCACGGCGCGGTCGCCGGCGTTGCTCACCGCAACCTGCGCATGGAAGATATTCGGCGCCAAGTGCGTTCGAATCCAGACATCCCCGAGATGCACTCGCGGGAGAATCTCCAGCGCCACGCCGCGAAGGATGCCTTCCGCGACACCCGGATACCAGTCGGCCCCTTGCGGAACCGTGTACTTGCCGTTCACCATGAACTTCCGACGGCCCCTGACCGCGACCTGGACGTGCAGCGTCCCTCCGGGCACGGCGAACGCCGACACGTCGGCCGTGAACGGCAACCAGCCGTTCACGTGCGACGCCACGCAGGCGAGGTGCGCATCGTCCGGGCCCGCGAACACCTCGGCGCCGAAGTTAACCGCCGCGAAGGCCAGCCGCACCAGTCGCCCCTCGGCCTCGCGGGGAATGGGAATCTGCGCGCGATACGTGCCGGCGTCACAGGTGTAGCCCTGCGCGCGCCAGCCGCCGGCCGGCACCTGGATTGACTTCCAGTCGCCCCCCTCGGGCTTAAACTCCCATTTGACACCTGCGCCACTTGAAATGTCCATAGTCCTGTTTTCCGCCTGAAACGCGTTACACTGATTCACACTGACCCAAAATATGACCGCCGCCCCTGCGCACGTGACAGCCGCCATCGAGGCCCTGCCGACTCCACCCTTCGAATTCCTCATTTGCCCGCGAAGGTCACGAAGTTGAAGTCACGATAGAGCATCCAGGCACCGACCTGCAGGGGCGACCAGCAACTGGCGCCGCCGGGATAGTTCCTCGCGACGTTGACGCGCCATGTGTCACCGGCCTTGGGCGCGCCCTCCTTCAATATCTTGAGCGGCACGACGATCTCGCAGGTCCAGAATCCATCGCCCCGCTGGACGGCCGTCTTGATGCCAGGCCCCTTCCAGTCCGTGTCCTTGTGCCATTGATCGTGAAAGCACCGGATCGGGCCGAAGGTCTTGTTGAACGCCGAGAGGGCAAACTCATAGTAGACCGACGTGTAGGAATTCTCCGGAACGAGATGGATCTCGACACTGTCGGTGTTCTGCCCCCAGATAGCGTCAGTTTCTTTCAGCGAGGTGATCTTTGGGTTGACGCACCTCGCGGCGATGTAAAGATTATCGTCGTCCCAGAGCATGCGGAACTCGCTTTGCGCATCGTTCGGGGCCGCATCCAGCGTCTTGGGCTTGATGAAGCCGCCGGATGTCGGGGCGGTCTTCCAAGGGTCCTCGTCGAGCTTGCCGTCGACCGTGATCTCGCCTATCCGGCGGTCGCAAACGTATTCCTTCTTGCCGTACTTCAAGGCCATGGCCTTGTCCAGGCTCCGCCTGAGCGAGGCCGGGACCGCCCAGTCGAAGTCCTTACGGGCGGTCGCGACGCGCTGTTTAACGAACCAGGACTTCGCCGCCTGCTGCGCCTGGTCGAGGCTCTTCCCCATGGCGGCGACGATGTCGGGCGGGAAGGCATAGGGATTCGGCCCCTGATCGTACCCGAAGTTCTGGAGGTCGATGTTGTTCTTGAGGATGTGGCCTTCATAGGTCTCGTAATATGCCCGCATCGGGAGCGCGGCCTCCTGATAGTAGCCGCGGAAGAACTCGTCTTTGATCTTGGCCGCGTCCTGATCAATGTCCCAAAGCATGCTCGCAAAGGCGTAATGGTTCCAAGGGTTATGAGGCAGGCAATGCGTCCAACTCTGGGTGCCGCCGTTTTGCGCGCGAAGCCCGTGGAGATACCTGGCGCGGTCGACGATCGCCGTAACATTTGGCAGCGGCATGGGCAGTTCCATCCACTCTCCCTCGATCAAGGCGTACTCGTAGTCCTGGAGGTGCGCGCACTTGGCGGCCCAAGTCTCCATGCACTGCCGCATCGCGGCGTTCGCCGGACTGGACATCGGCAGATTGCGCGAGCCGTACTGGCAAACTGTCACCCAGACGTTGTCGGGCAGCCTGTCAATCTTCCGCGGCGGCATCGTGTCGTCGGAGTAGGCCAGCAGATCGAGCCTGGCGCCGGGGGCCTTGTCCGCGATCCGTTTTCCGACTTCCGCCGCAAAATGGAAATAGGCGTCCGAAACCGTGTAGTTCATGCCCGGAACCCAGGGCAGATCGGGCCGTTCGTACGGTTTGTATAACTTCTGGCACGCCTCGCACTGGCAGTACTGGCAGCCGTCCATCGGCACCATCTTGAACGCCACGCGGCACTCGGGGTTGTCCCCGACCCAATCCACTATTTTGGCGGCTACGTACTGGATCGCCCCAGTACTGCTGAGGCAGAAGGTCTGCGGCCCGCCTTTCTTCGGGGCAAGACGCTTGCCATTCTCGGTCATCCCGCACCAGTCCGGGTGCTCCTCGAGCAGTCGATTGGGAATAAGAGACTCGAAGTTATGCGGCGACCCCTCAAACCCCTCCTTGTTCTCCGGCTTGACCTGTTTGGCGTCCCGCGTTTGTGCCGCCGGGATCGCGGGCACTTCGTTGTGCTGTCCCAGATACTGCCTGACTGGATTCCAGTCGGCGTTGTAGCCGTTGCGGACGAAGTAGAGGAACGCTTCCGCAGGGGGATAAAGGTTGTCGCCCGGGATGGGGAAGTTGGCGAATCGCAACTCGGCGGACGGGCGATAGCGCAGCGGAAGCATGCTGAGGTCGACGCCCTTGCCCTGAGGAACAAAGTCCCCGTGGTCATCGGGATAGACCCAGCGCACGCCCTGGCGGCGGAGGAACTCCCACGCGCTATACGCGACGTTCCGGTACGGCCACGCGCGGAAGATGACTTTGCGTCCGTCCCGCTCCACATTGACGCCATCGGGCAATCTCAAGGTCTGGAGGGACACTACGGTATCCGGCAGCGGCCCGCCGGTCGGAAGTCTGCCCGACCTAAGATTGGCCAACATGGTCGGATAGTTGGGGGCCAGACTCTTCAGATCCTCGATCCTGTAGATCGTGCCGGGATAGTCGGACTCCGCCTCAGGGGCGATAATAGGAATGGGATTGCCGGTGAGCTCTCCGATATAATACCGAAGATCCTCGGCGACCTGCTTCAGCAAATCGGGGGCGCTCTTGTCCAACGACACCGCGTCACCTTTCTTAAAGGCGTCCGGACCGGTTCCGCCATACACTTCGAGCTCCGCGATCGGCGTGGCCCCTTCAATACGCAGGTAACGCGCCTTGATCGGGTTGAACCGGAGGTCGGCTTCCGGCTTCCCTTTCGTCAGGATATCGTCGGTTCCGCCCGCCTGGAGCTTCCGTCGCAATTCCCGCACCTTCCACCACTCGCAAGCCGGCGTCTCATAGTTGCGCGTGATGGCCGCCGGATCGCCGTCAGGTTTGGCCATGAAGCTGATATGCACCGGCGCGTAACTGTTGGTGACACCCGCGCCCGGCGTCAGATACGCGCGCTGCACCATCGCCTCCTGCCCAAGGTCTATCAGCAATCCCTTGCCGCCGGTGCTCGTCCACGCGGTGTTCGTGTTGTTGTCCGTGACCTCGCGGGTGACGTTCTTGCCCGTCCCCAAGTCCGTTACCGTCCACTTGGACGAGTCCAGTTGTGCCGCCGGCGCCTGCAACGCCAGCGCCAGCGATCCCGCCGCCATACAGGTGCCGATCGTGCGCTTCATGCTCGTGTATCCTCCGGCTTCTATTTTGCTTTCCAATGGTTTGACTTCTTTCTTGCGAACACCCCGGAGGGGGTTTTGCAAGGGGCTCGGTTCATTAAGACAGGATGTCATGGCGGCGACCGGATATAGGGCTCGTCGTCGTTCGGATTCCAACCCGTCCAAGGGGGCAAAACGGCACCGGGCGTTCGCTCGTATTCGCCCGCCTTGAAATACGGCGAATCCGGCGGCAGCGCGTACAACGGTGGCTCCAGCCGGGGCGCCGTCAGAATCTCGCCGCTGGCCCAGGGCGCTTTCTTGGCAAACTCCGCCCACGCCTCCCGTGAGACCTTTTCGTTGCCATAGATGACCGTCCCAGCCGCGAGAATCGTCTTCCGCATCTGAAACGTATTCGTCGCCGTCGGACGGATAGTGACCAGCGCGTTGGTGCAGTTGGCGATCACCGAATTACCGATCGCCCCGCTCTGCTGAATCACGACCCCCTGCGAACAATTGACAATGGTGCAATGATCGATCCGGCCCCGTTCGATCTGAATGCCGACGCCACCGCCCGGATCGATCTTTCCTTTTCCAATATAAGTTCCGCCACCCGCCTCGAGCGATCCGGCGATCAGGCAGTTCACGAGGGAAACGATACAATCGCCGTTGGCGTTGATCTGCGGACTCCAATTGCCGTACAGGCGGCAATTCAACATGCTGTGGCCAAGCCCCGCAAAATATGCGCCGGAAATCAGGTTGTCCCGCACCACCACGTTGCGGTACACGGTGAAACTGGACATGACATCGGCGATACCGCACCCGCCGTTACGTTCGTAGAGCCCACCATCGATGAGCGTCACGCTGGTGCCGTGGAGGGAGATCCCCTGGTCGCAGTTGAAGGAGCCGTTGCAGTTTTCAAAGACCACGCCGATCCCCCAGAACCCGGCAAACCCGTCGTCGATCGCATATTTCGAGGCTAGGTTGCGAACCACCACGTAATCGTCGGTGACCAGAAACCCTTCGTTCAAAGGGAGTTCCACGGTGCAGTCCTCGATGCGGGCGCCGGCCGGAAGACGGAAATAGAGACAACGGGGTTTCGCATGGTGGTCGTAAAAGAAACCGCCGGGCGGCAGGTCCGCCAGTTTCGATACGTTGGGGCCCGGCTTCCCGTTCAGGAAGAAAATTTCCGGCGCCTGCCGCTCGGTGGGCCACCCGATCCAACTCGCCATCCAGTTGAAGCCGGGCATGGGCCCGTACACGCTGTCGCCGATGCGCTGCTCCCCGCCACAGAGATACCAGGGTTGGGGCACGTACTCAGCGCCCCCCATCCGGTTGTTGAAGGAATAGACGTCGTCGTGCACATGCGTCCACCGCTCTGGCATTGCCCGGACGAGCCCGCTCACGGTGGCGCCATTGCCGTCAATCACCAGTGGATTGCCGGCTCGCCCTTTGCGAAAATTCCTGATGCGGATGGTTTCCCGGTAGTCCAAGCCCGTGTTGGCGATGACAATGCGAGCGCCCACACCGGCTTTCTTGATCGCCGCCATGAGGGTGGCGGTCGGTCCGGACTTGCCATCCGGTGATGGCACAGGCGCCAAGCCGTCCAACTCATCCGAGCCTACGCGATTGTCGACAAAGTAGTTGGTCTTGCTGGTTGTATTCGCTACCCCGGCAACCGCTTGCATATCCCCGCCGAGAACGCCTGTCAGAACACCCGTCAGCAGGATCCAGTGTCTAAACATATTGAGGTCCTTCTCTATCGGGGCGCCCTTGCTTTCCGCACCCTAAGTGAAAGAGAATTCTGACTACTTGGCCACCGCGAACGTGACCAAGTCGAAGTCACGGTACAGGTGCCAGTTGCCGATCGGCAACCGGGACCAGGAACTGGCGCCGCGCACGACGTTGACGCGCCAGGAGTCGCCCGCCTTGGGCGCCCCTTCCTTCAACGCCTTGAACGGGACGACAAACTCGCATGTCCATTCCTTGTCCCCGCAATGCGCCGCCACTTCGTACGCCGGAAATGCCACCGGGTCCTTGCCCCACATATAGTCGCCCAGGAAGTGCTGGGGGCCCCAGACCTTGCCCGCCGCCGAGACGGCAGCCTGGTAATATCCCGACGTGTAGCCCGAGCCGGGCACGATGAAGAACTCGATATGATCCATGCCCCACGCGTCGCTCGCCGGCTTCAGGTTGGCCGCATTGGTGTTGGCGCACCGCACCGCTACGTACAGCGCCGTGTCGTCCCAGGTCATCTTGAATTCGGTCTGCTCGTCCGCCGACGCCGGCTCGAAAGTCTTGGGCCGCACGAAGTTGCCGGCGGCCGGTACATGCTGCCAGCCTTCGTCGTCGAGCTTGCCGTCCACGGCGATCGCGCCTGTGCGCCGCTGGCACACGTACTCCTTCTTGCCGTTCTGCAGGGCCACAGACAGATCCATGCTTCGGCGCGAGGCCGCGGGAATTGCCCACTCCAGGTCTTGCGCCGCCCGTTCCACGCGGGCCTTTATGTAGTACGTGCTAGCCGCGACCTTCGCCTTCCCGAGCTGCGCCCGCAAGGTCGCAATCAGTTCCGGCGTGAACATTCGCGGATTCGGACCAAAATCGTAAGCGAAGTCCTCCAGCGAGATGCTGTTCTTGATGAGGTGTTCTTCCAAGGCTTTGTAGTAAGCCAGCATCGGCGCCTTGGCCTCCTGATAGTAGGCCGTGAAGAACTCGTCCAGGATCTTGTCGGCGGTCGTCGAGACATCCCACTCCATCCGCGCGAAGGCATAGAAATTCCAGGGGTTGTGGACGGTCGAACCGCGATCGGACTGCGTCAGGCCATTGAGCATCCCGAGCCGGGCCATGTACTGTTCCCGGTCCACGATTGCCGTCACCATTGGCACCGGCATGGTCAGGGTCCTCCACTCGGCGTGGATCAGCAGGTAATCCCAATGGGTAAGCGGCACGCCGCGCGTGGGCCACGCCTCGAGATAAGCGCGGGCCGGGGCGTTGGCCGGCGCGGTGAGCGGCAGGTTGCGCTGGCCGTACACGCACACCTGGACGGTCGTGTTGTCGGGAAACTTGGCAATGCGCGTGGGAACCGGCGTGTAATCGGAGTAAGCCAGGGCCCCGATCGTCACGTTAGGGCGCTGCGCCTTCACGCGCTTGGCCACCTCAGTGACGAAGTAGTAGTAAGGCCCGGACATGACCTGGTCGCCGGCGCAATACGCCATGGCGGGGCGTTCAAACGGCAGGCTCAACTCCTTGCAGCGGTCGCACTGGCAGAACGTGGCGCCGTCGAGAGGCATCATGTTCACCATCAGATCGCTGACCGTCTGGGTGCCGCTGCCATAGACCATCTTATCCGCCACAAACTGGATCAGGTCAGGATTGGTGAGGCAAAATGTGGCGGGCCCGCCCTTGCTGCGGGGCAGGCGCTTGCCGTCGGCGTTCATGCCGCACCAGTCGGGATGCGCCTCCAGCATGGCGGCCGGTACCACGCTTTGCAGGGTTTCGGGATACCCCTCGAACCCGCCGGCCTTCTTGTGCTCGGCGTCGAACTCCTTGTCCGGACGCGGCAGCATCTGCGGCGCGGGCGGCACTTCCGCTCCGAGTCCGGGGAAGATGCGGCCGATGGTCCCACCGCTGCGTCCTGCAAAGAGTGTTTCATCCGTGAAGAACGAATTCCAATACACCGGCCCGTGGCTGAACCAGTCCGACTCACATCCGCCTTGCCGCCACTGGGCGGACGGGCAAACGCGTAACGGCAGGTGACTCAGGTCCACGGCCTTGACGGCCGGCACAAATTCGGCGTTGTCTTCCGGCGCGGCCCAAACCACGCCCTGTTGCCGCAAGAATTCCCAGACGCTGTAGGCCACATTCTTGTACGGCCAGGCCTTGAACAGCACCTCACGCCCCTGCCGCTCCACGTTGACCTGGTCGGGAAAGTCCGCGGCGTACCAGCCGCCGAGCCCGCCGGCGACCCCGCGCCAACAATGATTCGTGACCGGATGCTGGGCCAGCGCGTTCGGCAGTTTGCCCGCAGCGGAATTCGCGACCATCTGCTCATAGTTCGTGGCCAGAGGGGCCAGGTCGACGATCCGATAAAGCGTGCCGGGGTAGGCCCCTTCTTGCCCGGGAGCCACGATCGGCAACGGCCGGCCGGTGAGCTCGCCGATGTAATAGCGGAGATCCTCCGCTGCCACGCGCAGGATGACCGGCGCCTTCGTTGCCACGACTACCGCAGCATCCTTCTCGAAAGCCGCCTTGTCGGCGCTGCCAAAGGCCATGACCTCTGCGAGGGGCGTCGCCCCCTGGATCCGCACGTACCGCGCGACAATGGGGTTGAAGCGCAGATCGGCCTCGGGTTTGTCGAAAGGAAGAAGATCGTTGGTCCCGCCGGCGCGTAAAGCCTCCCTCAATGCAGGGACCTTCCACTGTTCACCGGTCGGTGTCGAGAAATGGCACGTCACGGCGGTCCCGCTCCCGGCGGCTTCAGTCATGAACGTGACGGTCATCTGCCGGTAACTGTTCGTTACGCCGGCCCCGGGCGTCAGGTAGAGGCGGTGCAGCACCGTAAGCCGGCCGAGGTCGATGAGAAGGCCCTGGGTTCCCGACGCGGTCCAGCGCGTGTCGATCCGGTTATCGGTCACCTCCGTGACCTTGCCGCCCGTCGCCTCGTCGGTGACGTGCCAGCGGGCCGCATCAAGCTTCCCGGCCCGTGCCGTCAGCGCCGTTGCCAGCATCAAGACCACCGCCAGCGCCCTGCTCAATTCACATCGTCCGCTCATATTCGTACCTCTTCTGTTCTACCACTATTACACAAACAAAATACGGGCGGCCTTGGGCCGCCCCATGTTCAAATTGCTTCGCCGCACGAATGAATCATTCACGGGCGATCCGTACCGACTTCACGTAGAGATTCCGCCGGCCGCCTGACGCGCCATTGGCATACTGCATCTGGAACAGGCCGATCCCCGCCTCGGCCCCAACCACGTGAAACGGGTAGTCCTTGAACTCGCCGGCCGCGATCGCCGTGCTACCGGCGCGCTGGCGATCCAGATAGACGGTCATGATCGGATCGATCTGTTCGTCGGGCTTGCCCCGAGCGGTGACCGTAATGACGTAATTCCCGCCCTGCTCCAGGCGTACGTAGCCGCCGAGCACGCCCTGCGACCAGAACACCCAGCCGCCGCCCTCCTTGAGCGGGTCGACGAACTCTTTGCGGTAGTCGAGCCGGTCGAGTGTCAGTCCCGCGGCCGGGACTGCCGGGATGCCGGAGGGGTCATCCAATTGGGCCGCCGTCAGCCCGACGGCCTTGAGCGTCCACTCGAAGCCTGCCCGCATGCGGCCGACCCGCTCCTTCACGACCCAGGACACGGCCGCCTTCTCCGCATCGACGAGATGCCGGCGCATCTCGACCATCACGGTGTAGCGGAACGCGCCGGGCGTCGGCCGATAGGTATAACCGCCGTCATGGAGATTGAACCCATTTTGAATCAGGTGGTCTTCCAGGGTGGCGTAGTAGGCCCGCATCGGCGCCTGGGCTTCGCGGAAATATCCGCTGAAAAATTCGTCCAGCAGTTCGCCGGCCTTGAGGTCGGCGTTTCGCAGCAGGCGGGGATAGGCGTATTCGTTCCACGGGCTGTAAACCACGCTGCGCATGTCGGCCTGGGTGCCGCCATCGAGCGCGCCCAAACCCCGCAGGAATCGCGCATGGTCGGCCAACGCGGTCACGAGCGGCACGGGCATCGCCGCGGCAGCGCTGTCTTCATTGAGAAGGGTATAGTCGTAATGCTCCAAGTGGTCGCAGCGCCGGTGCCATTCCTCCCAGCAGGCTTTCATTCGGGCGTTCGGGGGCGCATCCATGGGCAGGTTCGGCGCCACATAGTGGCAGACCTCAACGATGACGTTGTCCGGCAGTCTGGCGATCTTGCGCGGCGGCGAAAGCACGTTGGCGTAGGCCAGTGCCCGGATCCGCACGTGCGGCCGCGCGGCGCGGATGCCGTCGGCGACGGCCGCGACAAAATAATAGTAAGCATCCGAAGCCATGAACGTAGGATTGGCGCAGTAGGGCAGCACGGGCTTCTCCAGCGGCTCATACAGCTTCATGCATTCGGGGCATTCGCAGAAAGTTGACGAATCCATCGGCAGCAGACTCAGCACTGCCGTCGAGTCCGGCCCATCCGTGATGCCGATCGCCTTGGCCACGACGAACTGGATCATGCCGGTGCTGGTCAGGCACGGCGCCGGTCCTTTCGCCCACGGCGCCCGGCGCTGACCGTCGCCCTCATCGCCCTTCCACTTCGCCATGCCCCACCAGTCCGGATGTTGCTTCAGGATGCGGTCAGGCACGACGGAATTGAAATTGTGCGGATAGCCTTCGAAGCCTTCCTTGTATTCTTCCGGCCACTGTTTCTGCGGACACAGGAGGTGCGGTGGCGGGGGAACCTCGGCCCCGCCGAAGACGGCGCCGGCCCTGCTCCATGCCCCGCCGTAGCCGTTGCGCCACCAGAAAAGAAAGCCCGGGCTGTCCGGCTGCTTGCCGAAGGCGTCTGTGTCGAAGTTGGCATAGCGGCGCACGGCCGAGGGCGTGACGCGCAGCGGCAAGCTGTTCAAACTCACGCCATGGTCCGCCGGCACGAGCTCGCCGTGCGGGTCGGGGGAAAGCCAGCGGATGCCCTGCTGTTCCAGGAAGGCCCAGATGCTCTCCCGCACACTGGCGTAAGGCCAGGCGCGGAAGAGGATCGTCCGGCCGTCGCGCTCGACATTGACCCCTTCAGCCGGCAGGAGGCCCGCTTTGCGGTTGGCGTCCATCGCCGCCCAATTCGTGGCCAAGGGGGCGAGATCGACGATCGAATAGAGCGTACCGGGATAGGCGTTCGTCCGATCGGGGGCGACGATCGGGATCGGCCGGCCGGTCAGTTCACCGACATAGTAGCGCAATTCTTCCGCCGCGTAGCGCAGCACCGTCGGCGCATTGGTTTCCAGCACCACGGCATCCGACGGCGCGAACGCCGCCGCGTCTGTGCTCCCGTAGAGCTCCAATTCGGCCACGCTCCAGTTTAGTGCGTTCGTAGCCGTGGTCTCGACGCGGACGTAGCGGCCCGCAAGCGGCGCGAAGACCAGGTCGATGTAGCCCTTGGTCATCAACAGGTCGCCTTTGCCCGCGGCTTGAAGGCTCCGCCGGATTCCATCGATCTTCCACCACTCCGCGGTGGGCGACGAGAACGTCAGCGTCTTCGTGTCGCCGGGTGGGAAATCGGGCTTCGTCGATACGCTTAGCCGCAACGACCGGGGGCAGGCGTTCGTGAAAGCGCCGGGCGTCATGAAGATCCGCTGCAGCACGGCGTCGCGCCCGAGGTCCACCACGAAACCCAGCTTCGTCGATCCGAGCAATTCGGCGTCCACCGCCGAAACCGTCTGGGTCCAGGCGGTGGCCAGGTTGTTATCCACCATGGCCCGGCCCAATGACTGGCCCGACGCGATGTCTTTGAACGTCCAAGCGTCGGACGGCAATTGCCGGGCCAACGCCGACGCGGCCAGCCCAAGCCCGGCGACCAGCATGACCGCCACTCGCCTAATGCCAATCAATGCTCTGCAATACGATGCATTCATCACGCCTCCTCCCGAAGCTTCAAGATGTCTCAGTTCCACGGGAGGTCGAGCGTCTTTCAGGCGAATCCTCGCGTGCCGCAAATCGAATCGTGCGCAGCCCCTAACAGACGGCCATGTTACCGGACCGAGAAGATGGAGCCGAGCGAGAGCGTAAACGTGCCCCAGTACACGGTGCCCGTGGACCCCGATTGGCTCGTGCCCGGATTGCTGTTGGTGGTGCCTGGCAGCACGAAAGCCGGCAGCGTTCCGCCAGGCAGATTATTGTAGGCCGCCCACACCTGGATGCGGCCGCCGCCACCACCACCGCCACCATAGTTGCACCCGATGCTGCCGTTCGCGCTCAGGCTGCCAGCGGTCCCTTGAATCGTACGACACTTCAGATAAATGCCTCCACCCGACCCGCCGCCTTCGCGTTGGGTGCCCGTTGTCACGCCGTTGGCCGTGAGATAACCGTTCAGGGTAATGGTCCCGCTGGCCAGGATCGCGATCAGACCACCGCCGTTACCCCCCGCCCCCAGGCCGTCGCTGTGGGTGCCGCCGCCGCTGCCGGCGTAGACCGGCGGACTGTTGGAGGCGCCGTAGGCGAGGCCCCCGTTGGTGGTGGTCCCGCCGTAGCCGCCAGCACCGCCGTAGCCGCCGCCGCCGGCACCGGCGCTGGTCGTCGCGCGCCCACCGCCTGGCCCGAACCCGTTGGTGGTAACGCCAGCCGGTGCGCCCTGGTATCCCTTGGCATCCGCGTTGAACCCGGAACTCGTGTCGTTGAGGGACAGGTCCTTGACAGTGAAGTAGACGGATCCGCCGTTGGTTGCGTTGCTGTACGGGTACACCGCAGACCCGTTGGTCAGACTCAGCACGCCGCCTACGTTGACCCACGCTCCGGTGGGCGACGTCGCATTCGTCATCGCGGCGAACACGTAGAGTCTGCCCGTGTTCACCAGCGACACGTTTCCGTTGACCACGAGGGTGGGCATGGTGGTATCGACGTCGGGGTAACTATAGAGCGCGGCATTGCTGATCGACATATTTCCGCCGCAGGAGAACGAAGAGGCGTTGGTCAGTGTGAGGAGCGTAGCGGGGTTGTTCGTGGTGCCGGCGAGCGAGATATCGTTACTCACGTTGAGTTGCACCCTCGAGAAGAAGGATAGTTGGGAATTCGTAATCGCCAGTTGGGTCGGAGCCCACGAGGAGAAGCCCTGCAGCACGCCGCCACCATTGGTCCATACGGTGGGCAGGATCTGACTACTGGTGACGTAGACCGTGCCGGGCGTTCCGTTGAAGCCGCCGCTCTGGCCGAGTCCGCCGCCGCACTGGAACTGAACGGAGACCGGCGAGGCGCTGGCCTGGGCATTCGTATCTACGACAATCGCGATACGCCCGCCGCCGCCGCCCCCGGGGAAACTTTGTCCTGCCCAACCTCCCGCGGCACTCACGGTACCGTTGGTTCCGGCGAAGATGCTGCACGCAATATAAATGCCGCCGCCCGACCCGCCGCCGGCACGATTGCCGCCGAGGGCCGACGTCAGGAACGTCCCGTTGGCCGAGATCCTTCCATTCACGGTCACGGCGCCCTGCGTCGCCTGAATCCAGATCAGGCCTCCGCCAGCGCCGCCGGCGGAGGTGCCAGACGAACTGCCGCCGCCGCCGCTGCCCGGTTGATAGGGTGCGCTGGCCACGCCGTACGTGGAACCGGCCCCCGTGCTTGCGTTATTGTTGCCGCCCAGCCCGCCGTACCCACCCCCGCCGCCGCCCCCGCCGGCTGTCGTGCCGCCGCCGCCGGGTCCGTAGCCGTTGGTGGTGACACCGTTCGGCGAGCCGGCATAGCCCTTGCCGTCCGCGTTGAACCCGGACGTCGCGTCGGCGATGGACAGACTGCCGACAGTGAAGGCCACTCCGCCGCCGTTGGTTGGATTACAGTAAGGATACACGAAAGAACCGTTGACCAGACTCATCGCGCCGGCGACATTGACGCACGCGCCGGTGGGCGACGTCGAATTCGTCATCGCGGCGTAGACATAGAGCGTGCCCGTGCTTGCCAGCGACAGGTTTCCATTGACCGTGAGGGTGGGCACGGTGGTGTCGACGTCGGGGTAAAGGTAGACGGCGGAATTACTCAGCGACAGGTTGCCTCCGCAGGTGAGCGACGAGGCGTTCGTGAGTATGAGTCCCGCAGAGTTCGTGGTGCAGGCAAGCGAGAAGTCGTTACTCACGCTGAGTTGCACCCGCGAGAGGAAGGACAGTACGGAATTCGTGATCGCCAGTTGGGCCGGCGCCCACGAGGAGAAACCCTGCAACACGGCGTTCGCGACTGTGCCCGTCCAGACGGTGGGCAAGACCTGGCTGGAGTTGACGTAGATCGTGCCGGGAGCTCCGTTAAAGCCGCCGTTCTGGCCGAACCCGCCCCCGCACCGGAACTGAACGGACACCGGCGGAGCGATGGCCTGGGCATTCGTATCGACGACAATCGCGATGCGGCCGCCGCCCCCACCGCCGGGGAAAAATTGTCCCGACCAGCCGCCCACGGCGCTCAGGGTACCGTTGGCTCCGGCGAAGGTGCTGCACCTGATGTAGATGCCACCGCCCGAACCGGCGCCGCAACGTTGGAGGGTGCCTAGCGTCGGGTAGGCCCCGTTGGCCGAGACTTTTCCATTGACGGTCACGGTGCCCTGGGTCGCCTGAATCCAGATCAGTCCTCCACCGGCGCCGCCGGGGCCGGTCTGTCCGCCAATATACTCGCCACCACCACCGCTGCCGGGTTGATCAGGCGCACTGGCCACGCCGTACGTGGGACCGGCCCCCGAGCTTACGTTATTGTTGCCGCCCAGCCCGCCATACCCGCCGCCGCCACCGCCCTTACCGGACGTCTCCCCGCCGCCCCCTGGCCCGTAGCCGTTGGGTATCGTGTTGGTCGGCGAGCCGGCATAGCCGAGGGCGTCGGCAATGATGCTGCCCGCGGTATCCACGAGGAGGTTCGAACAGATAACGAAGACGCGACCGTTCGGAACCCATTGGCCCAACGCGTTCGTGCTCGTGGCGGTGTTGTTCGTGTGTGTCAGCGTGCCATACACGGTCACCTGCAAGGCGTTCAGAATCGCGTTCGTCGTACAAAACTTGGGCTCTTGGACAGAATCTGTGGGTAGTAGGGTGACGAGTAGAGGGGGTGGATGGCCGAGCAACGCGCGGGTGGACGGGGTTGGATTCGGAGGACGGGATCAGCCGCGCTCTATCCCTTCGGGATGAAGAGGCATCGAG
>CAITUY010000161.1 GCA_903895695.1 uncultured bacterium
CCGGCGAAACTTTGCTAGCCGCGACGAATGGCGCGCCATTCCCGCTGGTTGTTTTTTCGCATGGTTACGGCGTGCATCCGTTTTACGACCTGCGCGATCTGGTGACGCTCGCCAGTCACGGTTACATTGTCGCTTGCGTGCTGCACGCCGACGGGCGTTTTGGCCCGCCGACCAGTTATGCTCCGCTCGCCGCCCTGCGCGCCAAGACACTGCGGCAGGTGGTCAAGTCGCTTGTCACGGACCGCGAGTTTGCCGGGGTCATGGATACGGACCGGATCGGCTTGTTCGGCATCAGCCTGGGCGGCGCGGCGACGCTGACCTTGCTGGGCGAAAAAGACCATGTCCGGGCCGCGTTTGGCGAGTCGCCGGCGCTCTGGCTGAACAGCACGAACGAGATCAACAATGTGCGCCAGCCCTACTTTGGGGTTGTCGGTTGCGACGATGGCCTGCTCGAAGTCAGCCGCAAGGTTGTGCCGCATTTGGCGGGGCCGCGGTATCTGGTCGAATTGCCGGGGCAGGGGCATGTGCCGACCGAAGAGACCAAGGAACAGGTGATCACCACTTGGATGGTACATTTCTTCGATGCCTACCTGAAAGATGACCCGCCGGCGCGAGCGCTTTTGAAATCAACCGAATCGGTCACCGCCGCGATCACCAACACCGTCACGTTTCGAAACACAAACCCGTAAAAATCAACTATGAAAGCAAAGAACACCGAATTGCATGTCACTCCCGAACAAGATCTCACCCGCATACAGGCCCAGGTGCGCCGGATGCGCAAGGAGAAGCCGAATCAACCAATCATTGTTGTCTTGCATGGCGGGCGGTATGAACTGTCTGAACCGCTGGCGTTCGGCCCGAAGGACGCCGGCAGCGCGAAGGTGCCTGTTACGTGGGCAGCCGCCCCGGGCGAACGCCCCGTCATTAGCGGCGGCCGTCGCCTGGGACCCTGGCGCGCGGATACGGTCAACGGCATAGCTTGCTTCACGACCGACATGCCGCAAGAAAGCAACCCGCTGCAACTCTTTGTAGACGGTCGCCGCGCGGCGCGACCGCGCCTGCCCAAGCAGGGGTGGTTCCGGCTCGCCTCGACCTTCAACAAGAGCCCGCCATCAGATACTCCCTGGGGCAACGGACCGGACGAGGCCGAGTACAAGGAAGGCGATTTGTGGACTTTCCGCAACCTGGAGGACGTGCGCTTTGTCGGCATGGGCTCGTGGTTCGAGATGACCATGAGGATCACGGCCATCGACGAACAGCGGCGCTCGATCACGTTTCATCGCAAGTGCTGGAACCGCCTGATCGACGAGAAGCGCCTCTTCTCCCGCTACAGCGTGGAGAATGTCGCCGAGGCCATGACCGAACCGGGCGAGTGGTATCACGACCGGCCTGCCGGCAAACTGCACTACATTCCGCTGCCGGGGCAGACGGCGGCAACGATCACTGCTTACGCGCCGACCGTGGATCGCCTGATCCACGTGCGCGGCGTATCGCACTTGCGTTTCGAGAACTTGACCTTCCAGCACTGTGACTGGCACCCGCCGGCCGAGTATCGCGGGTCGATCCAGGCCGGCCACCTGATCCCCGGGGCGATCCTGTTCGAGCAGTGCGAGTCGAGTGTGTTGTACGGCTGCGAGGTGGCGCACGTCGCCGGCTTCGGCGTCGAACTCGGTGTCGGATCGCACGACTGCCGGGTCGTCGCTTGCACGATGTTTGATCTCGGCGGCGGCGGAGTCCGAGTCGATCACGAGTGGCTGCAGGCGCATTCGCACGAGGTCGAAGGCGATCCCGCCGGGACGCGCGGGAAGGAAGTCAGCCGGGCGGCGACAGTCAGCGATTGCGCCATCCACCATGGCGGCCGGATTCACCCGGGCGCGGTCGGCATTTACGTCGGCAACGCTGGGCATTGCCGCATCCTTCACAATGAGATCTTTGAGATGCGCTACAGCGGCATCTCCGTGGGATGGATGTGGGGCAACGGACC
>CAITUY010000162.1 GCA_903895695.1 uncultured bacterium
GGAAACATCACATGGACTCCACGACCACACCTCCCGCCGGCGTGACCACGCCCGCAGACACCACGGCCGTCAAGCCCGGCTACAAGACCACCGAGTTCTGGCTGTCGGCCGCCGCGACCTTCGTCGGCCTGCTGATCGGCTCGGGAATCATCCCGACCTCCGGCACCTGGCCGCAGATCGTCGGCCTCGTGACCGGCATCCTGGGCGCGCTCGGCTACACCGTCAGCCGCGGCGCCGTGAAAGCGGCGGCGCAGGCGCAGTAGCCATGACCCTGCAGGCCATACTGGCGCTGCTGGGCACGCTGGCAGGCATCGTAGCGGTGCTGCTCAACCGCCGCTACGATGTCCTCGCCAAGCGCGATTCCTACATTTCCCAGGCGCGCACCGAACTCCAGGCCGCGCTCGCCTCCAAGAAGTTCGACGACGCCGCCTTCTGGGCGCGCCGCCTGAAAGACCTGCAGGCCCTTCCCGCGCAAAGCGGCAGCGCTATCGCGCCGCCGGCTTCCTCGACTCCCCCGGAGGCCAAACCATGAAACCAGAAGTCAGAGATCAAAGATCAGAAGTCAGCGGACAGAAGTCGCGATTCTCTTTCCCACTGTTCACTGCCTGCTGCTTACTGCTCACTGGTTTGGTAGCCGGTTGCATTTCCCCACCCGCCACCCAGCAGCCCCTCATCATCGGCCAGCGCGTCCTGGCGCCTGCGCCTGGCACCGTCCTCACCGTCCCCGCGCTCACCCCTCCCGCCAAGCAGTGGTACCTGGTGGACGACGTTGGAATCGGCCAATGGCTCGGCATCGCGCCACCCTGATATCCATCCGTGACATTCTCTCGTACAACTAATGCTCTTCGACTCTCCAGTCACGATGACCGACGCCCTGGCTCACCAGCTCGCCAAGCAGGTGATGCCCACGGGCATGTCTTCCCACGAGCTTGAACAGCTCGCCCAGGAGATCCGTGACCGCTCCTTTTTCTCCGCCCGCACCACCTACGCCGATTATCTGGCTGAGGCGCAGAAACTCATACGCCAGCTTGTGGCGCCACACACCATCGTGGACCCCGACACGCTGGTAATCCGCGCCGCCAATCCCGGAGAGACCGTCAATGCCGCGCTCGTGCGCACGCGCCTGCAGAAGTTTCTCGACTCCCTCGGCTACAAGGCCGCCGAGGGCGAGGAAGGCGGACTGAAGGACCTGTCCAGCGATAAGCGCATCGACCTGATCATCGACACCCAGACCAAGATGTCCGCGGGCTATGGCAAGTGGCGCGCCGACCAGGACCCGGACGTGCTGGACCTCTACCCGGCCGACGAGATGTACCGCCAGATCAACACCGGCGTGCATCGCGAATGGGCCGAGCGCTGGAATGAGGCCCGCGACGTCCTGGGCGAAGCCACCAGCGCCACCGAGGCCCTGGACAACGAGGACGGCCCGTTCATCGCCCTGAAGAATGACCCCATCTGGGCCGAGCTTTCCCGCTGGGGCGATCCCTTCCCGCCGTTCGACTACAACTCTGGCATGTGGGTCCGCGATGCCGACCCGGACGAGGCCGAATCCCTCGGCGTGCTGGCTCACGACCGCCCGTCCGCGCAGGAGCGCGACCTCAACCAGGACGTGGAGATCGCCGTCCCCGACGACATGGAGCCGTCCCTTCTCGACTCCCTCATGGCCTCTCTCGGCCGACGTGCCACGCTTTCCGACGGCCAGATCAAGCTCAAGGGGACGCCCGCTCTCACCCACACGCCCACACGCCCACACGCATCCGGAGGCGCCCCATGATGCGCGTGACCGTCAGGGTTAAGGCCGACACCGCCACCCCGGCGGCGCAGCGCCTGGGAGTGGCCCTGCGGCCGTCGCAAATGGCCACTGTGGCGGCACGGAGCGGAGCCGCCCTTGTGGTCTCGCACTTCGAGCAACTGGCCGCCGAGCGCCACCGGAGCGGCGTGGCGGCCGTCGCGCATAACTTCTACGCCGAGGCCGCGCGGTCGACCCTCGGGACGCAGCATGGCGGCGTGGGCTTCATCACCGTTTTTGCCCCTGTCGGCCTGCGCCAGCGCGTCGTTGGCGGAGAGATCCGCGCCGTCAACTACTCGTACCTGTTTATTCCGCTGTCAGGCACGCCGGCAGAAGGGCGCACTGCCGGCGACTTCACCGGGCAGCTGCAGGTGATCTGGAACGCCAGCACCAAGCGGGGAGTGGCCAAGCAAAAGGGCAAGGACGGCCAGGTTCTCTTTGCTCTGCGCGAGAGCATCAGCCAGGCGCCGGACGACACGGTCCTGCCGTCCACCTCCGACCTGTCGGAAGCCATCCGCACCGCCATTGCAAGACAACTGCAACGCGCCTGGCGGCATAAACAGGTTCCCTCTGATGAACCATCGCCATAACAGCCTACAGCCTTAACCCCTACAGCCTAGCTCTATGTCTGACGAAACAAATCCCCAGCTGCAGATCGAGGTGGACGTTGCCGCGAACACCGCCGGCGCGCAGGAGGCCACATCCGCGCTTAATCAGGTGAAGGGTGCCGCCCAAGGGACTGCCGCCGCCACCGAAGATGCCACTTCGGCGACTGACAAAATGGGGCGAGGAGCCATCGGAGCCGCGCACACGCTTCATGGGCTAGAGCAGGCCGCGCATGGTTCGGCGCGTGGGCTTTTCACAGCAGCGCGCGGCATGAAGGAACTGCTCGCCTCGGCGGGACTTGCTGCTCTAAATCCGATCCTGATGCTCGCAGCCGGAATCGGGATAGCGGTCGGGCTGATCGTCAAACACTTTGAAAAGGCAAAGGAGGCCGCGCAAAAGCTCGGGGAAGAGCACGCGAAGCTCGCGGAGAAGGCTCGGGAGTTCGGCGAGACGCGGTTCGACAACGCCATAGCCTCTTATGAAAGGATCGTCTCCGAGATCAAACAGGCCACCGCCGAGCAGGAGAAGCTGAACGAGGCCCGCAGCAAACTGAAGTCCGCGGAAGTTCAGGCCCGGCTGGCTGCAAACGAGCTGGACGAACAGAAGGAACTCGCCAAGCTCGCACCGGGCGATGCCGAGGGTCGCAAGGGGGTCACCGCCAAGTATGCAAGGCAGCGTGCCGGAATCGAGGCTGCGGGGGCTGCGGAGGAAGCCTCGGCAAAGGTTGAAGACGCGAAACTAAAAATCAGCGGGACCAAGCAAGAGTACGCCGCGCAGCAGCAGGTGGTATCCGAAGCGAAGGTCGCCCTCGAAACGGATCGAGAGTACCGGGATGCCATAACGGCCAAGGCGAAGCGGCTGGAGGAGATCGCCGCGCAGATCGCGGACGAGACGTCGGCGTCTCACATAATCGGGGAGCGCGGGCAGCATCTGGCTAATATCAAGAAGCTGAAACAGGAGCAGGAAAACCTTGAGCCGGAGGTGAAGGCCTACGATGCCGACAAGCAGGACGAAAAGATCGCTGCTCGCCGCAAAAAACTGGACGACGAGCAGAAGAAACTGCGGGGCCTCGATGCGCTTCAGTCCGCAAACATTTACGAACTCCAGGCTGCGGAAACACATCAGACGGCAACCCAGACCAAGGCTCGGGGAACCGAGCTAAAGGGCAGCAACGAGGCCGGCGTCGAGCAGTACGAATCCGACAAAAAGGCGCAGGAGGCCAAGGACAAGGCGGCGAAGGAAAAGGAACGGCAGGACGCGGAAGCAAAACGGAAGGCGCTCGAGAGTCAGGAGGGCTCGCTCGAGTCGCTGCATGGTCGCCAGTCCGAAGCTCTGAAGGGCGAAAAGGAACACGAAAAGAAGCTGGAGCACGGCATCGTGACCCCTGAGGAAAAGGCCCTTTTGCAGTCAAGGGCAAAGACCAATCACGACTCAATGGGAGCTGAACTCCAGAAACTCCTGGCCGAGGTTGTGGCGCGTGACCAGCAGCACGTAGCGATGACTGCAGGCACAGTTGAGGCCATTCGGCAGATCAAGGAACAGATCCGCTCGCTGAAAGATGTCCAGACTTCCACGGCCGCCGGCGGGTAAAGCATGAACTGGTACGTCTCCACCGACAAAACGACCTGGACGCTCTGTTCCGACGCGGGAATCTGCAACCCAGTCCTGACGTTCAGGGCCAATGGGCTGGACGAACTCACCTGGCAGATGCCGGGCTCTTTCGACGCGAATCCGGCCTATGCTTCCGGGACGACCATCTACCTGGCGTCCGGCGTCACGTCCGGCACGCCTCCGGTCACAGCCTACACGATCCGATTCATCGGCCGCATTACCTCGATCCCGGTGCAGGGCGCGGTGGCGTCGGAGGTCATCAATTTCCGGGCCGCCGGCGGATGGTGGTGGCTGGAGCAGATCACCTATGCGCAGGTCTGGCAGGTCAACAATGCCAGCGGAGCCCTCGTCAATAACAACATTCTGCGCGTGATTCTAGGGCAGGCCGATGACACGACGCTCATTGATTCCGGCGCGCAGATCGCCGCGGTTCTCGACTACGCCGTGAATGTGGGCGCTCCTATTGCCAAGGGCACGGTAGACTCGCTGGCAAATCTTCCCCTCTCCGAGCATATCTGTTTGCGCTGCTCTGACGTGATTCGCCAGCTTCTGCGCTTCCAGCCGGACGTGTGCTGCTGGTTCGACTACTCTAGCGGCACCCCAACATTCAACTGCCGCAAGCCGGCGAACCTTGCGACAATCACGGTCCCGACATTCCAAACGGACGTGGAAACAATCTCCATGACGCCGCGCTACGACCTTCAGATGCCCGGCCTGAAGATCATGTACGAGCAAACGAACGCGGTCAACGAGACGCCGTACCGTTCGATCTTCTATGACATCGCTCCAAGCCCGCTACCGACTGACCCACGCATCGTGGGCCTGTACTTCGAGCTGCAGGGAAGCAGCGCCACGGTCAAGACGCAGAAGCTAGTCACCGCGGCATACCCCGCCTCTCCGTACACCGATAAGACTTTCTGGCGGACCATGCTCCCGTGGCTGAATGCCGACAACATCGCGGACGCGGACCTGACCATAACGAATGTCTCGCGTACCGGGATTGTGCTGCCGGTGAGCGGATACACAGTCTATCCGCCGAAGTACGTCAAGGAGGGTGCAATTCCGCCGTGGATGGTCGAGTTGTGCGGCATCCAGGGCGGCGAGGAGACTTGGACCGCGACAATTGCCTACACCCGAAAGAGCGGAAGCGGGGCCACGGTCGAGGAGCAGCTGCAGGAGAAGGTCGTCAAGGTCACGGTTCTCTCGACAAACGCGGACACCAAGGAATACCAGGCAACGACGGCCATGACGGCCGGAGAGCCGATCCCGACCGGCTTGGCAGCCGCGCTGTACGCCTCGTGGAGCCGCCTGCACTGGGACGGAGACTTCTCCCTTGTCGAGCAGGAGACTACCTTCCAGTGCCTGCCAGGGAACCTCGTGAACCTGTCAGGCTCGCGGACTGAATGGGCCACGATGGCCGCGCTGGTGCAGGACGTGACCATTGACCTGCAGACGGGTACCAGCAAGGTCAAGACCGGCACGTGCGGAAGGCTCGAAGCGGAGACTCTTGTTGCCCTCGTTCGCGCCAGCCACATGTGGAAGGTGTCCTACAACTGGAAATCTCGCGACGACGCCGACCAATCCTCTTCTGGGAACACGATTGAGGGCGGACAGAACATGCCGCGCAAGGAATCCGACTCGGCCGATCCCGGCCAGGCCATGCTCAAGAGGTGGACGGCGAAGGATGCGAGCAATAACACGCACGTCATTCTCGCCGACCCAACGCAGGTTTCTTTTGCGGTCACGGCAGACAAGGCCGCGAAGACGCTCCAGCCCACGGAGGTGTTCGTCGCGGTGAAAAACTCCGGCGGAGGAATCGACGCGAAGCCGGTGCAAGCCATTGCCTGCACGCCATACGGAAGTTCCGGGAGCGGCGGCTCCGTCAATCCGATTATCCCCGACCCGACCTCCGCATCCGCGTTCAACGTCATTCGGTTGAAATCCGACAAGACTTGGGAGTGGGGCCAAGGTCTCCCGGATACGAGCGGCGTCACGGACGGGTACGGTTTGCTCTGGTCGAGCGGAACGGTCATCTGGGGAGCGGTTCAGGGAACTCCGTCGTGCTCGCACGCGGCGGTATTCATCACGGACGGGACGACAAAGAAGTGGTCAGCGACGCCATCCTCGAATCAGGTCCCGATGTGGAACGGGAGCGATTTGACTTGGCTCCCCGTCTTGGTCGTCTCTGGATAAGGAAGAGACGATGGGAGCTCGCCTTCTAAAGTTCAACGGCAATCTCCTGAAGATGAACGGGAGTCTCGTCGCCTTCGACCCGGACGCAATCGGCTCGGTCAACGTGACCGTGACGACATACCGCGGAGGTCCTTCCGATCCCGGCCCCTCGTTTACGCATACGCTCGCGTGGTCATACTCCGATTCTGACCCGGCGCAACCGCTCTGGCTCTGGACTTCCGGGTCCGATTATCTTCGCATCTTCGTCGAGAAGAACCCCACCGAGACCGTGTGGATACCTCCGAACTGGGTCGGGCATCCAGCGGGGCTCTATCTCCGAGTCGAGGGGCTCTGGCATTATGGCGGTTATCCGTGGAGCTTCAACGACGGGTATCTCGTGCTGACCTCGAGCGTCTCCTATATTAAAGGGCGCACCTGCGTCTGTTTCGCGACCATCGGGGCATTCCACTACATTTCGAGTGTCTCGGTCGCTTGA
>CAITUY010000163.1 GCA_903895695.1 uncultured bacterium
AGCCTGCCCACCACCAATTCCAATGCTATAGGTCCACCCTTTGGGGTGGAAAAAGGAGGGAACAAAACCATAGGAATATCGAGCCAACATTGTATCTTAGTTCAGCCCTGAAGTTGTCCAACTGATGGGGGGAAGCTCAGGTTGCCAATCAGGCAATCCCGCAACGCTTGAACTCCCCACTCCCGCGGAATCCGCCCCAGCGGCGAGTCCTGGAACTGTTCTGGATGCGCGATGGGATCGCGGAGTTGGCCGTTCTTGTCCAGACCGCGGGTGAGGAGGTCGTGGAGCAGGCCGGCGCGCACCTGCCGCAATTTCGCAATCACCGCCTCGGTCTTTGCGATTGCTTCGTCGACGGTATCGAGTACCGCGGCGATGCGGGATTGTTCTGGCTTCTTGGCGTATTGCAGGGGCAACGCGAGCAGATCGTTCGTCGTGATGCCGCGAACGGTTGAGCCAATGCTCAAGCGGTCCAGTTCTGGGGCGTGGAATCTGAGAAGGCGGATGAAGAACTTGAGCTCGAACTCATCGGCTGGGAGTAACGCTTTGAGATCCTGATTTATGGCGGTAGGCCGCGTCGTTAGTGCACAGCGTCCCACAGCCATTCGCGTGCAGATCAGGGGCGTATCTTTCGGGACAAGTCTGCTCGCGCTGCTGTCGAGGCCATCTTCGGTAATGTGCTCCTCGGTGTCCAACAGAACAATGGAGTCATCGGTGAAATCCTTCACCGATGCCCAGGGAATTCCGCCATTCCAGTACTTGGACTGCGAGCGAGATGGAGTTCCACCGCCAACCGAGCGGCACACATCGCCCAAACGCTTTTGCGTCCAGTCTTTTGCAATGGGGGGTTGGGGATTAGGACCGGTCATACGTAGGCCATTCGCTTCAGGAATCCAGCCAGTTCTGATTCAACTTTGACACGCTCGTCCCGCAATTCCGTCAGCGTCACCCGATACTTATCCCACAGCCCCTCAACGAACCGCACCAGTTCCTGTCGTTTTTCGGCCACGGCACTGTCGAGACTGGCCTGCACGTCTTGCTCGAAGAGTTCGAGTACCAGCGCGCGCTTCTGGGTGTCGTTCAATTCGTCGCAGCGGGCTTTGAGTTCGTTCACGAATTCGCTGGTCAGGGTGCGGTAGCGGGCGCGGGCTTCGGCGAGTTGCGCCTTGAGTTGGTCATAGGGCGCGAGGGCCTCAATGAGCGCGGTCAGTTCGGCCGGCGTGGTGGACTTGCTGGACTTCATGGCCCGGCGCAGTTCGCGAATGCGACGGTCAAGATCCTTGGCGTAGTTCCAGTTCGCCAGTTCATCCTCTTCGGCGTCGTCGGGTGCGTTGCTCTGCTCAAAGGCTTCCTTCTCGCCCTTGAGCCGGGCAATGTCGGCCTTGGCCGCGGCAATGCGCTCCAGATAATCGGTCATGGTGTGGCGCACGAGTTTGTGGCCAAAAGGATCGAAGGCCGGACCAGCGGCCTCATCATCATCCACGGCATCGGCAATGGCGTCCACCCAGCCGTCGATCACGCCCGGAAACCCGTTTTCGAGCAAGGTCTTGAAATCGGGCAACGTATCGGTCCACCAGGTCGCAATCACCCCCGCAAGTTTGAACCGGTCGAGCGTGTTCAACGGCAGCAGCGCCGCCCCGAACGTGTTGAGAAACTCAGTGCGGCCCCGGTTGAGATCGCGACGTTTCGGCAGACTGGCCAGATGGGTTGAGTGCTCGATCCACCATTCGGTGAGGCGCTGGCGCACGGCCGCGAGCCGCCCCTGCACGCCAGGGTCGTTCTCGATCAGGGGCCGAATGGCGGCTCGGCCCTCTATGCCACCATCCGAAATCCGGCTTTCGGATAGGCTCCAGTGCGGGTGCGAAGTCGAAGTAAATCGGGTCGGTGGCGCGAGCGACGAACACGTGCCCTGGGTCAAACCCAAGCGCCTCGAACAGGGGCCGGTTGGCCTCCACTTCGGCTGCGGGCACGCCGCCGAGCAGGTGGGCGCGCACGTCGTGGGCCTCGGGCGGGGGCGAATTGTCGACGTACCGGCGGATGTTGAGATTGAAATCGTTGGCTTCGCTGGCGATCTCCTTTAGCGACACGCGCCGCGCGTAGCCCGGAATGTCTTGAAAGCGGTCGAACGTGGACACCACCTTCTCGACGTGTTCCGGGCGGAGATAGTTCTGCGCGCGACCGGCATGGAACTCGGCATCGGCATTGATGAACAGCACCTGGCCGCGCCGGTCCGCGGGCTTGTTCGGGTTCGGCACCTTGCCGGTCAGGTTCGGCCGCATGACGAGGACGCAGGCCGGGATGCCCGCGCCGTAGAACAAATTTTGAGGCAGGCCGATGACGGCATCGATCAGGTCCTGTTCGAGAAACTTCTTCCGGATTTCCTTTTCCGCGCCGCCGCGGAAGAGCACGCCGTGGGGCATGACAGTCGCGACCATGCCGTCCGGCTTGCAGACGGCGAGCATGTGTTGGGCGAACATGAGATCGCCCTTCTTGCCCGTGGTGGGAGACCAACCCCAGCGGAAGCGCTCTGGAAACTCCATGTTCGAGCGGGTGTAGTTCTGGCTGAAGGGTGGGTTGGCGATCACGCGGTCGAAGCGTTCCAGTTCGCCGGACTCCCGGTGCAGCGGGTGGAGGAGGGTATCTTCGAGTTGGATATCCGCCCCAGGCACGCCGTGGAGGAGCATGTTCAGTTTGCAGATGGACCAGGCCGAGGCGTCGTTGACCTGGCCGCACAGGCGCAGGTTTGAGGGATCGCCGCCGGACTGTTCGACGAATTCGCGGCTGATGATCAGCATGCCACCCGAGCCACAGGTGGGGTCGTATACGCTCAGACCCGGCGTGGGCTTGAGGACGCGCACCATGAGCCGGATAACGTCGCGCGGGGTGTAGAAGTCGCCGCCCTTCTTGCCGGCCGACTCGGCGAACATATTGATAAGAAATTCGTAGGCCGCGCCCAGCAGGTCGGAGAACTGGAAGTCCTCGTTGCGCAGCCGGTACTTGCTGAAGAGGCGGACCAGATCCTGGCAGGCGTCGTCGGATACGATGCGCTTGGACCCGAGCGTGCGCATGAAGCTGATGTGGTCCAGCACGTGTTCCAGCGACTCATTGGCTTCGCTGAGGGCGCCGATGGCCTTGTCGAGAACGTTGCCGTAGTTCTCGGTGGCGTCGTTCAGTTTGTCCTGCAGGTACGCCCAGCGGGCGCGGTCCGGCACGAAAAAGCCATCGTAGAAATCGGGGTTCTCGCCGTATTGGGTTTCGGCCTTGTCGCGCACCATGCCGGCCTCGACCTTGCGTCCAACTATCCTCTCGCGCTCCGCATCAAACACATCCGAGCAGCGTTTCAGGAACAGCATCCCGAAGATGTAGTCCTTGTAGGTGGCGGCATCCAGGCCCTCCTGCCGCAGCCGGTCGGCGGCGGAGTAAAGGTGGCGTTCGAGTTTTGCGAGGGATAGACGTGGCATGGTTGATGGGAAAGTAGGGGCTTCAGGCGGGCGTGTCAACCGTTCGAGGAGGCGGACGAACCCATCGGTCAGGCCTGCTTTGCGCCGGCGACCTTCTTGTCGTCGGCGCACGCGGCACAGGCGTTCACCTCGATGCTGACGTGTTTCAGATCCGTGAAGGGCCGCAGCACGGCGCGGTAGTCGGACGGGGAGCGGGACCGGCTGCTGATCAGGCTGACGATCGCGGCCTTTTCGGTCGTGCCTACCCGCCAGACATGCAGGTCGGTGACCTTGCTGTCGCCATCGCTTTCAATGGCCAGCCGAATCGCCTCCGGTTCCTCGGAGGGAATATCGCCGTCAACGAGGATATGGCCTGTTTCGCGCACGAGGCCCCAGGACCAGCGCAGGATGATCGCGCCGCCCACGAAGCCCGTAAGGGGATCCGCCCAGATCCAGCCCCACTGCCGGGCCACGAGCAAGGCCGCGATCGCGAGCACCGAGGTCAGGGCGTCCGCCATGACGTGCACGTAGGCGGCCCGAAGGTTGTGGTCGTGTCGGTGCGCGCCGGATCCCTCGTCGTGCGCATGAGCGTGCCCGTGGGTGCCAGGCCGCCCGAGGAGCAGGGCGCTCACGAGGTTCACGACCAATCCGATGACCGCCACGAGCAGGGCCTCGTTGAACCGGATGGCCGTGGGCTGGATCAGCAGGCGCCGCCCCGACTCCCAGAACATCACGATCGAGACTCCGCCGAGAATCATGGCGCTCCCGAACGCGGCCAGGATGCCCACCTTGCCGGTGCCGAACGTGAAGCGCGAATCGCGGGCGTGCTTGCGCGCGAACACAGAGGCCGCCCACGCGATCCCCAGGGCCACCGCGTGCGTACCCATGTGCCAGCCGTCGGCCAATAGCGCCATCGACCCGGTGAACCAGCCCGCCGCGATCTCCACAATCATGGTCACGATGGTGATCCACGCCACCAAGGCCGTTCGCTGTACCGCTTCGTGGTTGAGACCCCCGAATTCGTGCGAATGCAGCAGGTCGTCAGCCGCGTGTTCGTGCCGTCCTTCGCGTTTCATGCCGGCATCCCTTCATCGTACGTAATCTTCATCTCATTCGATTATGGTCCGCGTCCGGCCGGGCATCAACGGAAAACAGGCGGGGCAAGATCCGGGTGTGATTTGATTTTGTAACATCAGGCGGCCATTTCCCGATTGGAACGTAGGGCGGCCCGGATTGAGGCGATGTAGGCGGCGTTCTTGTGCCTCCAGTGCATTCCGGCCTGCTTACACCTTGCCGCGACCAAGAACT
>CAITUY010000164.1 GCA_903895695.1 uncultured bacterium
AGCCTGCCCACCACCAATTCCAATGCTATAGGTCCACCCTTTGGGGTGGAAAAAGGAGGGAACAAAACCATAGGAATATCGAGCCAACATTGTATCTTAGTTCAGCCCTGAAGTTGTCCAACTGATGGGGGGAAGCTCAATCGGACCAACAACGAATCGATACCACGTCTTCTCCGGTGTCCCGATCTGATAGACGCCATTAGGCAGAGTCATTGCCGGGATCATGCGCAGCATTTGGGGCTGACTACTCACCGGCTTCACCAGAAGTTTTCCCTCTTTTGATCCTCGCGGAACACCTGTGAGAGAAGCCATGAAGTTCGCAGGGCCATCAACTTGTGTCTGTTGCATCCAGTCATCCCATGAAAACTGCTTTTGACCTTTCTGAGGCGGAGGCGGTGGTTGAGTGGATGGAACCATGAGAAGGTGGATGACAGCGGGATCAATATCCTTGCCATAGATAAGGAATTCTACGTCTTCTGGCAAGGTTGTTGACGGCCGGTCATCAGGGCGTTCAACCGGCTTGTCGAGGATGACAGTTTCACCATCCTGCTTCACGGCATATAACCCAAAGTACTCCGGGAGTTTGATCGATGTCTCGGCCATGGGTTTCCGAGCGGGTGCCTGATTTTGGGCTCGCAAGTCATGGGCAACGATCAGAGTTGTCCCGAAGATTGCAAGCGTTACTGCTAAACGTGTAAATGTTGGCTTCATATTCACACTCCTGAGTTCACGCTGGGGGAGACTTCTCTATATTTGTGGATCGAGCCTAGTGCTTGAGACCTATCGGTGTCAAGATACATGATCCTCCGAAATCCTCGCACAGAGCGTAAGCGCCCTTCCGGACTATAGCGGCAATTCCTGGACGCGTTGCCAGACCTGGTCCAGTTGACGGAGACGGATCTGGCGTTCGAGTTCGGGGAAGTCCACCAAGGACCGCGACACGTTCAAGATGCCGCGAATGTCCCGCAGGTGTTTCTCCGAGCCGCCTTCCTTGAAGAATTCAAGCTTCCGTACGATCACGTATTCGGGAGACGCCAGCATCATGGAGACTCCTTCGATCGTGAACGGTTTGCGCCTGGCCAGGCCCCAAGCCGAACCGGCTCAACTTCGAGCATGGAGGAAACTCTCTCTTAAGGCCGTACCAATC
Source organism: uncultured bacterium (assembly GCA_903895695.1). Classification (GTDB taxonomy): domain Bacteria; phylum Verrucomicrobiota; class Kiritimatiellia; order CAIKKV01; family CAITUY01; genus CAITUY01. Next base: position 1,148 of record CAITUY010000164.1, read on the forward strand.
CGGTCTTCGGACCAGTCCGGATGAAACTGGCGCAGTGCAGCTTCCTTGATCCGGCGGGCGGAACGTCGCAACTGGAAGAATGCCTTCAGTCGCTGCTCCGGTGTCATTCCCGCCAGGACGGCATACTGGTCCTTGTTCGACTCCATCATAAGAACAGAATAGCCGAGCGCTTTTGGCGGCTCAAGCAACATCCCAGGGCAGACGCGTCTAAAACAGTGCGGATTTTACCACCCGCTGCGCTGGAGGCCCGGAGGGGGAACGGAGAGAACGACAGTGGAGGGACGCATTTCATCCTCTTGTGCACTCACCAACCCGGTGTTGCGCGAATTTGGCACAGGGCCGTGGCTCTCACGGTACTGGTTAGGCGCCTGTCAAGGCCCCGCCCTGCGCCAAATTCGCGCAACGTTTCCTCGGAGAGAAGGAGCGGAGCAGACACGAAGCCAAGTCTTCTCCGTATCTCTGTGCCCTCGGCCCGCCGTAGCTTACCAGCGAAGGCGGCTCCAGCGGAGCGGGTGGTTCAACTCTCGACATTAGATGCGTCTGCCCGGAGCTACAACCGCAGAACTGAGACCCGTGGATGTTAATTGGTATCATTCTCCGGCGTCACCGCGTCCGCGCTAGCAACTTGCGGCGGGTCGTGGTGAGCCAGGCTTCGGTCTTTGGGAAATCCTCGAAGCTCTTCAGGTTCTGCAGCAGCGGGTCGCCGCGTTGGACGCCGAGGGTCTGGAGCAGCGCGTATTCCTGCAGGCTGTCGCCAAAGGCTTCCCAGCGCAGCGAGTCCACAGGCCCGTCCGGCCCGGGGTACACCATGAACGTGTCGCCGTAGGCCCACCCGCCGCTCCAGGCGCAGCCGTCTTGCACGGTGTACGGATCGATCATCTCCCGCGTCTGGCTGCGGTACCAGTAGTTGTAGCCCCAGTGCAGGAACCCGCCGAACGGCCAGCGGTAGAACAGCCAGCCGTTCATGCGAATCTTCGCCAGCGGCGTGTCGAGCAGGCGGTTCAGGAAACGGCCGCGCGGGCCACAGCAGTAGTAGCACCAGCAGGGCAGTCCCTCCCGCACGAAGTCCAGCGCCGTCTGGATCGAAGCGATCGGCATATCGGTAAGCCGTTCCCGGCCGTAACTGAGATCGCTCAGCGCGTCCATCACCTGCATCCAGGGCGCCAGCTCGCGCAGCAAGCCGCGCGCCTGCCGGTAATTCGCCTTATGCTCCTCGCCGTGCGGTTCATCCGACACGTGGAAGAAGCTGCGGTCGAGCAGGCGTTCGCGCCGCAGGAACGTGTGCAGTTCCGGCAAAAACTGCGCCAGGAACTTGCGGTACGTGGCCGACGTCGCGGGCGTCTCGGCCGGCCACAACAAGCGCTCGTCGGCCCCCTGCCCACGGTAGATGCGCAGGGCGTGCTTCACGCCCCACTGGGTGAAAAGATGGGTCCACTCGAAGTGCGTCAGGCCGCACTGCCGGGCGAGCCGGACGTAGCGGCGCACGTCCTGCCAGTCGAAGCGATAGCGGTCGGGCGCCACCCGCGTCACATGCAGCAATTGCGAAGGGCGCTTGACGCCGTCGAGCGGCGGCGTGAAGACCGGCGCATAGACCGTATCCTGGCCGTGGGTGGCAAGGTCCTGCAGGTAGCGCGGCAGGATCTGCCAGTAGCGATCGTCGAACGACTGGCAGCGATAGTAGTCCAGCAGCGCATCGTTGTAGAACCAGTTGGTGACGCGGAAGTCGCGCCGGGGCGCGATGGCCACCGCGCTGAGCGCCAGAGTCGCGCTGAGCGTGCGGGGCTTGCCGTTTTCGGGGATGACCTGCACCTTCACGACGTGTTGCCCGGGATCCAGACGACCGTCCGGGGTCAGCGTCACGAAAAAGGCGTGCGTCTCGCCGGCCGGCAGGAGGAGGCGCGCCTCGTCGAACAGCGGATCGGGCACATACCCGGGGATGTGGCCGACGCCGTCCAGTTCTTCCAGCGGCACATCCGTATTGTGATGCTGGAGCGGAACGTAGCCCACCCGCCGCACCCGCGCCTCCAGTCCGGCGGGGGCGGACACCTCCACCCGCACGTTCTGGCGCGCGACTCCGTCCGCGAGGCGCAGCCCCACCTGAAAACTCACCCGCTCATTCCGCGCGGCGGTGATGGCGATCGGCCGCGCCGGTCGCGCCGGCGTGAGAGGAAAATGCCGCACCAGCGACGATGCCAGCCATACGTGGATTGTCATGTTGGTCTTCCTCAGTACGTGGCACGGGCATCTTGCCCGTAGCCGGCTACGGGCGAGACGCCCGTGCCACGGGAGTCCCGCTGTTCCGGTGAAATCGTTACGCGGACGGCCTCCATCTTCATAGGCTGTTCGCTTGTGCGGCGCGTTTCTCCAGGAGTGCGCGCATGACGGCGTCGTATGGGCCCCGGCCGATGTCTTCCGGGATCAGGTCCCGATGTGACGCGGGTGCGTCCGTGAACACTTTGCGCACGGCATCGAGATAGCCGAAGCCGTATTCCCGGTAGGGCGCGAGGTAATGGCCTTCGCCCCATTCGTTCCAGTTGTCCAGCAGCAGCATGTGACTGCCCAGTTCGCCCGCCGGCAGGCGGGCCATGAACTCGTCGGCCCGGCGCAGCAGCGCCTCGAAATCAGAGGGCGGCAGTCGCCAGACCGAACTCTCGTCGCGCCAGCCGCTCCACCCCTGCGTCACGGTGGGCACCTGGGGGATGATGCCCAGGTTCTGGATGTCCTGCATGTACTTCAACTGCACGTCGATGGCCTGCGCCGGTGTCGGTGGATTGTGCACATACCAGCAATAGGCGAACGTGTAATCGAGCCCCATCTGCTTCATCAGCGTCAGTGCCTTGGTGTCTACGCTGCGGTTCTCGCCGAGTACGATCAAACCGGAAAAACCGGCGTCGCGACAGGCCTTCCGCATGAGATCGATGGCCCGGGCCGCCTGCTCCATGCTGCCCAAGTCGTCGATCAAGAACTCCGGCCGGTAGATGAACAGCACCGGCTTGTTGTCCACCTTCAAGTAACTGGGATGCTTGAAGTAATTCTCGATCCAGAACGGCAACAGGTTGGTCGTCAGGTCCTTCTCGTCGGCGATGCCGGCCTTACCGCGGTTCTGGTTCTCCCACATGATCGTGAACTTCATCTTGTCGGCGTAGCGCGACTTGAAAAGCCCGTCATGGATCGCGGACGAGAACATGGTGGTCACCGGCCCGCCCTGGGTGGTCCGATACCAGCAATAGATGAAGAAATCGATGCCATGCTCCGCGGCCCAGAGCGTCTCCCAGTCCGATACCTCGGGGCTCTTCTGGTCATAAAAGCCGAGCGCCGGCGTGCGCTCAGGATGCTTGAGAATGTTGTCCCACATGCCCGGTTTGTCGTCTTCCCACAGCGGACAGTGATGCGCGCCGATCAGGACGCGTGACTTGGCCGGTTTCGGCTCCGGAATATAGGGCGGCTGCGTGATGGCCACTGCCGGCAGGAAGTAGACGGACAAGGACGTCTCCGACATCTCCCCTTTCCCATCGAGCCGCAACTTCAGGTCGCACGTCATCTCCGAGTCGGCTTCGACAACCCACTCCTGCTTCACGCTCTTGCCCGCCTCGATCCGGACTTTTGCAACGTCAACCCCGGACACGCGGCGCACCCCGGGCGGAAGCAGCAGGCGGACGCTGACTTCCTCGGTCGTATTTCCGGCATTATGTACCACCGCGGCGATGGGCGCGGGGCGTTTCGCCCGGCTGACCGGCTTCACGGGAACGAACTCGCGAACCGAGACTTGCCAGGCCGGCGTGGGCAGGCAAGCCACGTCGCTGACAAACTCGTTCGTCTTCAGCGATAGCCCGGCCACGTCGGCGATCGGGGGTTGGCCAAAGACCCGGATGTTACGGAAGGTCACGCCACGGATGCCATGCCCGGCGTCCGCGCCATACAACTCACTGGGCGGCAGCGCCTTGCCGTACATGGTGACACCATCGATCAGGACGTTACGCACCCGGCCGCGCTCGTAGTCGTGGCCCCAGCAGTCCTTCTGGATGGTGCCCCGGAACAGTACGGGCCCGGGCGACAGCCAGGCATAGGGACTGCCCGCCGCATTGGTCACGCCGTCAAGGTCGGATACGGCGGTGTCCGCGAAAGTGATATCCTCGATCAGCGCCGAATCGGACACGTGGATCCCGAAGACCCAATGGCGGGAGAACACGATATCGTTGTTACGGAACACGACGTGACGAACCGGCGAGCGGGTTTCATAGCTCACCCCAAGGGCGTAGCCCCAGTCGTTCCAGATCGTGCAATGCTCGACCACAATGTCCTCGGAGGGAATGCTCTGGGCCGTGGTCTTCACCACGATGCTGTCGTCATGGTTACGCACGAAGCAGTCGTGGATGTGGACCCGGCGCGAGTTGACGCTGTTGATGCCGTCGCTGTTCAACCGGCCGCTGATGATGCGTACATCGCGCACCTCGATGTCCTCGGACTTGCCAATGACAAAATTCCAGTTGGCAGCGTTGCGCAGGGTGATTCCCTCGATTTGGACGTGGTGCGAGCCGTCGAAAGCCAGCATGGGGCAGCCGGGATGGGGAATGGCGCTGGCGTCAACGATGCCGCGGCCACGGATCCGCACGTGATTCACACCCTTCAGGTCGAATACGCGTCCCTTGTAAAAGACGACCTTCCACTTCTCATTGTACACACCGGTGTCGTCCGGTTTCAGCTTTGCCCTGAGAATCGCCCCGCCCGCCAGGTACAACGTCTGGCCGCTTTTGAGCTCAATACCGGTGGTTTCGTGCACGCCGGGGCCGAAGTACAGCACGTTCGGATCGCCCGGCGCGGGAACGTCCTTCTCGGGCTCGCCGGCGAAGAGGTGCAGCGCCGTGCGGGTGTCGCCGTCCAGGATCAGCGTCAGCTTCCGCGGCCGGTCGAGGGTGAACTCGACGGCGCCATCGATGACGCGGGTGGCGATGCCGGCCCGTTCCGGGCGCAGCGCCGCCGTCTTGAAGGGGCGCGCGGGCACCACGCGCACCATCACCGGGGCGGTCATGTCGAAGATGACGAAAGAGGCGCGTTCCGCCGCATAGTCGGGCTTGTGCGTGGCCAGCCCGGCCGTCGGCAGAATTTCCGCCCTCACAGGGGCCTGGTACACGAATAGCCGGGTTCCGGCCGCGGACACGTCGGCAAAATCCGGCGACGCGATTTCACCGGCAGGCGCCGGCCAAGTGATCACGGTTGTGGCATGCATGACGCCGATAATCCCCCAGCCAGGGATCCAATGCAACAACTGACAGGCGCCCCAAATCCCCGCCTAAGCCTTCGGGCCCGTCAGTGTCACGGCCCGGGCACACACAGGCGCGGGCACGACGGAGCGTGCCCCTCCATGGGTATCCTCTCGACTGTCCTGAT
>CAITUY010000165.1 GCA_903895695.1 uncultured bacterium
CCTCGACCCCTACAAACTGCGTACCCTCATCGACGCCAAACGACACGCAATCCTCAGCCAGCTTCGGTAACACCAATTATGGCGCAACCATCACCCAGCTCACCCGCCCTTCGGTAACCTTTTATTCTGGCGCAACTCGCGGTGCCGCCGATGGTTCTGCGGGTCATCCAGCCTTCTCGACCAACCGACCGTTGATATACTTGTGCAAAATGCTGGAGATAAGCGTTTGGTAGGGCAACCCCTCGTGAACGGCGGTCTTCTGAAAGCGCACCAGATCACGTTCGGCCATCCTGATATTGACCCGCTTGTCCTTGCGCAGCGTCGCCCGAGCCGCCGCCTGATACCGAGCCGCTTCTCGCGGGAAGTTCGGGATGCGTTTCCATTCACCCCTCTCGACGGAGTCGAGCAGGCTCTTTTCTTCGTGTGTCAGTTTCATATCACTCACCTCCCAAGTAGAGTTTCGTCATCTTTCGGCTGGGGATGATCGTCTTCAGGAAGAGCACTTCATCGCTTTCCGCGAATGGTACAAGACAAGCATACCCTTCGACGTCAACGATGAAGACCCGTTGACCAGGGTACTGCCGCTGATTGGGGTGCTCGATCGTGTCGAGTAACCCGCCATGCGCCAGGTGAAAGACAATGTCTTCGAACGTGATCCCACGTTCCTGTCTCAGCCATTCGTTCTTCTCATCGCTCCAGTCGTATGGCTTCATGAGGCAAACATAGCACGGTGTGTGCACTTTGGCAACAGGCCCCTGCGAGCCCTTGATGGCGGAAACTTGCCTTGCGCCCTTGGCTAGGAGAGAAAGGACTTGTCCGGCAACCTGTCTGACCGCACATTGTACCTGAAGCCTATCCGAAGACCTGTCTGCCTCTTGTGGGAGCGGCGCGGCTTCCCGCGCCGGCCTGCCCTGAGCACGATCGCAGGGCCTGCACTGAACGCCATCGCAGGTCCGGAGCCGGAAGCGGCTCCGCTCCGTGTGGCATGAGGGTCTTCGGATAGATTTATCTGCACGCCAAGTAGCGCCACAGGGGCGGCGCGGGAAAAATGACAGGAGCACTCGTGAACACACCCAAACTCTGTTTTCGAATGGGAGAACGCTGCGTCGCAGTACTGCTTCTGGCCGCCGGCCTGCAGGCGGGCGCTGCGGAGCGTACGCTGACCATCAAGGACTACACTTGCCGGGGATTCGCGCCGGACCTGGTGCAGTATCGGGTTGATGGCCTGAGCGGGAGCAAAGGGGAGCGCCTGCGCCTGCTTGGCGCGGACGGCAAGAGCCTGCCCGTGCAGTGGGCGGCCGACCCCTCCGGCAAAGGCGGCCTGGCGGGCTTTGTGGCCGCCCTGCCCCACGATGAGACCGCCACCTACCGCCTGGACGATTCGGGCAGCGGCTCCGCCGCCAAGGGCGAGCTAATCGTCACGGCAGCGAAGGACCAAACCGTGCTGGCCAATGGGCTGTTCTCCGTGGCCCTGCCGGCCGCGATCGACAAGACCTATGACCCGCCGGCCAAGGCTGACAGCCTGCCGCCCCCCATCCTCACTTTCACGAGCGGCGGCAGCAAACCGATGGGCGCCGCCAAACTTCTTACGACCCGCCCCGTTAAACGCCTGCGCGTGTGGCTGGCTGCCCGGGGACCGGTCTATGCCGATGCATGGTACGAACTGACCTGGGCCGAGGGCGGGTACTATCGCTGCCGCGTGCGCGTCATCGACGGCGTGCCGCTCGCGCAAGTGATGGAAGAATACGATCTCGGCAAACTGGACGGCACTGACTTCTGGGAACTCTCGCTCACCCAGGGCTGGCAGCCCGACCAGTTCGAAACGGCGCGCCCCTGGGGCAACGGCGGTGGCGCTGATTCCGGTTCCATCGCCGGGATTGAGTCGCTCGTGAAACAGCCGCTGTGGCGCATGAGCGTGGACAACGGGCTCCTCGGCCATCTCGGCTTCTTCCGCAAGGATCAGCGGGCGGCGGACAGCAACAATTATCCCATGGCCGGCGTCGTCATGCTGCGCAAGGGCGAGTGGCGGCGCGTGAACACCCTCGAGGTGCGCACGGCGGCGCCCGCCGATGTGCGGGTCTGCTTCCCCATGAGCGCCCGCGACACGACCTGGCAGCGTGACATCGGCTCCGTCAGCTCGCCGTTCTCCATGCACTCGCTCGATCCCGCCGTTCCGGCCACGTACGGCCGGCGGCATTGGGGCCTGATGCTCTCCCAGGTGCGCCTGCCCAGGGAGGAGACCGCCTCGGCTTCCTACGGCGGGGGCTATAAGGGACAGTACCCCTACAACACGCTGCCGCCCTTCGCCCGCGCCCGTACCCTCTATGGAGTCGTCACGCTCGACCAATACAAGGACTACATCTTGGACTGGCCCTTCGACGCTGCTCCCGCCTCCGCCGAGGCTACGGCAGGCAGGCAGGGCAGGTCCGCCGGTGAGGTGAAGTACCCGCGGCTGACCCAGGCCGGCGCATCCTGGACCAACAGCGCGGTTCCCGCGGGACGCGACAAACAGATCCAGTTGCTTTATGACCGCTACCTGAACTGGATCCCCAACTTCTACCTGAGTTGCCCCGCGCCCACACACCATGCCACGGCCGATAATTACACCGGCGCCTGGCTGGCCGACAGCCTCCTGGGCTCTCCCGACCTGACCCCCGCGCAGCGCCAAGACATCCGGGCGCGCCTGGCGCTGATCCTGTATCTGCAGCACGAACCCGGCGCACTGAGTTTCGGCATCGGTTCACATCCCGGGAACCCCAACATGGGCTGGGCGCGCTTCTTTCCCGGCGTCGCCTACCTGGGCCTGCTCCCGGATCATCCCATGTATGCCAGGTGGGCCGACTTCATGAGCCGTCAGTCGGAGTACGAACTGGGCAAGGGCATGGCGCCGGGCGGGGCCTGGCTCGAATACGGCACCTATCACTTCCACGGTTTCCGCGCACTGCCGATGTTCGCCTCGCTCGACCTGGCCAAGCCGCCCAATATCGACACCCTGTTCGATTACGCCCGCGAGGATCTCGACTACATCATGAACCTGCTCTCCGCCCCGGACCCGCGCTACCAGGCGCGCATGATCCCCGGGCTCGCCAACTCCGGCCCGAACACCACGAGCCGCCTCGTGGAAGGAGCGAACGCCCTGGACAAGAACGACCCCGAACTCGCGGCCCGGCTCCTCTGGGCCTGGAAGGAAAACGGCAGCGCGCCGGGTGCCCTTCCGGCGCCCGCGGACCTGCAACCCAAACCGGCGGATCTGACCAGCCGCTATTTCCCCGGCTTCGGCATCGTCTTCCGCGCGCACCAGGGGCCGGACGAAACATGGATGATGCTCCGCAACGGCTTCCAGTGGAGCCACTGGACCATCGATCCCGGCCATTTCGTGATGTCCAGCCGCGGGGCCGTGCTGGTGCCCTCTCAACCGTATCAATATTACGATAGCACGAACAAAACCTTCGACATGGCCAACACCGTGCGGTTCGGCGCGCCGGAGAACCAGATGCCCTACGGCTGGCCCGACAGCAACGTGCTCGATTATTTCTTCGGCCAGTCCGTCGACTACGCTTGGAGTTCCGCGGGCGTACCGGACTGGTTCATCGATCCCGGCGTCTCCGAAGCCTTCCGCGTAGCCGCGCCGAATATTCCCAACGCCTCGGCGCGCCCGCTCGCGCCCGAGTTCAAGCAGCAACCGGGCGCCTTCCAGTGGGACCGGCAAGTGCTCTTCCTCAAGGGCAAGACGGCGACTAGCCCGAATTACTTCGTCTTCCGCGACAGCACGCGCGGTGCCCCTTCGACCCCTTCGGCAGGCTCAGGGCAGGCAGGCTCAGGGCAGGCGGGCAAACTGGCCAGTTACCTGAACTTCAACCTGCTCGGACGCAAGGCGAACCTGACGATCGAGGGCCCCCGGATCTCGCTCGATACCGAATGGCCCGTCAAACTCGAGATGCTTTTCGCCCAGTCCGAACCGCTGGCGCCGGCCCTGCTCGAGGAGAATCAGCCGTTCCAGTGGGCCGAAGTGAACCTGCCCCCTCGGCCGAAGGGCGAGATACCGTCGCGCGACTGGCTCAGCAACACCGGGTCCGTGTGGCGAACCGGGGCGGGCAAGCCGGCCACCGAACAGCGTGTGCTGCTACGCATTGCGGCTGCACCGGACCAGGGATATTTCTACGTGCTCTTCCCGCGGGACGAGAAGGAGCCCGTACCCGCTGTCAAGCGCCTGGCCGATGGCGTGCTGAGCATCACGCATCGCGAGGGAACCGACACGGTGTTCCTGTCGTCCCTGCCCATCAAGTACGAAGGCGGCGGCGTGCAGTTTGAAGGCTGCGCCGGCGCCGTGCGGCTGTCAGCCACTGAAATGACCCTCGCCCTGGCCGGCGGCAGCGGGCGCGTGGGCTATAAGGGAAAAGTGATCGAGGGCGCCACGCCCTTCGAGCGGCACTTCCCCCTCGCCGGCCTGGCCGCCGGGGTCGAGAAACAAAGCAGTCCCGTGAGCCACATCGCCATCCCGACCGGGGAGGCGGGCGACGAAGTTACCCCCGGCCTCCGCAAAAAGGTCGAGGGCGACGTGACCCGCTACCGCGTCCAATCCGCGCTGCCGGTGCTGGCCCAGGCCGGCGCCGTTCAAGTGGAAGCCTGCAATGCCGCCATCGAGGTAGCGACGAACCGCGTGCGCTTCGTGGTCCCGGACCGGAGTTACGTGCGCCTGAGCGTGGCCGGAGTCGGCGTGCGCGGGCTGGGTCCCTTTGACCTGACCTTCACGCCCACCAACATCACGGGGACCGTGGACGGCACGCTGCGCACGCTCGTGAGCACGTGGCCCGAGAAGATCGTCCGCCCCATGTTCCACCTGGACGATCGTCTCTGGTATGCCGGCTGGGCCGACGATCCCTGCATCAGCAAAACGCCGGACCGTCCCCAGTTCGCGATCGCCTTCGCCGTCTTCGAGGGATCCCACAAAGTGGAGGTCGGCGACTGGAAATTCCCGGCCCAGCCCCCCGTGCCGCCGGTGGCCAAGGCTGGGTTCTAGTCGGGATCCAGGTGATCCCGACGATTACTTGAGTCCCCCGGCAAAGCCGGGGGCTTACCTGTTGTATTTAGCGCCATTCAGGTCTGACACGGGAGACGATCATCCGGTTTGCGGAGATGCTCGGATCTTGCGGGGCTTCTTCGTCCGATAGGCAGCTTTTGTCTCGCACACTGCCGCCGGATGTGCGGCATCGAAAGGGATACTGCCCTCGTAAAGCGTGTCCGGACAGATATCCTGTCCACCCGCCCATTGCACCGTGCCGTGCCATGGATGAACCGACCGAAAAACAGAAGCGTCCTTAAGCTCGGAGAACACGCCCCCTTGTTCGAGAAGCGGCCGGACATCGTAGATCCGCACTTCGCCGGTCGAGAACGTGAGACGAAGACGGAATTCGGACTCGGGCTTCACGCCCTTGACTCGCGGATTCATATTCATTTCAACGGCTCGATCTTGAATAGAGGTTCTTGCGGTGAATTTCGATCCAAGCCGCAACGAGTTTCAATTTCGCAGGCGGAAGCGAGCCGCGTAGCACCCCGCCGTCCGGGATGCTAATGACAGCTTCATGTCCCTGATACTCGACGTGTATATGCGGTTTCTTGTGCCGCCGGCAATCGTCAAAATACATGAGCACTACAATCCCGTAGAACATTGAGATGATAGGCATTGTCCCTTATCCTTTCCTCTTTCCAGCATACCCTACGGCGGGTTCCGCAGCAAGCCACCCCCTTCCCACGTGAGGGACTCCTGTCCTCCGCCAGCGATCACCGACGCAATAGTCTGCAGGGGGATGCACACCTGGCACCGACACCGCAAAACGTACTGTGAAGGGCCGCCCCCATCACCCCTGGACACGCCGCGTGGCACGGTAACGCGATGGCGACTCCCGGACGACGCCGGGCCCGGTCTGATCGCCGCCGCGCCGCCGGTGCAGGTCACGTACGTCCACGGCACGTAGTCCTTGCGCCTTGGCGGCCGCAAGTTGCCGCTCGTCGGCCGAGACGAGGACCGAGCAGCCCCATTGAATGGCGATCGCCACGTGGATCAGGTCCAGCGTGCGACAGCCTGTCTTCGCCGTTAATCGCTCGCCGATGGTTCGGGCTTGATCGAGGGCCTTGATCCAGTTTGCCGGACGAAGGACTAGCCGACCGCGCTTCAAGTCCTCTCCCACGTCCGCGAGGATCCGGGTCAGTCGCTCCCCATCGACCTCGCCCCGGAACATCTTCTGTCGCATGGCATTCTCCAGTTCCAGCCTCTGGAACTGGTTTAATGGGATCGGCTCCGCGCGACCTGCGACCCAGGCATTGATCGTGGAACTGTACGCCTCCTCAATGTAGAGGGGCACGAGCGTCCCCGTGTCGTAGTAGGCGTCCATCAACGGTCTCCGCGCGACTCGTACACGATCTCGGACGTGGGCTTTCCTGGCGCCATCTTTCCGCCCCAAAGACGCTTGCGTCGTTCGCCCACCGCCGCCCAGTCGACCTTGCGCCCGGCCAATGCGGCACCGCCGCCGGCCACCAAACGCGCCACGACCTTATTACGGCGGCGGATCTCGATCTCCTCACCCTGCTCAACCCGGCGCACAAAGGCCGCCAGATTGTGCTGCACCTCACGAATTGTCGCCGATTCCATCTTTCGACCTCCGGCTCTCTAATGCCGCACATATTGCAGCACAAACGGCCCAAGCCGGCAAGCGCAAAGCCCTCGAGAACTTGGTGGCCTTCGCGGCGAATGCGCCCCTCGCCGGTCAACAACTGCAATCGTGCCCGTATTGGGCGAACACCAATAGTCAAGGGTTCGCCCCAGTCGCAAACCCAGTCGCAGAAAGGGTTGGCCCCAGTCGCCAAACTCTGGAGCGTCAGTAGTCCCTCTTTCGTATTGACCATGACGGCTATCGCGTCCAGTATAGCACATCAAATACTGGGTGTTTCATCGTATCATGCCTTTAGCCACACAGAAGCCGGACGTTCCTGCCTTGGTAAAATCCCTCCGGACGCGCCTGGGCATGACTCAAGAGCAGTTCGCCAAGGAAGTCGGTGTCACGTTCAGCACGATCAACCAGTGGGAGAACGGGCACCGCCGTCCGCAACCTTTCCTGCTGAAACACCTCGTCGATCTCAATCTGAAGGCAACGGCACAGCAACGACACGCCCGAGCCACCCCGTCTTCACGGGGGGTGGGCAAGTGAACACCAAGTTCTTCACAAACGATCAGGCGAACACCCTGCTGAACAAGTTCGCCGGCATCTTCGCGCACAACCCGGATATCGAGTTTTTCGACGCGCTGGTCGGGTACTTGCGTGCATCCGGTTATTTCGCTTTGCGGCCGCATCTCGATCACGTGCCGAAGATCCGCATTCTCGTGGGTATTGACGTGGATGCGTTCCTCGTCCGTCAACACCGCAAGGGGTTGCTCCACCTGGCCGACGCCGACAAGACGCTTGCCGAAATCCGTGCCGCGCTACGTCAGGACATCCAGTCTGCTCCCTACCAACAAGAGGTCGAGGCCGGCATCCTGCAGTTCGTCAAAGACGTTGCCTCCCGCCGTATCGAGATCCGCGCGCACCCTACGAAGCGCCTGCACGCAAAAATCTATGTCTTTCGCCCGAAGGGTTTCTGCGAGCACAAGCCTGGGGCCGTCATTACCGGGTCCTCCAACCTCACGGCCGCCGGTCTGGGCACTGAGGACGCGAGCCGAAATTACGAGTTCAACGTCCTTTTGCACGATTATCGAGACGTCAAATTTGCCGCGGATGAGTTCCAAAGACTCTGGGACGAAGGCGTCGAGGTGCTGCCGCAGGCGGTGACGGGCATTGTGCAGGAGAGTTACCTTAGGGACGATTTGACCCCGTTTGAGCTATACATCAAGTTCCTGATCGAATTCTTTGGCCCGGCCATTGAGTACGACCCCAACGCCGAATCGGATCTCCCGAAGAACATCAAGCGGCTGGCGTACCAGAGTGATGCCGTGACGGACGGCTGGCTAAAACTCCAGAAGCACGGCGGGTTCTTCCTGGCTGATGTCGTGGGGCTGGGCAAGACCATCGTCGCGGCTCGCATCGCGAAGAAGTTCTATTACCACAACGGGTTCCCCGTCCACCGGTCCCGCATCCTGGTCATCACTCCGCCCGCCATTCGCGAGAACTGGGAGGACGCCCTGGATCTGTTTGGTTTGGACGACTGCACCAAGGTGCTGAATAACGGCAGCCTGCACAAAGTGCGCGATCCCGAAAAATACGACCTTGTGATCGTCGACGAGGCCCACAAGTTTCGGAACGATACCGCCGGCGGCTATGACCTGCTCCAGAAGTTGTGCAAGACGCCGACGAAACGCCGGCTTCCCGACGGGTCATTCGCCCCAAAACGGGTCATTCTGGTGTCGGCAACGCCGCTCAACAACCGGCCTGAAGACATCCGGAATCTCGTGCTCCTTTTCCAGGACGGAAAGGACAGTACGGTTATCGGCAACCTCCAGCATTTCTTTGCCCAACGGATCAAGGAATACGCCACCGCGAGGAAGATTCCGGACCATCGCGAAGCCAAACGGGCCGTGGCCGGCATCTACGAATCCATTCGGGAGAAGGTCGTTCAGCCGCTCACGGTGCGCCGCACGCGCACGGACCTGGCCAAAGACCACCGTTACAAGGCGGACTTGGACGCCCAGGGCATTCGGTTCCCTCATGTCGAGAAACCGCGCCCCATCTTCTACCGTCTCGACGAAGAACTCGATGCGCTCTACGACCGCACCATCGGCCTGTTGGCTGGCCTCAACGGCGACGGCCTGACCTACAACCGGTATCGCGCCATAGCCTATCTCCGTCCTGACTTGAAGGCGCGGTACCAGAATGCGGATCTGATCTCAGCTCAATTGGCGCACATTATGAAGACGCTGCTGGTCAAGCGCATCGACAGCAGTTTCTGCGCATTCACCAGCAGCCTGCGCAACTTTCGAGACGCCAACGAGGCCATGCGTCGCATGTTCGACCGTGGTGCAATCTATATTGCCCCCAACTTGAACGTCTCGGACTACATCCTCGACGATCGCGAGGATGAACTTATCGCGGCCATTGAGACCGCCCGCGAGACCGACCCCACGATCCAGGTGTGCGAACCGGCCGACTTCTTGAAGGGTTTCCGCGAAGGCATTGAGCACGATGCGGCCATCCTTGAGGATCTCGCAACCGAGTGGGGCGCGATCAAGCGCGACCCCAAACTGGATGAGTTCCTCGTTCGTCTGCGGGACGAATTGCTTGATGGCGCCGTGAACGAAACCGGCAAGCTGGTCGTGTTCTCCGAGGCGCGCGACACTACCGAGTATCTCGCCGGTGAACTGAATCGCCGGGGGCACGGCCCCGTCCTCATCGTGGATTCCCACACCCGCAAGGCGCGTATGCCCGATGTGCGGGCCAATTTCGACGCCAATGTCCCGGTTACCGAACGCAAGGATGAGTTCCGGATCCTGCTTTCCACGGAAGTGCTTGCTGAAGGTGTCAACCTCCACCGGGCGCACGTGATTGTGAATTACGATACGCCGTGGAATTCCACGCGCCTTATGCAGCGCATCGGCCGCGTGAACCGCATCGGGTCCACCGCCAAAGCCATCCACATCTTCAATTTCTACCCGACGGCGCAGGTTGATTCCGACATAGACTTGAAGCGCAAGGCATTCCTGAAATTGCAGGCGTTCCACTCCGCGCTGGGGGAGGACAGTCAGATCTACTCGCCGGATGAGGACGTCAATTCGTTTGGCCTCTTCGATAAGGAGATTGAAGAGGAGAGGGACGAGCGACTCGCCTTCCTGACCGAACTCCGGGATTTCAAGGACCATGCCCCGGACGAGTTCCGCCGAATCCGGAGTCTGCCCATCCGTGCCCGCTGCGGGCGCCGCAACCCAACGACCGCCGGTCATTCATTGGTGTTCATCCGCAACGACCGTCGTGATGCGTTCTACGGGATCAATGGCCAGATCGACGAGATGAGTTTCGTCGAGATGGCACGCGCGTTCCGCGCCGAGCCGACCGAGCAGTCTGTCCCCCTCCACGACGCGCACCATAACCATGTCCTTGCCGCGTTGGAGGATTTTCAGACCAAGCAGGAAGCCGACGCGGTGCGCGAAAGGGCCGTAGACCACACCCTTGGCCCTAATGAGCAAAAGGCAATCCGCCTGCTTGCGGCGGCGCAGTCTATGCCGAACATTTCGGTCGACGAGCGCGCACTATTCCTCGCCGCACAGCATGCCGTCAGACTCGCCCGTTTTCAGGATTTACCCAGGAAGATCAACGCTCTTCAGCGCGCGGTGGCCAAGACGCGTGTCACGACAGCCGTCTATCTCGACAAGTTGGCGGAGATCGTCCGGTCATATCCCCTGATCGTCGACGAGCCCGCGATTCGCCCGCCCGAGCAACTCGAACTCCCGGGTTCCTTTTTGCCCGACATCATCCTCTCGGAGTCGTTCTCCGCCTCCGCCAATGGCGACACGGGTTTGCCCTTGCGGGCCATCGCGGCCGCGGTTACGGTGACGAGCACGCTGCCCCATGCTGAGCAGGAGGATACTCGGTGAATCCTATCTTCCTCCAAACACAACTCCAACTCCCTTACCGCCGGAAGACGTGGCAGACGCTGCTTCCCCAGATCATCCCCGGCGTGGAGTTATTCACACAAGCCGTCGAAATGCCCCTGACCACAGAGGCCCAGCGCGCGCTTGCCACGGGTTTGCGCCAGATCGGTCGCGCCGTCCTGCGCGACGAGATTGGAAACGAGCGTATCGTCGCGATTTTTGAGGCGGACGTCGTCCCGGGCGTCGATGTGGTTCGCAACCGGGTCGCCCTCCGCCAACTGGTGAGTCGGTGCATTGACGAAGTCAGTGCCCACGCCGTCCTGGCCTACTTTGTCCAACCCGGTGCGTCCGCCTACCGGCTGACCTACGCCGCCAAGGAAAGCATCCACCGTGAGGATCTCTCGGTCGAGACGACGGAGACCGCGACCAAGCGTTATACCTATGTACTCGGCCCCGGTGAAGCACGTCGAACCGCCGCCCAGCGCCTCGCCGGCCTGGCGGCGAACCGCGACACAAAGAAGTGGAAGGATGTCGCCGACGCTTTCTCCGTCGAAAAGCTCAACGATGAGTTCTTCAAGACCTACAAGGAACACTACCAGGCGTTCTGCAAACACTTGCTTAACTCCACAGCGACGGCGGTTGTGTTCGACCTGAAACTACGCGGCCTGAAGGACAAGGAACTCGACAAAGCCCTGAAGCCCGTCCGGGATTTCGTCAAGAAACTGCTCGGCCGCCTGGTCTTTCTGCATTTCATCCAAAAGAAGCAATGGCTCGGGTGCCCGGCCGACCGCACCGACTGGACTCAGGGCGACCCCACATTTATCCAAACGTGGTTCGCCAGGACAACCGGCCGTGACCGGTTCTACCGCGATTTCCTGGTTCCGCTGTTTTACGATGCGCTGAACAACAATGGGCGGGACAGGAGCCTTTTCGCCCCTACGGGTACTCGGGTACCGTACCTGAACGGCGGACTCTTTGAACGCGAGTTGGTTCCCGGATCTGGCCACAAGCCGCTGGAAGTGGAGAAATTGGATCTGCCCGATGTCCTCTTCGCCGGTCTTCTCGAATTTCTGAGCCAGTACAACTTCACCATCGACGAAAACGATCCGGACGATCATGAAATCGGCATCGATCCCGAGATGCTCGGCCATATCTTCGAGAACCTGCTGGAGGACAACAAAGATAAGGGCGCCTATTACACGCCCAAAGCCATCGTCCAGTATATGTGCCAGCAGAGTCTGATCCACTATCTCCAAGGCCATTTTCGTCCCGATGGAGGGACGACCTCCGTGTCGTCCGTGGACGCGACGGAGCGCGTCCCTCCAACAGAGGCGGAAGCCGCGATCGAACGCCTCATCCGTCTCAAGGAGCCCATTGACCCGCGAGACGCTCGGAGTTGGCTGACGATTCACGCGCATCGGCTGGAGGAACTGCTGGATGACGTGAAGATCTGTGATCCGGCCATCGGCTCCGGCGCGTTTCCCATCGGCCTGCTGCAGGAGATCTACTGGACCCGACTGACACTGCACCCAGGGCTTGAACGCGCCAAGGCCAAACGGGACATCATTCAGAAATCCATTCACGGCGTGGATCTTGACGCAGGTGCCGTTGAAATCGCCCGGCTCCGGTGTTGGTTGGCCCTGATTGTGGAGGAGGATCAACCCCGGCCGCTCCCGAACCTTGATTTCAAAATCATGCAGGGCGATTCTCTTCTAGAGAGTTTCGAGGGTATTCCGCTGGACCAGTTGATGCCATCTGTGCGTCCCTTGTACGAGCGCGCGGTGCAGCAAAAGGAACTCGATCTTGGGCCGGTGGTGCGCGAAAAACTCCAACTTGAGTTGAGCGAAGAGGACAGACTGCGGTTCGCGAAATTGCTCGGCGACTATTTCCCATGCGAGGATCCCGCAGAGAAGTCCCGGCTTCACATCGAAATCGATACATTCGTCCTCAAACACATCGATTACAACGTGGACCAGTTCCTGCGCAGGGAAGAGGCGGAACTGGCCCAGCTTCAACACGGTATTGATGAGAAACGCAAGACGGCGAAGAAATACGAACTTTCCCCGCGCGAGAAACGCCGCATCAAAGCCCTGGAGGCAGATATTCGTGCTAACCGTGCTCGAAAGGCGAAGTTGCACGGCTTGGCTGACATCCCGGAGCGCCCCTATTTCCTCTGGCACCTTTTCTTCCAGGATGTGTTCGTCCGCGGAGGCTTCGACATCGTAATCGCCAATCCCCCGTTTGTTCTCTTGCAGGAAGGTCGTGTTACGGAAGAGGAGTCTGTTCGATTTAGGAGTCTTTACCGAGTGGCGGCCTTCAAGTTGGATCTCTACCACCTTTTCATCGAACGAGGAACAACCCTAGCGGCGGCGAATGGCGTCATCTGTTACATAACGCCAGCCAATTTTCTTACGAACAATTACGCCATGCGATTACGACGCTTCCTTGCTGAAGTGACCGCCATCCAAGAGGTCATTGTGTACGATGACGACGTCTTTGCTGCGAGCGTCAACAATGTGACATTCCTCTTGAATAGAGGGATAACGAGTTCCCCTTTGATCCGTTTTCGTCGAGGACGGCTCAAGAACGGGGATCTTCGCCTTGCAGAGGCTGGCTCGTTCCCTCAGAAGGATGTAGTATCACCTCACTACTTGCTGACACCGCCAGCATTGGGTTCAAGTCGAGACCTTGCCTCAAAGATCGCGGATTCCGCTGATGAATTAGGCGGGATGGCACGAGTTTGTTTTGGAATGCAGTTGCGCGATCGGTCGAAGCATACACGCGACGTGCTGGAGGCTGTCGCGCAACCTGAAAGACTCTCCGCCGACTATCGCCAATGCATCAGTGGCCGCGACATCGGCCGTTACTGCCTCAAGTATGTGCCGAGATACTGCTATTTCAACCGCATCGCGAAGAGGGGCGGGTGTTGGGATGAGGCCCTTCATCTCGCAAAAAACAAGATTGTTCTGCGGCAAATTGGCTTGTATCCCGAAGGTGCCCTCGATACGAAAGGAATCCCCGTTTTGAATACGGCCTTCATGGTCGTTCCCAATGAACCGTCACTCGCTTTCCCGATAATGGCGATTTTGAATTCAAAAGTAATACGGTATTTTTGGCAGACTCGGTTTCGCGATGATCGCAAGACCTTCCCCAAGATTAAAGGTGAGTATCTTAAGGAATTACCCATTCCTATCGCTTGCCCAGAGGTCCAGACCCAGTTGGCAGCACTTGTCGCACAGGCTTGTGCTACCGCCGGCTTGGAACTGGCGGAGATCGAGGAGAAGATCAACCAGATTGTATACCGGCTTTTCAAACTTGAACCTGACGAGATTGCGCTGATCGAGGGCGCTACCGCGTCAACGAAACCGGCGCTGGACAACAAGTCGGCCCTTTTCACCCGCATTCTGCCGGAACTCTCCGCCGCCGCGCCGTACTTCTCGCACAACGCGATCACGAAGCGGTTGGCCGACCTCACGATCGAGATGGCCGATCATTCGTTGCGCGTATATTTGAGCGAGGCCATGGAGAAAGGCATCGTCCATGACGCCGGCCGGGGTTGGTACTCGCGACTGGCGGATCGTTGCGTGTTGGATCCAAAACCGGTCGCCAAACTCATCCATCAACTGGAGAAGAAATTTCCGCTCCTGGATTTCACCTGCTGGTCCACCCAGCAGGTCAACCCCTGGATGCACCACATCCTGTCCAAGTTCCTGACCTTCGTGAACGTGGACCCGGATGGTCTGCTGGCCGTTGCGGAATTTCTGCGTGCCGAAGGGTACGAGGTCAACGCCAACCCCAAAGGCAACCGAACGGCCGAAGTCAGGGCCAATGGCAAGACTGTGATTATCCGTCCCCTCAACACCCATGCGCCGAAGGAAGGCCACTTCGCTCCCCCCGAGGCGGTGCTTGTTGATTTGTTCAAGGAGAACTTGGCCCTGACGATCATGGATGCGGCCGATTTCAAGGGGATGGCCCAGCAATTGGCCGCCACGAACAGGTTGTTGTGGGCGGCCCTGAGTCATTACGCGGATAAGAGGGGTATTGCGATAGGTGAGTTGTTCGCGCAGGTCAATGTACTAACGGCAAAATTATGACTAAGATGCCGATAATACATTCATTTCGTATTAATCAAATACGCGAATTTAGTGATGCTTCTTATTCGCCTGCAAGATGTTATGAAACGTACTATTCGTAATGCTCTGGCATCATGCTGACCGGGAGATGTTTAGCGCGGGAGTGGATCGCGGAGCAGAGCCGACGGCTCAAAGCCCGCGATCCGCTCTTGGTTGAGACCTGCGTTTACGCCTTTGAACTTGTGGGGCGTCTGGCCGCGACGGGTCTCGATTTCGTATTCAAGGGCGGGACCAGCCTGCTTCTCCACATCCAGCTCCCACGCCGCCTGTCCATCGATGTGGATATCGCGACCCCGGCATCGCTCGACGAAATCCAACGTGTCCTGAGAGAGGTATGCCGACCGCCGTTCGGCGCCTTCACATATCAAGATCGGCGAGACCGGGAGAACCCGCCCACCCGTCATTTTCAGATTCCCTATGACTCACCAACGCAAGGGAAGCCATGGCCCCTACAATTGGACGTACTGCTCGGCCACGTAACGTACCCGGTCATCGAGACACGCCCCATCGTTCTGGACATGTTGGATATCGAGACACCCCAGACCGTGCGTGTCCCATCGGTCGACTGCTTGTTGGGAGATAAACTTACGGCCTTCGCGCCCGAGACGATCGGCGTTCTCTACAATCCTCAACCCCGAGCCCTTGGCGGAGAGGCGCCCGATCCGAAGCCGATCCGTGTGCTGAAGCAACTTTTCGATGTGGGGGAGTTGTTTTTGATCGCTCAGGATCTTTCGACCATCGCGCAGGCGTATGACCGCCTGCATGCCGTCCAGAACGCAGCCCGTGGAGGCGCGCATCCCCGCGAGCGCTGCCTTGACGACACCCTCGACGCCGCTTACTGGATTTCCCAGGCGGACCTTCGCAAACAGGAGCATAACGACAAAACCGTATTTCTACGCCAAGGCATAAAGGCCCTGGATAGTCACGTGCTCGGTCCATCCTTCAGCATCGGCTCCGCGAAGATATTCGCTGCCCGTGCGGCACTTCTCGCGGCACTGCTCCGAACGGGCCGACTGGGCTCACCGCTCTCAGCGCTGCGCACAATTCCCTCACCCAACGAACTGGCCACGCTCTCAATCGAAGGGCGATTCAATCGTCTCAACCCTCTGAAGAAAACGTCCCTTGAGGCTTTCCACTACTGGCACCTCGCCGCCCAAATGGTGACGTGAGCGGACCCGCGGACTCTCACTGGAACTGCGACACTACATTCTTTAACACCTGCCGAAACCGCTCAAGGGGGTTAATCGGCGCAATCAATCAACCAATGTCACATAACAGCGATTTGTGACATTGGTTGATTGATTGCGCGCACCGCATGAAGTGCACTTTGATAAGCGTTGGAGACGCATCAAGAACAGTGATTGGCGGACGGCACGTTCGAGACATCGTACCCTGACCCGCCTGGCCAGGTGAGATTCTGCGGTCTCAAAACGTTCACTTAACCGCTCGTCGGTGGCCAACCGGCCCCTATCCTTCCGCCAGCCGCGTCACCAACCGCCGGGCGAATTCGGGAATGCCGGGATCGCGGGCGCCCATGCAAAGCGCCACGTCGCCTTCGGCTACCTCGCCCAGCATCGCGGCCAGCAGCGCGTCGTAGTCTGGGACCCACTGCGCGACCACGCCCGCCGCCTGGAGCGTCGCGACCAGGCCATCCGAATCGGCCTGCCGTTGCACCGTGCCCCCGGCGTAGTAGACCGGCAGCAGCCATAGCCGGTCCTGCGGCCGGCATACGCGCCCGAACATGGCGACCATGTCGTCGAACATCTGGGCCAAAGGCTTGAACCCGTGCGGACGCCACAGCCCGAGCACGCGCCGGTAGAACGGCGCAACCGCCTGCCACGCCGCCTCGATCTTGGCCGGGTTGTGGGCGTACTCGTCGATGACCGTCACGCCCCGGGCAACCCCGATATGTTCCAGCCGTCGCTGGATGCCGCGAAAACCGGCCAGCGCGCGGGCAATGGCGACCGGCTCATAGCCCATCCGCTCGCATAAGACCGCGGTCTGCAACGCATTCTCGGCATTGTGCCGACCCAGGAGCGGAAGACGGAACTCGACTCCACGCCATGTGAACCGCGAACCCGCCGCACTGAGTTCGGGCTGCAGGGCCTGCCACGGCATGTCCGCGTCCCACCCCGCCACGCTCCCGCGCCGCACTTTGGCCCGGAAGGCCTCGAACAGCGCCCGCGTCTCGTCCATCGCAAAATGATCCGCCGACTGGTTTGTCAGGATCGCCCAGTCCGGGTCGTAGCGCAGGCAGGAGCGGTCGCTCTCGTCCGCCTCAATAACAAACAGGCGCGACTTGCCCATGCGGACGTTGCCCACGCGTTCGTCGTCCGCCCAGTTCACCAACGCCCCGCCGTTCACAACCGTCGGGTCGGCGCCCAGTTGTTCGAGCGCCCACCCCATCATGCCGGTGACGGTCGTCTTACCGGAGGTACCTGTAATCGCGACCGTCTCCCGGCCGGCCGCCAGTTCGGCCAGCATTTCGGACCGATGCCGCACGGGAACGCCATGGCGCGCGGCCGCCGCGATGTCGGGATTGTCGGGCTCAATGGCCGTGCTCACGATGACGGCCGTGGTCGCGGCCGTCACGCCGCTGCCGTCCTGCGGCTTGAAAACGATGCCGGCGCGTTTGAGCTTGCGGATCACAGCCAGATCCTGCCCCTGGTCGGCATAGCGATCGGAGCCGCTGACCGCGTGGCCGTTGCCGCGCAGGGCTTGCGCGACCCCGTTCATGCCCACGCCCGCCACGCCCACCAAATGATAAGACCCGGGCGCGCTCATCACCAACCTCCGCCTCCACCACCGCCACCACCACCGCCCGAGGACCCGCCGCCGCCACCACCCGAACTGGAGCCAGGCGCGGTGGACGCCGACGAAATGGCCGATGATAGCGACGACCCGAGCGAGCCAGCAAAAGCAGCCACGCCCAAGGAACTCCAGGCCGTGCCCGAATACCACTTTGGCGAGTAACCGCCCGCGTTTCGTCCCGCTATGGCCAGCACGTCCGCAAACTTCTCCGCCCACTGCTGCTCGACATCCAACGCCAAAGCGTAGGGCAGGAACATCTCGAACAATTGCGGCGTGTGCGCCGGCGGATTCTCCAGGTTGAGCCGCTCTTTTTCGGCCACCGACAGATACATGCGAAATCCATCGATCTGGTCCAGAATCCGACGGCCGGCGGCGGTCGGCGCCTTGAGCAGGTGATAGAAGACGCCGTTCATGGCCGCTCCGAAAACGAACAGCACCGGCACCCAGACCGAGGTGGCAGACGTAAACGCCCACAACCCAAAGCACTCCCCGGCCACAAAAGGGATCGCAAAAACCGAGGCAAACAGTCCTTGAAACCAGTGGCCGCTCCGCCACAACCCGAAAGCGTGCGACACCAGGGCTGTGACCCCTGCCGTCCAAATGCTAAGCCAAACCAGCATGAAGAGGGCGACGGGCAACTGCCGGGCACCGATTAGTGAAAGAGCCACCGGCACGACTGAAAACATCAGGCCTGGCAGCCAGTAGCCCATGTTTTTGACGAAGTAAGTCTTCTCCAGAAACAGCGCGAGTTTGCCGCGCATGGCCTTCCGACTCCCGCTCACAATCTCGTGATTCGTGTCCTTCAGCGCGCACTCCATCCGTGCCCCGAGCATCTTCGAGAACAGCGCCTGCTCATCGACCGTGAGATTGGGCGCGGCCAGATCCTTCCGGCGGACCACATATTCGCCCCCGGACTCCCCGAGTGTAACCGCGCCCTTGACGGCAAGATCGATCAATGCCGCCGCATAGGCCTTATTGTCGAACCCCATGCGCACCAGATAGCGCACGGCGGCGGGCGAAAATCCTTTGGGCGGCCCGTAGAGTGGGACGATGGTGCCCGCCCGGGGATCCTTGCCCACCGCCGCCCAGACGATCATGTAGTAGACCAAAACCAGCAGTAAACCGGCCACAGCGGCCACAAGCCCGGGGTTGTCGCGGACCATGCCCATCCACTCATCGCGAGGGACAGGCGCGGCGACGGCGCCTTTCGGCCACCCCACGACGACGGTCATCCCTTCGCCCCGCACCAAGACCCGACTGGCCGAAAACGTCACGGCCTCAGTCCCGCCTCCCGCGATCGTATAGTCGCGGCCCCGGCTTCCCGCCGGGCCGGTATAAGCTTCCTGCGACGAGGCGCGGACACCCGCGGGCAGCACCACGGTCGCCGTGGCCTGGTCGATCGGGAACGCCCAGTCGTTTCCCGTGGCATTCCAGTAGAGTTCGTCACGGTCCTGAAAGAAACCCAGTTGGCGGTCGGTCCGGTAGACGAGCTCGTAGGTATGCTCGCCGGGCGGGAGCCTGGCGTCCGCTGCGCCGATGTACACGCGCTTCCCATTCTCCCGGTTCTCCAGCCGGAACGGCACCGCCTGTCCGTCCTGGCGCACGGTCGACACCTCGAATCCCGTCTTCCGGGTCAAGCCCCACGCGCCGCGGTAGAGCTGCGGAAAATCGCGGTAGATGCCGTGCTTGATCTGCTCTCCTTCCGCCCGGACCCGCAAGGCTTCGGTGACCGTCATCGAGGCATCCGCATGAACGACGGTGCGGCTGTCGAAACTTAGGATCCGTTCGTCGGCGGCAGCCTTCACGCCCAGTCCCACCACGGCCAGCATGAGAACGGCCGGCACCACACCCCGTCTGAACCCGAGTCGATCGCTCATAGCTTCACCTCCGGCGCCTGCCGCTCCAAGGCGGCCTCGACTTCGAAAAAGACCTTGGATTGGAACCCGAACGCAGCGGCCACGAGCCGGCTGGGAAACGACTCCACCAGGGTATTGTAATCTCGCACTGCGCCGTTGTAGTACCGGCGCGCGAATTGAAGCTGATCCTCAGTTTCCACGAGCGCCGCGCTCAACGTCTGGAACTCCTGGCTGGCCTTCAGTTCCGGATACGCCTCGGCGACGGCGAACACGGTGCGGAACTGACGGGCCAGCCCGGTCTCGGCCGCACCCGTCGCGGTCACGCCCTGCGCCGCTTCGGCCTGCGAGCGGGCCTGCGCGATATTTTCGAACAGCGTGCGCTCGTGCTCGCGATATCCTTTCACGCACTCCACCAGGCGCGGGACCAGATCGTGCCGGCGTTTAAGCTGAACGTCGATGCCGCTCCACGCCTCGCGGAGCAGATTGGCCTGACGGATAAAACGATTGAACGCGCCGGCGACCCAAAGTACCAGTGCTGCCGCGACTCCGACTCCTGCCCATACCATGACCGGCATATCGTCCCCCCCGCCAATGCGTTCCTAAAAAGCAACTGGCGCGCAACCATGTCATGATGCCGGGCAACAATCAAGGCCGGCCCGCTGGACAACTCTCCGCCGCACGGCACTCGGCTCTCCCGAGGCCTGCGGTAAGGGATTTGGCCGGCCAATCTACAACTTGCCCTGATGACAGAAGCCATGGTGTCCAGTACAACTACGTTGCGAATGGGAGGCATGGCGCGGCGTCGCTGCTTCCGTGTTGACCCATGTAGCCGCTGGCCGTACAGTAAAGGTGGAGAGCGGGAAAAGGAGAACAAGCCATGTTACCGATGCTTGCAATGTTGAGCGAGTGGCACATCATACTTGCGCTCATTATCGTGTTCTTGCTTTTCGGCGGCAGGAAACTGCCGGAACTCGCGCGCGGCGTCGGCGAGGCGATCAAGGAATTCAAGAAGAGCCAGCGCGATATCGCGTCCGACGACGCGCACCGGCAGGTCGCTGCCACGCCGCCTACCCCGCCGGCCCCGGCGACGCCGTCAGCAATGGCGCCGACACAACCCGCAGCACCTGGCACGCCCCAGCCGCCGGCCGATTCGAAGCCGGGCTGACGCGGGCTCCTGAGTGACGCAAGCCGTGCTCCGGTGGCTCCCCAGCTTGGTCGATTGGTTTGCCAAGTTGCCGCCGTCCGCGGCGGCCGCGCCGGCCGAGCCCAAAGCAGCGATCCCTCCCGTCGGTGACACCGGGCCTGACGACGGCGCAACGAAGCCGCTCGTCGAGCACCTCGAGGATCTTCGCGGGATGCTCATCCGCATCGCCGCGGCCTTGTTCGTCGGCTTCAACGTCTGCCTGATATTCGCCAACCGCATTCTCGCCTATCTTGAAGCGCCGCTCTATCGGGTTGTCCCAAACCCGGAGAATTGTCTCCAGAGCCTCAACGTGACCGACTCCTTTGTCCTGGCCGTGCAACTGGCACTCTACGGCGGCCTGATCCTGACCATGCCCCTGATCATCTATTTCATCGCCGACTTCATCCTGCCGGCGCTCCGCCCCAAGGAACGGACCGCCATCATCCCCTCGTTCATCATTGGCGCGATCCTGTTCGTCGGGGGGGCCGCCGCCTGCTACTACGCAATGATTCCGCAAACCCTGAAAGCCTTCGTCAAGTACAGCGTGTGGCTGGGCATCAAACCGCAATGGACCGTGTCGAGCTACATCGGGTTCGTCACCCAGTTCATGCTCGCGGTGGGTATCACGTTTGAAGTGCCGCTGGTGATCCTGATCCTCGTGCGCCTGGGGGTTCTCCAGGCCGCCACCGTGGCCAGGAGCCGGCGGATCATGATGGCCGTGGCCGTCGTGCTGGCCGCCGTCCTGGCCCCGCCCGACCCGCTGTCGATGCTCATCATGGCGATCCCCCTGGTCGTCATGTTCGAGATCACCATCTGGCTCGCCAAGCTGGTCGAGAGCCGGGCGCGCAAAGCCCGGGCGGCGTCCCGGGCTGGATAGGCGACCTTCCGCGGAACTACTGGACGCCCACCATGTAGAAAGCCCCGGTCGCCGTCACGGTGTCGGTGTACGAGTTGACCGGCGGCGCGGCCGGGATTCCAATCTGCACGGGCGTCCACCCCGCCAACAGGTCGACGCTGCGGTAGAGCGTATAGGACTTGCCCGCCTCGCTATTCCACCGGACGACATACTGCGCGGCGGCGCCGGCCTGGCTTTCCCCCGTGCCGCCGGTCGGCGGCGTGACCGACAAGGCCAACGCGAAGACGGAATGCGGATCGATGGGAGATGTCCCTGCCAGATATTCTTGCAGGTTGGACAGCCCATCCCCGTCGAAGTCGTCGTTCGGCTGCACGTCGGCCAGCGTCCGGATCGCACCATTGGCCGCAATGGAAGCATCCACGATCTGCTGCTTCCAGGCATCCGGCACCTGGGCCCACAAGGTACCGACGTCGTTGGCCACGCTCGGATCCGTGACTTCCGTTCCCTGCTGGCCTCCGCCCACGTTCAGAATCGCTACGCCCGCGTCTTCCTGGGCGGCCAAGGCATACTGTCCGAATGCAGCGGTCCTCATTGCGTTGACCAGCGGCCCCACGTTCGTGAGCGCCACAGGCGTCAACGGCGCGCTCACTCCCGTGGCGGTCAGACCGCCCGGGGCGACCACCGTGACGTTCGACCCGGCCACGGAAAGGCCAAAGGCAGGCGCTGTGAAGGAACTCACCAGCGCCGGGGCCGCCGGCCTGGCGAGGTCGACGATCTGCCAACCGGTCTTGCCTTCGCCGACGTAGGCCGTCGCACCGGACAGCCGCACGGCGAGGGCCGGGCCCGGCGTGGCGAAGCGGCCGATATAGGCCAGTTGGGAACGCCCGGCGATGTTGAGAACCAGGAGACCGGACCCGCCGGAGGCAACGGCGGCCAGCGGTCCGGAAACGGCCAGGTCGAAAGCGTACCCGGGCACCGCGTAGCTGGCCGTCAGCACGGGTTTCGCCGGATCCGTCACGTCGAGTCGCTGGATCCGATGCCCGTCCGTGATCAGGGCGGTTGAACCGCTGACCGCCACGCGCCTCAGCGGCCCCATCCCCGCGCCGGCATACGACCCCCTGAATACGGTCAGGGCAGGCGTCGAGACGTCCACGATCGTCAAGCCGTACTGGCCGTCGGCGATGTAGGCGAGCGGTCCCGATACGGCCACGTTGCGCGCATTGCCGGACATTCCACAAACACCAAGCAACACGGGCAGCGCGGGATTGGTCACGCTGTAGATGTCGACGCCGCCCTCGCCCGCCGCCACGTAGGCGCGTCTGCCGAGGACGGTAACGTCCACGGCCCTATGGCCGGTGAGATAACCCGCCCGGATGACCGGCGAAATCGGCACCGAGGCGTCGACGACACGGAACCCGCCGAAGCCGGACGCCACAAAGGCAAGCGGGTCAGCCACCGCAACCCCCACGGCCTCCCCGGGCATCGGTGCATCTGCCAGGAAGACGGGCACCGCGGGGGTAGCGACACTCACTATTTGCAAACCGGCGTTCCCGGCGGAGACATACGCGGTGTTGTCTGCCAGGGCGATGGCCTTGCCGGGCCCGGCGAGGGCGAACGAGCCGACCGCTACAGGCGCGGTGGGCGTTGCCACGTTGACGGCGGTCAGCGTCCCGCTGTCGTCCACCACGTAAGCCATGGTGCCCGCCACGGCCACGTCGTTGGCAAAGCCGATCCGGCAGATCCCCTGCAGGCGGGGCGCGGAGCGGGTGCTGACATCGAAGACCTCAAGCCCGGCGTAGCGGTCGACGACGTACAGCGTGGTGCCGGCAGCCGCCAGTGCCTGGACCGGTCCCTCCGTCTTATATGCGCCTCGCAGCGCGGGTGTGAGCGGGCTGGAGATGCTCATGATCCGGAACCCGTAACCGCCCTCCGCGACATAGAGCGTGGAGCCAAGGACGCAGACGGCATTCGCGTTCCCGGTCGTCTTGTACGTGTTCCGGTGCACGGGCGCCGCCCGGTTCGAGAGATCCACGACGTGCACGCCCGCGTCTCCACTCGCCGTGTAGGCCGTGGTGCCCGCGACCGCAATGCGGTTGACGATCCCGGGCAGGCGGACGCTGCCGACAACCGACGGCGCTCCGGAGGAAGGGTCGATGGTCAGCACGCTCAGGGCGGAGCCAAAGCCTGCGAGGACTGCGGTTGGTTGCACCGCTTGCGGCCGCGGCTGATCCTCGGTTTCGCCTTCGCGCACGGCTTGGTTCGTCTGCGCCGTCAAAACCGCCACGGCACCGCAGTGCCCGCCGACGCTGCCCAAGGCATTGAGCGCGCTGAGCGTGAAGCCGGTGGTGCTGACCATCCCCGTCGTAGAGAGCGAGTTATTCGCTGTGTTGATTTCGCCTGCGACACTGGAGGCGCGTGCCGTCAGCGTGTGCGGTCCCAGCGCACTGCCGACCGTGTTCCAGCCAAAAATCAACTGGACGGAGGCCTGCGCGGCGAGATTCGATGCCTGGAGGGTCCCGATCGTCCTGCCCGCCGTCGCGTCACGCAAAGTGACGGAGAATGTTTCCGGGACATTGCCCAGGTTTGCGGCGGTCACGATCGTGTCAATGATGTCGCCCACCGTCGCATCACCCTGCACGTCCACGGCCGTCACGCCGATGTCATGTAGCACGGGGCGGACTGTTACAGTTGCCGTCAGGGTATTGTTGGCCGTATTCCCCTCGTTCGGCACGGGCCCGGCCACGGCCTTCAGCGAATAATTGCCCGGCACCAGGCCCACGGTGCTCCAGGGGATGACGATGCCGGCCGAGGCGCCGCCGGCCAGCAAGGCCGCGGCCGAACCCACCGATGCCGACTGGGTCACGTTGCTCAAGGTTACCGTGAAGGCCTCGGTCAGCGCCTGCAAATTCGTAATCGTCACCACCATCGGTACGGTCGTTTCGGGATCGACCGTCGGCGGGCCGAGTGCCGTGACCGCAATGTCGTGAGCCCCGGCCGCGAGCGGCGTGTAGGTCACGGACATCGCGGTGAAGCCGCCGCCGGCATCGAGCCTGTCGGGGTACGTCGCGTTGAAAGGCACCGGGCCTTTCACGAAACTGACGGCGTTGGACAGGTAGGGTCCCTGCCCGTTGTCGCTGGTGTATTCGGCGTAGAAGTAATAGACGCCGTCCGGCATGATCGCGTTGTTGATGTCCCGGCAATTCCAGGTCACGGTCTCGGGGTAAGGTTGAGTCGTCAGCGTGGCGCTGGTGACGCCATCCACGTTGGTATAGGCCCCGCGGCTGGCGGCCCACTGCTGGAGGTAGCCGATGCGGATGCCGGCATGCCGGCTCAACGTCTTGACGAACCGGCCGGCGCCGTCCGTCACCCAGATTGCCGCCACGTGGTTGGGGTTGAAGACGCCGGCATAGTCCATTGTCGTAACGGAAAAGATCGCCATGCCGTCCGTCGCCGCGTTCGTGCCGGCGCCGGTGGTGACCACCGAAACCGCCGAATATGTGTTGTTGCCCATGTTGGTTTCGCCAGCCACGGTTGCAGCCACGGCCTGCAGGGCGTGACTACCCGTCGCAGTACCCGCCGTGTTCCACGGGAACACCGCGTTGGTTGTCGCCCCTGCGGCCAGGCCGGTCAGCGTGCGCGCGCCGATCGTCTGGGCAGCCGTCGCGTCGCTCAAAGTCAGGCCAAACGTCTCCGCGTAGTCACCCAGGTTGGCCACGGTCACAGTGATGTTGGTTGTCGCATTCGCGAGCACCAGGCCCGGCGCAGCCAGGGCGGTTACGGCCACGTCGTGAATTGGCGCACGCAGGGTCACGGTGTTCGTCATGACATTGTCGGCCACATTCACCTCCCCCGCAAGAGGACCGGCCATGGCGCTGAGCCGATAGGTGCCAATCGCCAGGCCGACGGTATTCCAGTTAAACGTCAGGGTCGTCGCAGCATTGCCCGCGAGGGCACTCACCTGCTGCGAGCCAATGAGCACGGGCGCCGCCGTCACGTTGCTCAGCGCCACGGAGAAGGTGGCGGCATTCGTCGTCAGGTTGGCGACCAGCACCTGCACCGTCGCGGTTGAACCGGCCAACGCGGAAAGCGTCGTCATGCCCGTGATCGCGATGTCGGCGCTCGACGCGGCCAGCGGCGCATAGGTCAGCGACATGGCCGAGAACCGTCCCCCGCCGATGCTGAAATCCGGATAGGTCGCGTTCACCGCGGCCGGCCCCTTGACGAAACTGACGGCGCTTGCCATGTACGGCCCGTTCCCGTCCGTCGACGCATACTCCGCGCGCACATAATAGGTGCCGTCGGGCACGACCAGGTTGTTCGTGCCGCGGCAGTGCCAGGTCAGGGTCCATGTTTTGGTGCCGCTGACCGTCGCGCTCGTGATGCCGTCCACACCCGTGAACCCGCCTCGCTGGGCATACCACTGCGTCAGGTCGCTGGTATTGCCGCCCTGGTACTTCAGGATGGTTTGAATGAAGTGCCCGGCACTGTCCTCGATCCAAACGGCATCGATGTGCGCCGAGCCGTAGGTGGCGCCGGTGACGGGCGTGTTCAGGGTCACCGTGAAAGTGGCGAGGCCGTCCGTGTTGGCCGCCGGGCTGATCCCCGGCACAAGCGACGCGACGAGAGCCAGGAACAATGCCGGAACAAGAAGCCGAAGACGCTTGCTGATCATGGTTGTTTACTCCTCTCGCGTGCAGGCCAATTCGGTCCGATCGCACCACACGGCGACGATTTCGTAAGTCAGCGCCATAATCCGTCGCAGGGCGGCGGCGACAGGCGGAGAAAGCTGCAGGCCGTAATCCAGGACGGCGGGCTCAACGCCCAGGATCCTGATCTCGGGCCAGGACGAACCCGGCGCCATCAGGTCCCGCACGTCCAGCAGGGTCAACGCGTGAGCCGCCAGGGGTCCCGACCGCGGCGCCAGTTCGCTCTCCCGCAAGTCATAGATCGCGCCGGGCGCCCGCCCGCCGTGGACGGCGTCAATAATCAGCACGCGCTGTGCGGCCTCCAGGAACGGAATGGCGGATAGGAAATCCGTGCCGACATCCGCCACGCGTGAGCCTGGGGGTGGAGCGAGGGAAAGCGCTTGCGCCGCCTGCGGGCCCACGCCGTCGTCTGACCTCAGGAGGTTGCCGACACCCAGGATGGCGATTGCTCGATTCATGTCCCGCCCGCCCTCGTCCGCGAACCTACGCCGAGCACTCTTTCACCCGCACCACATGCGTGGCGCAGTCGAGACAGGGATCGAAGGAATGAATCACCCGCAGGGCCTCGATCGGCTGATCGGCATTGGCGATCGGGGTGCCCAGCAGGGCCTGTTCCAGCGGCCCGCGCTGGCCGGACGTGTCCCGCGGCGAGCAATTCCAACACGTCGGCGTGATGATCTGGTAGTGCGCTATCGTGCCATTCGCGATCGCGAGCCAGTGCCCCAGCGCCCCGCGCGGCGCCTCGGTGAGCCCGATGGCCGTGGCCGTGGCCGGCACCGTGGGATGCGTGAAGGCCGGCGTGCCCACGGGCAGTTCGTTGAGCCAGCCTTGCATGGCCTGAGCGAGCTTCAGCGCCTCGCGTGCCCGGGCGACGTGCCGGTCCATGACCGACACGCCGTTCGAGTACTCGCCGTTCACGGTCATGCGAGCCAACGCGCCGACCTCGTAGCTGACGCCCCCGTAGCGCGGAGCCTTGAGCCACGAGTAGGCGCCGGCCTTGGGGTGCTGCGCCACGGTATCGGCCACGGCCGGGTTCAGGTTGTTGGCCGAGTCGTCGTACCAGCCGTGGGTCACGAACTCGGTGATGGCGTTCGTGTCGACAGGAAGGACGCTGGGCGCCCCACGGGGAACCCGGCCCCTCGAGAAAAGCTTTGAACTTCCCGTGTCGTCGAGTTCAAACGCGCCGTATGCGAGGAGGTTACCGAACCCCTGGCCGACCGAGAAATAGTCGTCATAGATCGAGGCCAGCAACTCGGCATCCGGCACGAGCATCGAGGCGATGAAGTTCGTGATCTCCGTGAGGTACCCCTGGTAGGCGGCCTTGTCCTCGGCCTTGGCGACGGAGGTGACGCCCCCGGCGATGAAGGCCGGCGTGTGCGGCAGGCGCCCGGCCCAGATGGCCCCCATTTCGTGCGACTTGCGGCGGATATCGATGGCCGCGAGATAGTGGCCGATCAGCGCCGCAGCAACGGCCGGGTCGATACGGCGCCCCACGTTCCAACCCGGCGTCCAAGGCGCCATGCCGGGCCCCTGGACGTAGTCGGGCGCGGCGAGCAGATAGAAATGCAGGATGTGCGATTCCAGGAAACAGGCGCCATGGATCAGGTTACGGATGATCCGCGACGCTGCGGGCGGCGTTACCCCGCACGCCATGTCGAGGGTGTTCACTGCCGCCTGGGCGTGAGTCGTGGGGCAAA
This sequence comes from uncultured bacterium, assembly GCA_903895695.1. GTDB lineage: Bacteria > Verrucomicrobiota > Kiritimatiellia > CAIKKV01 > CAITUY01 > CAITUY01. Next base: position 27,816 of record CAITUY010000165.1, read on the forward strand.
CCCCGCAGATCCGCGACGTGATGATCGGCGCGTCACGGGGATCACGCTTCTCGAGAATCTTCTCGAAGCCGCGGAACAGGGTGCCGGCCGAGTGTGCGTCTACCACCTGTTGAACGCCGTTGACCGTATCGACTTGTATCTCGACCTTGAGATGGCCCTCAATCCGGGTGACCGGATCGACTGACGCGGTAATCGTTGGCATGCCAGTTCTCCTCCCCAGCAGAGAGCCCGGCAAACGACACTCCCCGGCTGTGTCGGCTACCGTATCGCCTGGGTACCTGCGTCGTAATCAGGGCATCCCGCAGATTGAGGGGTCAAACACCTTACAGAAGAGATGCCGCGCCCTCCCGAACCCTGGGTGGGGGGGTCGGGCAGAGGCGCGGCGGGGGTAATCAAAGAATCCGTCAGGCCGCCACGTAGAATGGCGAAGTGCCCGGAAAGGTCGGCTCCACACATCCCTGGCAGGGCGCGTTCACGCCGATGCACCAGTGCCCGCTGCCGGCTTTCCCGTTCCAACAGTTCTCGCACTTGGAAAACGTAGTCGGTCCGCGGCAGCCCAGGTCCCGCAGGCAACGCCCGTCCTGTCCGAAATCGGTGGCCGCGGGCAGCCCGTTCGTGCGACGCGGACACTTGTCATGGATCGTGCCCTGGTTCTGGTACAGATCCACGGGACGGCCCATGCTGTCGAGCACGATGGGACCTCCGGTCAGGAGTTGCACGATCGGCCACAGCAGCCAGTCCGGATTGGCCGGGCAACCTGCGATGTTGACCGTGGTAATACCCGTCAGCTCCTTCACGCCGACCACCTTCGTCGGGTTGGGACCCGCGGCGGGAATACCGCCCCACGACGCGCAAGTTCCTGCACACACGACGTGACTGGCCCGCGCTGCATACTGCTTCACGGCGTCCTGAAAGGTCGTTTCCACGCCCTTGTAGCTGTAGGCGATGCAGGCATGCCCGTCGAATGCCGTCGGTATTCCGCCTTCCACCACCAGGATGTAGTTACCCTTCTCGTACGCCTGCCGCATGCCGGCCACCGCCGGCTCGCCGGCAAACGACATCACATTGCCGTGGTAGATCAGGTTGATGCTGTCGGTCAGCACCTCCGTTACCGTCTTCGGTGCCGAGTCCGAAATCCGGTTCAGGAGGGAAATCGAGCACCCGTCGCAGGAACTGCCCTTCAACCAGATCACAACCGGCCCAGCCGGGTTGGCCAGCGCCTCTTGCAGCAGTCCCAACCGGAACGGGTCAAGCCACACTCCCAGCGCTCCCAGCGTGCAATAGCGCAGAAAATCCCGTCTTGTCGTGGTGATCATGTCCTGGTCTTCCTTTCCGTCTTGTCTTCTCTTCAGTTCTATCGACGCCCACCCCTTGCGTCTTGGCGCTATTATCCCCCGACGGCCGTAGCAGGGGGAGAAGGAATAGCTACTAAAAATAGAACTTTTCTACGATTGCCCGTAGAGCGCCTCATTTGGCTGGACTATTCTGGCTGAATCAGGGCAATATCATTGTTGTAAATCTACATTTTCTGGTTCCGGCGGGGCAGGAGCGCGGGATCTTCTCGGAGCGGCACGTACCCTTGCAGGACGGGAAGAAAAGCATGACAACGTCATTTGGCGAGCAGTTAATCACCGAAATCGAGAACAGCTCGTTGTTGTCCGGCCTTAACGTTCTGGGCAAACGCCTGCTCGGCCTGGGCGTGACTCTGATCGTCAAACGCGCGGGTGTTCCTTTCGAGTTTCATCCGGCGGGCACGGCGCCGGCCGTTCCGGAGTTCTGCCGCCTGATTGTCGGTGATGGTCAAGGGCAACGAAGGTGCATGATGTGCCATTCGCTGGTGTCGCTGTCTCCCCTGGAAGGAAATGTGGCCGAGTGTGCCTGCCACAGCGGCGTCTGCATGATCCTGTCGCCGCTGACGTACGGGCGGAGCGAGGGGATCGACGAAATCCTGCTGACGACGGCGGGATTCAGACGGGGGCCGGCCGAACCGGGCTGGCGAAGCGTGCTGAAGTGTACCCGGGGGCTCGACATCAACCGACATCAATTGAGGGCGGCGTACGACGTACTGCCGGTTTTGGACGACGACCGGTATTCCCTGGCTCTGACCTTGATGGAATGCGCGAGCAAGGCCATGGCGGAAGTCGGGAAACGTGTTCTTCTCGAGCGGGAGCTCGCCACCATCCGCGCCGCCGGGCCAGGCAGGACGCCTTCGACCTCAACCGTCGAGGACGAACTCCGGGCGGCCTTGTTTCTCGCGGAAGAGGCCGTGGAGAAGCGCCGGAAGACGGCTTCCGTTTCGCCCCTGGTCCGGGTGGCCGCGGATGTCGTGGCGCGCCATCCGTCCCTGCCGTTCACGGTGGCGGCCATCGCGCGCGCCGAACGCATCAGCCCGAACTATTTTTCCAACCTCTTCCACCGCCACATGGGTCAGAGTTTCAAACACTACCTGGATTCCGCCCGGTTGGGGCAGGCCGAAGCCTTGCTGCGCGATCTTAGCCTGAGCATCCAGGAAGTCGCCGCCAAGACAGGGTTCGAAGACGTCGGCTATTTCATCCGCTGGTTCAAGCGGAAACGCAAGACCACTCCCCTCGCCTGGCGCCGCACGCGATAGTCTCCCTGAGGTATCGCGCCCGGGCGAATACGGGAAATCCCGATTCGCCACAATGCGGCGGCAACCGATTCTATACCCAGAACGGGCAGGGTTTAGATGGCCCGCCCCGAAAGGAGAGCCACCATGACTTACGCTGTAATCGGGGCATCGGGAAACACGGGCAGGCGGGTTGCCGAAGGGTTGTTGGCGAAAGGCAAGGATGTACGCGTCATCGCTCGGTCGCCCGAGAAACTGGCGCCGCTGGCGAAGAAGGGAGCGACAATCCACGCGGGATCCATGCTGGATTCCGCATTCCTAACCGGTGTGTTCCGCGGTGTAAGCGCGGTCTACACGATGATGCCGCCGGACATGTCCGTGCCGGATGTCAGGGCATATTACGGCCAACTGGGGGCCTCGGTCGCGGCCGCACTGAAGGCCGCCGGGGTGACGCATGTCGTCAGCCTGAGCAGCCAGGGAGCGAACCTGTCGGACAAGACGGGACCGATCGCCGGCCTGCACGACCACGAACAGCGACTCAACCGCCTGGAGGGCGTCAACGTGGTACACCTCCGCGCGACCTACTTCATGGAGAACCTGCTCCAGGCCATCCCGACGATCAAGACGTACGGCATCGTCGCCACACCGCTTCGTCCCGATCTGCGGTTGGCCATGATTGCCACGCGCGATATCGGGGACGCCGCCGTCCGCCACCTGCTCGACCTGGATTTCCAAGGGCAGGAGGTGCACGATCTTCTCGGGCCGCGTGACATCAGCATGAACGAAGCCGCCCGGGTTCTGGGCAAGGCCATCGGCAAACCGGACCTGGCTTACATGCAGGCGCCTTACGCGGATGCGGAAAAAGCCATGGTCGCGGCGGGAATTTCCTCCGGCGTAGCCCGCAGTTTTGTCGAGATGTACCGCGCTTTCAACGAGGGAATCGTCACGATGCCGGCGCGCACGGCCCAAAACACAACCCCTACGACCCTGAAGGCTTTCGCCACCGCGTTTGCGGCGGCCTTCAACGCCCCGAGCCCCTGAACGGCGGCCTGACTCGCGGCGCACCAGCCAACTACTCACACGAACCGAGCCTTGAGATCGTCCGACGGCAGTTCACACGCCGTTTTTACGCCAAACCACCGGTAGCGGTGTCTGGCAACGAAACCGTAGCACGCATCGCGTAAGAAGCGCGGCACCACCCGCAAAACGCCCAGCAAAGGCCACGCGCGGCCCAAATGCCGCACAATGCCCAGGACCGCGTCGCTCTGCGTGAACGCTTCGCCACCGTCGAGAAGCACAATGGTCTTCAGTTCGTCCGTATCCATGCCGTACGGGGCCAGGAGTTCGCGCCCCTTGTCGGACTGCAAAGCCGCAAAACGAAAATAGCCGTCCGGGTCGCGCTTCGCGATGAACTGCACCCATCCGGAGCACAGGTTGCAGGCCCCGTCGAAGAGCACGACAGGCTTATCGCCGCCATTGCCCGCTGGATCTCCTGTTTTCATCTTCCTGATAGTATAGGCCGATTCAGCGCGGGTGGCGATACGGGAGAGGCAGAAAACGCACAAGGAAAAGCCTTAGTCGCATCAGGGATTTCGACGAGCTATGTAAGACGGCCCCGTATAACGGGCCGTGACGGCTTGTGGTAGACAGGGGGTATGCGGGAGCGCGTGAACACGCGAGAAAGGAGGAACAACGATGGCCGGCGGATTGTTAAGTGGCCAGTCGGATTATGTCCTCTGCGTTTACGGTCTGGCGTTCATACTCCTGACCGCGATTTGCGTCATTCTGCGACACGATCAGCCGCGCAACTTTCCCTGGATGAAGCTGGGGCTCTTCGGGCTGTGTCATGGGTTGCACGAGTGGCTGCAATTGCTGATCGTGCCGATGGGCGACAATCCGGCACTCGCCCTTGTGCGCCTGGGCCTCCTGACCCTGTCCTATCTCTTCCTGCTGGAATTCGGACGGGGAGGCTGGCTCGCGCTAGGCGGCAAATGCCCGGGCCGCTGGATTCATGTTCCCCTCCTCGCCGCCGCGCTAGCCGGCGGCCTCTGGGGATCGTCAGGTGCGAACGCGACGGTCCGGTACTTCCTGGGACTGCCCAGCGCCACCTGGGCCGCCTTGACCCTGCTCCGGGTCTCGCGCGGGAAAGGGCGGGCGATGCTGGGCTCGATCCTGGCCGCCACCGCGCTGCTTGGTTACGCCATCGCGGCCGGGGCGGTTGCCCGCGAAGCCCCCTTTTTCCCGGCCTCGGTTCTCAACACCGCATCGTTCCTGGCGGCCACGGGGCTCCCCATTGAAGTCGTGCGGGCCGTCCTGGCCGTTCTCATCAGCGCTTCCCTGTGGGCCTATTACCAGCGGCGACCGCGGTATGTGCCAAGCATCGAACAGAGCCCCATTTCCTATCATGGCGCCCAGATGGTGGCCTCGCTGGCGGTCGTCCTGGTTGCCGGCTGGCTCGTGACGCAGACAGCGGGTAAGCATGCGGACCACGACATCCGGCAGGACATAGAGAGCCAGACGCGGGTCGCGGCGGCACTGATTGACCCGGGAGCCGTCCGCGCTTCGATGGCCACGGAGCCCTCCGAGCGCCGCGCGAACGTGCAGCAATTCCAGCGACTGTTAACCGACGTGCTGAACGCAAGTCATCACTTCCGCTGGGTCCACGTGCTGACTCTCGACGCCGCCTCCAGCACCGTTGCCATTGTCGCCTCGGTTCCGGAGAGCAGCCCCGGCCACCCCTCGCCACATGGCACGCTCTATCGGAATCCGCCCCGGGAACTACTCGAGGCTTTCACGGGAACAACTCGGCTCGTCGGCCCCTACACCGACGAGACCGGAACCTACCTGACGGGCTTCGCCCCGGTGCGCGACGGCGCCACGGGAAAGGTGGCCGCCGTCATCGCGCTCGACCTCAGCGCCGCTCAGTGGGAAAAGGACGTTGCCGAGATCCGGCTGGCGACCATCGCCGTCACGCTCCTGAGTGCGCTGCTGGTCATCGCGTTCTTCGTCCTGCGCCAGCGGTCCTGGGAATCGGCGACTCGCATCACGGCGAGCCAGTCCATGCTGGCGGAGGCCCAGGAAGTGGCCCACCTCGGCAGTTGGTCGTACGAGCCCGAGTCGGAACGCATGACCTGGTCACCGGAGATGTTCCGCATCCTGGGGTGTCGGCCCGCCGAGACCGCCCCATCCTATGCCTTACACCAGCAGCGGATCGCACCTCAGGATCGCGGCCTGCTCGATGCCGCGATGCAGGCCGCCCTGAAGGACGGGACCGCCTTCGAAGTGGAGGTCCGCGCGATCCGCCCCGACGGCACGACCCGGCACGTCGTTTCCAAGGCCGCGCCCAAACGCGACGCCAAGGGCCGTATCGCGCGTTTGGTCGGAACCCTCCAGGACGTCACCGACCGCAAACGCTCCGAGGCTGCTCTACAGCAGGAGCGCAATCTGCTGCGTACGCTGATCGACCGGCTACCGGATTTCATCTACGTGAAGGATCTCCACGGACGCTTCCTGGTCGCCAACTCCGCGGTGGCGAGATTCATGGGGGCGGCCTCCTCCGACGATCTTTTGGGCAAGACGGATGCCGACTTCTATCCCGCGGAACTGGCGGCGCAGTACATGATGGACGAACAGCGCATCTTCAACACCGGCGGCGCCCTGATCAACAAGGACGAGCCGCATGTCGACAAGAACGGCGTGCCCCACGCCGTGGTGACGACGAAGATCCCGATGCGGGATACCCAGGGGCAGGTCATCGGGCTGGTGGGCATCAGCCACGACATCACCGAACGCAAACTCGTCGAGGAAGAGATCCAGCGGCTGAACGCGAGCCTGGAGCGACGCGTGGCGGAACGGACCGCCGATCTCACGGCCGCCAACGCGGAGCTCGAGACCTTCACCTACTCGGTTTCGCACGATCTGCGCGCGCCGCTGCGCCACATCATCGGATTCCTGGCGATGCTCAAGGCGGCCCTGTCGGCTCCGCGCGAGCCGAAGGCCGCGGACTACCTGCAGGACATCGAACGCGAGTCGGAACGCATGGCCGTGATGATCGAAGACCTGCTGGCTTTCTCGCGGCTCTCCCGTTCCGACTTGCACAAGGGCCGCGTCAATCTCCAGACTCTGCTGGAAACGGCGCGGGCCCAGTTGAAACCCGAGACCACGGGACGCCGCATCGACTGGAATATCGGGGTTCTGCCGGAGGTGTTCGGCGACCCTGCCCTGCTCATGCAAGTCCTGGTCAACCTGCTCGACAATGCCGTCAAGTTCACGCGGCCCCGGGAGCAAGCCACGATCGAGGTCGGCAGCCGCAAAGAGCCGGACGAATGGGTGATCTACGTGCGCGACAACGGTGTCGGGTTCGACTCCACCTACTCCGGGAAGCTATTCGGGGCGTTCCAGCGACTGCACACGCGAACGCAGTTCGAGGGCACGGGCGTGGGCTTGGCCAACGTGCGGCGGATCATTCAACGCCACGGCGGTCGAACCTGGGCCGAAAGCGCCGAGGGCCACGGGGCGACTTTCTATTTCTCGTTGCCGCGGAACGCCGCGCCGCCCGATGACTCGACCGGCCCGGAGCGCCAATCATGAAGACCGGCGTGCGCATCCTACTGGTGGAGGACGACGAGTATGACGCCCGGCTCGTCCGCGCGGCGTGGGGTACCCACGCCTTCGAGGAGACCGTCGTGGCCGTTACAGACGGCCAGCAGGCTCTGGACTACCTGTACCGTCGGGGCCTCTTCGCCGACCGACCTCCGTTCCAGCCCTCCGTGGTCCTGCTCGATCTCAACATGCCACGGGTGGACGGATTCGAGGTTCTGAAGAAGGTGAAGAACGACCCGCTGCTGCGAGCCATTCCCATCGTCGTGCTGACATCATCGAACCAGCCGCGCGATCTCATGCGGGCCTACGAATTGGGCGCGAACGGTTATGTGCTGAAAGCCCTGGATTTCGCCGCTTACACCGAGGCGCTCAGGACGCTGAAGCGGTACTGGTTGGAGGTCAACGAAATCCCGCCAGCCAGTGGAGGCCCGCGCCCGGGCCTCGACGCGGAGCCGCCGTCAGCTCCGGGCGTTGACAGGACGCCAGGGTGAGAAGAGGAGACCTGGACTGATGGATGCGCAACTGATGATTCTCTATGTCGAGGACGATCCGCTCGACGTCAAACTGGTCCGTGAGACGCTGGGTTCGGAAGGACTGGCCTGCGAAATTGTCTCCGTCGAAACGCGTGAAGACTTCGCCCGCGCGCTGAAGACGGGCCGGTTCCAGGCTATCCTGGCGGACTACCGGCTGCCCGGCTACAGCGGCAGGGACGCGCTCGCCCAGGCGCGGGCCGCCCAGCCCGAGATCCCGTTCATCTTCGTCACCGGCGCGATCGGCGAAGAAGAGGCCATCGAACTGCTCAAACAGGGGGCCACCGATTACGTGCTGAAGAACCGGCTCAGCCGCCTGGCACCCGCGGTGCGCCGCGCCCTCAAAGGCGCCGCGGACCAGAAACACCGCCGTGAGGCGGCCCGCGAATTGAAAGAATCCAACCTGCGTCTGACCGGGGTTCTGGAGAGCATCACCGGCCTGCTGGAACGCCTGTTCGAGAACACGCACGTCCTGATCGCGCACCTTGACTCCGACTTCAACTTTCTGCGCGTCAACCGGGCCTACGCGCAGGCCAATCAGCGCGAACTCGACTTCTTCGCCGGCAAGAACTACTTCGTCCTCCACGCCAACCCCGAGACCCGGGAACTCTTCACGCGGGTGCTGGCGACCGGGGAACCGTATTTCGCCAAGGCGAAAGCCTGGGAGCCGCTCGTCCCGCGGGCGCGCGGCGAAGCCCTCTGGAACTGGAGCGTCGAGCCCGTGCGCAACGAGCGCGGCCAGGTCGAGGGACTGCTGCTCTGCCTGCTCGACGTGACCCGGCACAAGCAATCCCAGAGGGACCGGGTGGCGAGCGAACGCAAATACCGCGAGCTGGTCGAGAACGTGGACAGCATCATCATGCGGTGGAAGCCTGACGGAACCATCACGTTCGCCAATCGCTTCGCCAGGCAGTTCTTCGGTTATCCGAAAGAAGGACTCGTCGGCGCCAACGCGGTCGGGACCATCTTCTCAGAGAAGGATGCCGGCGCCCGGCCGCTGCCCCAGGTCACCGTCGCCGGAATTCCGCCCGGCCTGCACGATACCTGCGAAGGGGAGTGCATGCGTCGCGACGGCACCCGCGTGTGGATCCGCTGGACCTCCCGCAGCAACCCGGGGGCCGATCGCGCTGCGGCCGAAATCCTGTGCGTCGGCAGCGATATCACGGACCGGAAACGAAAAGAACTCGAGATGGAACGCATCCAAAAGGACCTGCGGGCCTTTGCGCGAACGATGGGTACGTCCCTGCACGGCCGGGCCGTCTCCCCGGGCCTGGCGGAGGGCGTGGCGCTGCTCTATGCCGGGCCGGAAAGCCAGCTCGGTGTCGCGCAGCCCATTGCCCCGGCCGAAGTAGACACCGAAGTGGGACGGTTCGAGCATGCCCTGGCCGCCTCGGTGCGCGAGTTGGAAGAAATCCGCAAGCACTTCCTGACGGAGCTGGCGGAGGAGGAAACCGCCATCATCGACGTGCACCTGGCGATGCTGAAAGACGCCTCGTTTGCCGAAAAATGCAAGCGGCGCGTCCGCGACGACCTCGTCAAGGTCGAGCATGCCGTGGCCTCGGAGGTGAAGGACCTGGAAACGCTGCTGAAGGGCCTGAAGCAGGAAGTCATGCGCCAGCGTAGTGCCGATGTACGCGACATAGGGCGCCGCGTCTTAAGCAACCTCAGGGGACAATCGGCGCCGCTTTCGCGGCGCCTGGCCTCGCTGCCGCCGAACACGATCCTCGTCGCCGATCGCCTGCTGCCCTCCGACACACTGGAGTTCGACCGCCGCAACGTGGCTGCGTTCGTCACCGAGCAGGATGGGCCCTCGTCCCATGTCGCCATCCTGGCCAGGGCCATGGGCATTCCCGCGATCTGCGATGTCAGCAAGGCCACGTCGTTGCTGGCGACCGGCGATCACCTGCTGGTGGATGCGGAAGCGGGCACGGTCACCGTGGCCCCGACCAAGTCCCAGACCGTGCGCTTCGCGGCCCGGAAGGCTCAATATGCCGCGTATATGGCCACGGCCGACCGCGAGGCGGCCCGGGGCTGCACGACGCGGGACGGCGTGTCTCTCCGCCTCTATGCCAACATCGGGCGTCCCGACGAAGCGCACCTCGTGCTGGAGAATCAGTTGGAGGGCGTCGGCCTGTTCCGCTCCGAGTACCTGTTCCTCGACGTCGAACAGCCGCCGGACCTGGACGTCCAGCGCGAAGCCTATGGCGCGGTCGCCCGCACGCTCCGGCCCCACCCCGTGGTCATTCGCACCATGGACCTGGGCGGAGACAAGATTCCGCGCTTCGCCAAGACCGACAAGGATTTGAAACTGCGCATGGGCCGGCGCGGGCTGGCCTACTCTCTCGCCGAAAGGACGTTGTTCCACACCCAGATCCAAGCCATCCTGCGGTCCACAAAGGAAGGCGACGTGCGCCTCATGTTTCCCATGGTCCTGGACGTCGCCGATCTACGGGAGGCGCGCCGGCAGGTCGAGGAGGTGGCCGCCGCCGAGCAAACCGGGAAGCCGCCCGCCATCGGCGCCATGATCGAGACACCGTCGGCTGGCTTCGCCATTCATGAAATTGTGGAAATAGCGGACTTCATCAGCATCGGCACCAACGACCTGGCCCAGTATCTCCTGGCCATCGACCGCTCGGCCCCGGAGTTGGCGGGCGCGCGCTCATTTCTGCACCCGAGCGTGCTGAGGGCCACGGACCAGGTCGTGCGGGCCGCGCGGGAACACGCGGTGGACATCTCCGTATGCGGCGAGGCTGCAGGCGAGCCGACGACCGCCTTCCTGCTCGTGGGGATGGGCGTTCGCGACCTGAGCATGAGTCCCTTTCTCGCCGCCCGGGTGCGGCAGGTCATGCAACACACGACAATCGGCGAGGCCGAGCAAGCCGCCCGTGATGCCCTGGCCGCTTCCACGCTGGAAGACGTCCAAGCCATCGTCGCCGCTGCCCTGGGCGACAAGGGATTCGTGCCCATCGAAAAGTAGCGGGGACCACCTCCATGTGGCGATACCTGATGACGAGCCCCGACGGCGCGGCCGGGTGCCTGCTCTCGCGCTGGATCTTCCTGCGCGCCCTGGGGCTGATCTGCCTGGTGGCGTTTGTCTCGTTCTGGATACAGGCCAAGGGGCTGGTTGGCAGCGCGGGCATCCTGCCGATGGGCCAGTATCTTCAGGCGGCGCGCGACCAGCTCGGGCCGTTACGTTTCTGGCGCTGCCCGACGGTCTTCTGGCTGAGTTCGAGCGATGCCGCCATCCATGTCGTTTGCGCCGTGGGCGTCGTCGCGTCATTAATGCTGATGATGGGCCTGGCGCCGGTCCCCGCGCTGATCGCGCTCTGGGCGCTCTATCTCTCGATCTCCGTCGCAGGCCAGGCATTCATGTCGTTCCAATGGGATACGCTGCTGATTGAAACGTGCTTCCTCGCCATCTTCCTGGCTCCCCCGCAATGGCTTCCCGGCCTCGCGCGCGAGGGGCTGGCCCCGCGCGCGGCCCAGTTCCTTCTCTGGTGGCTGCTCTTCCGGCTCATGTTCGAGTCCGGTGCGGTGAAACTCACCAGCGGCGACATGACGTGGCGCAACCTGACGGCGCTCGATTACCACTACTTCTCGCAGCCGCTCCCCACCTGGATCGGGTGGTACGCCTACCACCTGCCGCCCTGGTTCAACCGCCTGTCGATCCTGGTCGTCTACGCGATCGAGATCGGGCTCCCCCTGCTGATCTTTGCAGGGCCGGGCCCACGCCTGGCGGCGTGTTGCGGCATCATCTTGCTGAACGTCCTGATCCTGATCACGGGGAACTACACGTTCTTCAACCTGCTGGCCATCGCGTTGTCGTTATTCCTTGTCGGCGATGCGGCCTGGGCGCGTGTTCTGCCGGAGAAGTTCCTGAATGCGGCCGGCTACGCGGCCGGCAATCACCCGCCCGCCGGGACAGTCCATGTCGCATTGACGCTCGTCGTCGCCCTGCTGTTCGCTGTCGTCGGGATCCTCCAGGTGCTTTCATCCATCGCCCCCCGCGACCGCAGCCTGCGCCTGGCCGAGTACCGGCTCAACGTCCTCGGGTCTCTTCGTACGCTCAACGGCTACGGGCTCTTCCGCGTGATGACGACCCGCCGCCTGGAAATCGAGATCGAGGGCAGCAACGACGGGCACCGCTGGCTGCCGTACGAGTTCAGGTACAAACCCGACGATCCCGGCCGGCGTCCCGGCTTCGTCGAACCGCACCAACCCCGGCTGGACTGGCAAATGTGGTTCGCTGCCTTGAGTTCATTTGAAGAGGAAGCCTGGTTTCAACAATTCCTGCTCGCCGTCCTGGAAGGGCGGCAGGACGCGCTGGCCCTGCTGCGCACCAATCCGTTCCCGGACGCGCCACCCCGTTTTGTCAGGGCGGAATTATACGATTACGTGCCGACCTCCCTGGCCGAGCGCCACCACACAGGGGCGTGGTGGAAACGCACGCTCCTGGGCGCCTACTCCCCCACCCTTCAACGCCGCAACAGGCCCATGTCCGAGGACATGCCGTAAGGAGGATCCATGGCCCGAGTACCCGCATTCCACGACCCGAACCGCGTGGGGACATTATTCCATCCCGATGCCGAGGCCATCGCGGCGGACGCGGAGAAGGCAGGGTTGCCCGCGGCTTACAAGGATGGGACGCAGGTCCTCCTTCTGCTGGTCGACATGCAGGTGGACTTCTGCCACCCGGGCGGGGCGCTCTATGTCCCCGGCGCCGAGGACGACGTGCGGCGCGTCATCCGCTTCATCTACGCCAATGCCGATCGCATCAGCCACATCACGTGCTCGCTCGACACGCACTACCCGCTCCAGATCTTTCACGCGGCCTGGTGGATTGACGCCGCCGGCAAACACCCCGCGCCCTTCACGGTCATCACGTGCGAAGACGTTGCAGATGGAACCTGGCAGCCGATCCGGGAGGTCGAGTGGTCGCTCGCCTACGTGAAGAAGCTGCAGGATCAGGCGAAGAAGGATCTGGTGATATGGCCCTACCATGTGCCGCTCGGGGGCATCGGGAGCGCGCTCTTGAGGGGCGCCTGCGACTTTACCGCGGACATCGTCCTGGTCGATGGCCAGCCTGGCGCGAAGACCGGCCGCTGGCACAGACCCAATAGCAGGCTCAGCCGCGTCGTTCCCGTCCCCTAACCACTTACAGAGAACCAACACCGCCTCGGGAATTTCGACCCGCAATATCAGGGGCCCGGCAATGGCGCACGGGGCGGGCTATGCCCGAGAGTCTCTCCGAATCGGCAAACCACGATCCTGGAGGAACGCGCACCATGATGTACCAACGGATGCTGACTTTGAGCCTGACTCTGAGCGCCGCCATATTGGCAATGTGCCTCAACCGGTCCGCAGTTTCTGTCGCCGAGAACACGAAAGAATCACAACCCGCCGGCATCGCGAAAGCGATGCCCGCCGCCAAAGGACTGGACTCCGCCGACGCAGCCGCGGTCGCCAGCGGCCGGCTGGCGGTCAGCCCCGTCGCCTACAAAGACGGCGATCAGGACCTGGAAGGCTATACCGCCTATGATCCCACGCTGAAAGGGAGACGTCCCGGCATCCTCATCGTGCATGAATGGTGGGGCTTGAACGACTACCCCAAGCACCGGGCCCGCCAACTGGCGCAGTTGGGCTATGTCGCCTTCGCGGCGGATATCTACGGCAAAGGCGTCGTGGCGGACAACGCGGAGGCCGCCGGGAAACTGGCAGGCCAGTACCGGTCGGACCGCGAGTTGATGCGGCGCCGCGTCAATGCGGCGCTGGCGGTCCTCAAGGCCGACCCGCGCGTGGATCCGAGCCGGATCGCGGCCATTGGATACTGCTTCGGCGGCACTTGTGTCCTGGAACTCGCGCGCGGCGGCGGTGATCTCGCGGGTGTCGTCAGCTTCCACGGCGGACTCGACACGCCCCACCCCGAAGCGACCCAGAAACCGAAGTCGGCCATTCTCGTCTGTGACGGCGCGAACGACCCGTACGCGACGCCTGATGTCGTGACTGCTTTCTGGCAGGAGATGAAACGGTGCGGCGCCGATTGGCAGCTCAACATGTACGCGGATGCCGTCCACAGTTTCACGAACCCCGACGCGGGCAACGATCCTTCCAAAGGGGCGGCCTACAACGCCACGGCGGACAAGCGTTCCTGGGCCGACATGCAGCAGTTCCTCAACCGAGTCTTCGCGGAGACGAAATGATGAATACGGATGAACGGGCAAGTCGGGCAAAGGGTTTGGCCGCCGCGTTGCTCAGGTGGGCATTGGGGCTGATATTCCTGGTGGGCGGTGTTGCGAAACTGTGCATGCTCAATGGGTTTGTCACCGGGTACCTCCTGCCCACCTTCGGGAAGACGTTCCTGCCGGCCAGCCTGCTGACTGCCTATGGATACGCGCTGCCTTTCGTGGAGACCGCTATCGGTGTGCTGCTGCTCATCGGCGTCTGTCCGGTAGCGACGCTCGTGGTGGCGGGCCTGACGCTGCTCTCGCTCGCCTTCGGGCAGATGCTGATCCAGGGACAAGCTGTGGTCGCCAATATCATGCTCTATCTTCTGATGACCGCGGCGGCTCTATACGGTCAGGAATACGATCGGTGCGTCTGCTCCCGATGCTGCTGCAAGCCCGCCGCTAAAAAAACAGACGGGTGACGCAGGCTTCTTTCAGGCGCCTTGTGTGCCTGGCACACCGTTGAAGAACGCGGCTCGCGAGGACGCTCGCCCTCCAATCTTCGGACGGTCTCTGTCTCTTTGGAGGGCGAGCGTCCTCGCGAGCCGCAAAGCGCACGCATGGCGTTCATCGCCGGCCTGCCAGTCTGTCGGACTTACGTTGCCGCAGGGCCCCAAGCTGCATCTACCGGCGAGGGACCGCCGGCTCCAGGTCGTCTTTGGCTCGTTTTGGAGCCGGCCCCTCGGCCGGTAGTTCCAGGCGTCTTAGGCTCGCAATGGAGCCGGCCGTCCCCGGCCGGTAGCAATTGTGCGTGCCCATGGAACCCAAGTCCGACAGGCTGCTGCCCCCCGCTTCCAAGAAGATTCCCGTGTACCAACACCTCAAAATGTTCGATCATGTCGGGCTCATCACGGGGGTTCTCGCGGGGTATCTGAGCGCAAATCCAAGGCCATGACTATGAGACCATTCGACTCGCGTGTGCATCCAATCATGCGGATTGGCGGACCGGTGCTGCTTCTTGCCGCGATTCTAGGCGGGCAGTCTGCGTTGCAGGCGGACGACACCCCACTCCAACGTTTCGTGCTGCGCGAGTACCTGGGAAAGAGCTGGAGCAACGAAGTGGTCGTGCTCCCGGTCGACAGCGCGGATGTTACCGGGCAAGGCAGCGCGGTCCGCCTCCTCGGGCCGGACGGTATTTCTGTTCCCTTCCAGTCTGTTGCCGAAACGAATGGCACTCGCGCCATCGCGTTTCAGACCGATTTGCAGGCGTTCACGGAGAAAATTTACCGCCTCGAACGCGGCGCCGACAGGAATCCGCCCGCGACAGACCTGCGCCTTGAACAGGAGCCGTCGTGCATCCGCATCGCCAATTCCTTGGTTGGCATCGAAATCCCAAACGCGCAGGGCGCCTACACGAATGGTCCGTTCCTGCGCATGAGACTGCGGTCGGGCACGTGGATCGGCGCCGGCAAACTCCTCGGCAAGGCAGTGATTGAAGACTATGCGGCCAAGGTGGTCGCTTCCGGCCCCGTGTTTGCGGAGGTCGAGTGTGTGTACCGCTTTGCCGGCGGGAAGCACTGGCAGGTGAACTTCCGGGTCGAGGCTCATGAGCCCGTCGTGCTCGTCAGCGAGACCTGCGATCTTCCTGTTGGATCGACCTGGAATGTGCTGGTCAACCCTGGGTTCGCTCCCACCCACTCCCTCTCCTCGGTGTCGTTCGGAGCCAAGGAGGCTGCGAAGTACCGTCTCGACAAACTGAACTACAACGGAGCCGCCCCTCTGCTCGTGGCTCCCTGGCCCGTCTGGTGGAACCCCAGCAGCGTGGGCTTCGTCGGCCTCTTCAAGGTCCCGGAAGGTTCGGCCGTCGTCCGGGGCGGCGAAGCGGTGGTGGCCCTGCCGCGTTCCGATGGCACCCTGGCTGGCGCCAAGCCGGAGCCCGGGTCCGACGTTCTGGCGGCCATCGTCGGTGACGAAAAAGCGCCCAAGGGCCCACAGCCGATGGACGACGTTCTAGCCGTCGCGGCCGGGCAGGCCGAATTCTGGGCCAATCCGGGTGAGGATGGCCCGTCGAAAAGCATGCCCCTGTGTACGGGCACGAATCGCGAACTGTACCTGTCCTGTTCGCTGGCCGGACCGGGCCGGCGCTGGCTCCTCGCCGCGCTGACGACGAAGGACAACCTGGTGCCCGACGACTCCCTGTGCTCAGCCCAGGCGATGATGGTCAAGCATCTCGAGACGCCCCTGGATGAAGTCGTCCACATGGTGCTGGAGTGGGATTCGAAAACCGCGTTCGACTACCCGCGGCTGGTTACGCCCCGGAGCGAACTGGCCGCGCGGCCCGAGGTGAAGGAAAGCGCAGAAGCGCGGCGCGCCCTGAAGAAGAACGACAGCCCGGGTTCACTGTCGCGCAAACTCCTGCAGCCCGCGTTGAAGATCTTCCTCGGCTCGCCCGACCAGCCGGCCCAGTCCGTCGACACGGTCCATCGCTGCGAACGCATCATCCGCCTGGCCACCTACGCCGATATGCTGCTCGGGTCCGATGTCCTGACCCGGCCCGAGCTCAGCTCGGTGCTTGGCCTGCACGCGGTCGAATGGGGCCGTCCCATCCTCACCGATAAGGATGTTTTCTCGGAGGCCGATATCCGTTACGCCCGGGCCCAGATCGCCTTCCTCGCCTACAAACTGTCGAGCCCGAATTACTACTCGCTCGAACGGAACTACCGCGCCAATCCGAACATGACCACGACCCGCTATTGCGCCATGACCATCCTCGCCTGCCTCGTGCCCGATCACCCCCGGGCCAAGGCCTGGGCGCAGGGCGGGCTCGACGAAGTGGAGCGCGAGTTGAAGGAATGGACCGGCCCGAACGGCGGCTGGCTCGAATCGCCCCACTATCAAACCACGGCCATGTCGGGCATTCTGCTGCTCTCCTTTGCCGCCCGACACGCCGGGTTCGCCGATTACCTGCACGACGTCCGCTTCGAGCGCGCCATGCGCTACCTGGCCCGGATCAGCACGCCTCCGGATATCCGCTTCGAGAACAAACGCCACTTCCCCCCGGCGGGCAATACGTACCAGTTCGAATCCACCGGCCTGTTCGGCGTCCTCGCCAAGGCGTGCCGCGAAACGAACCATGACCTCTCTGATGAGTTGCAGTGGGCCTGGATCCAGCAGGGCAGAAACCGGAACAGCGGCATCGGCGGTGATTTCTTCACCAACGCGCTCTACGCCGACTTCGAGCCCGCCGCGCCCAAATGGGGCAGCGAAAGCTTTCCCGGCTCCGGGGTTGTGCTGCGCAGCGGCTTCCCCACCGCGCGGGAGACCTACCTGTACCTGCTCCAGGGCGGCTTTGCCGAGCACTACGACTTTGATCGCGGCAGTTTCGAACTCTGGGGCAAAGGGCGCCCCCTGTGCCTCGACTGGGGCTATTCCTTCAAGGTCGGGCGGATGGCGGCCTGGCAGCATAACCGCGTGGACGTGGGCAACTGGGGCGAGATCAAGAATTTCCAAACATCCGATGCCGCCGACTACCTGCACAGCAGCCAGCAGGGCTGGGAGCGCCAACTGCTCCTCGTGAAGGACCAGGACCCGCTCGGGCCAAATTACTTCGTCCTGCGGGACACCGTCGCCCAACCCGCCGCCAACTGGTGGCTCTGGCTTTACACAGAGCGCTCCCTCCAACTCTCGAATGATGTTCTGCACGTCACCGGCATCCACGACGTCGATCTCGACATCTGGCTGCCGTCAAAACTTGTCAGCCATTTGAAGCCCGCGAAAATGAAAGTCACGGCAAAGAAGCACGACAAGTCGACTCCGCTGCCCGCCTCGCTCGGCGACATTGGGCAAACCAAGGCAGGGACAACCCTGGAGTCGCTTGACGCTGTTGTGAATGCACCTGCCGTCAAGGGCGCCGTGCCGGACACTGCGATCGAGACCCGCACGGAAACCAGCGAGTGCTTCGATATGAGCTCGCAGAAACAACGGCCGCTGACCCAGGAGGGCCTTACGCTGCCGGTCACCAAGGACGAACCCGTCTTCTGCGTGCTCTACCCGCGACTCAAAGGAGAGAAGGCGCCCGTCTTTACCGCCCTGGCCGACGGGCGCGGCGTAAAAATCACGCACGCGGCAGGTACCGACTATGTGTTCGTCTCCGCCGAACCGTTCGAGTTCCACGACGGGGACATTGCATTCAAAGGCCGGACCGGCGTGATCCGGATGCACGGCGCAACGGTCGATCTCGCCCTTGGAGAGGGTGGCGACCTCGCGCAGGGCGATAAGAAATTGTCGTCGAAAGAACCCGCGTTCCGCTCCTTTCCCGGAAAGTAAGACCGGGCCACCACGGAGAAACCCACCATGAGCTCATCCCGCTTTGATCCTGCCGCGTTTGCCGATCCCCCAAAACCATACCGGCCCCTTCAGATGGTGCACGGGTTCGACGACATGCTGCGGGATCGGCCGGGCCTCGTCGGCGAGGCGGGCATCGACGAACGACTGGACAAACTGATCTCACTGGGCATCGGGGGCGTCGTCGCCAACGTCGGATTCCGCGATTATCTGGAAAGCCCACGCCAGTGGGAGATCTATCGCTATGGCCTCCAGGCCGCGACCCGGCGCGACATGGTGCTCTGGTGGTATGACGAAAAAGGCTATCCCAGCGGCACGGCGGGCGGCCTCGTGACCCGCTCGCATCCGGAATTCGCGTCCCTGGGCTTGGCCTGCTATCACGTCCGCGCCGCCGGGCCGGCCGACGTGGTCTTTCCCCGCCCCGCCGATTGCCGCGCCATGGTGTGGGCGGGCGCCTTCGCGGGCGATCTGCGGCAGGCCTGCCGTGAACGCTGCACCGACCTGTGCGGCCAGGTGGACGCGGACGGCACGTTGCGCTGGACCGCGCCGGCGGGCGACTGGACAATCCTCTACCTGGCCGAGCGCGTCAATCCCGCGCACATGATCCCCAGCGGCACGGGCGAGGAACTGAGGCACTACGTCAACCTGCTCGATCCCAAGGTCACCGCCGAATTCCTCCGCGTGACCCACGAGGCCTATTACCGCCAAACCCCGCCGGAACTCTGGAAACGCATGCGCGCCGTGTTCACCGACGAGCCAACGCTGCATAGCGAATATGGCGCCGCCGCGTTATCCGGAAACGCCAAGGAAACGGATCACCCGCCGTTCGTGCCCTGGATAGGAACGTTCCCGGCATCGTTCATCAAGGCCAAGGGCTACGACCTCAGGCCCCTGCTCTACCTGCTGTTCTGCTCTGAAACCGAAGAGGCCTGCTACGTCCGCCAGGACTTCTACGACGTATTGACACAGGTGTATGCCGCCGCCTTCTACAGCCAGATCGGCACGTGGTGTCGGGCGCACGGCATCGCCTCCTCCGGCCACGTGCTGAACGAGGAATGGCTCGGCACGCACGTGGCCTGTCACGGCAGCCTGTTCGCCGCGATCCGGCGCCTGGATTTGCCCGGCATCGACATGCTGGATGGCGATCCGGTCCGCATGCTCAACGGCCTGGGCTTCCTCACGGCCAAACAGGTGGCCTCGGTGGCGCATCTCATCGGCGCGGACGAAGTGCACTGCGAGTGCTCCGACTGGGTCCAGCGAACGACCGAGAAGCGGGGCGTGACGGCGCGCGAGCGGATCGGCCAGGGAAATCTGCTCTATGTCATGGGCGTCAATCAGGTCACATCCTACTGGGGCTGGGAAGATATCGGTGAAGACCGGTACCGCGCTTATAACGACTATATGGGCCGGTTGGCCTTGCTGCTTCGCGGCGGCCGGCACGTCTGCGATGTGGCCGTGCTCTATCCCATCCGCGCCGCCTGGGCCACCTTCGTCCCCCACAGCCCGCTCGCGGCAGCCAACATCGACACCCCGGCATTCAATGCCCGGCTCGACCGCCTCGGCGGCATCGGCTATGCACAGCCTGTTCGCGACCTGATCCAAAGCCAGGTCGACCTGGACATCGTGGACGAACAGGCCATTCTCGAGGCCACGATTGAAGACGGACGGCTCTGCGTGGCGCAGGAGCGCTACCGAATCGTGGTCATTCCCCGGGCCGACACTCTGGGCGCGGCCACGGCCGAGAAGCTGGCCGCCTTGGGCAGGGCAGGCGGCAGCGTGTTCTTCATCGACACGCCGCCCATGCGCGGCGAAAGCGCAGAGGCCACCGGACGGCTCCAACTCGCCATCAAGACTCTGGTTGACTCGGGGCCCGGACAGTCAATCGCGCTCGACCAGCTTCCCCGGGTGGTTCGCGAGAACGGCGCGGGCGATTTCACGCTGGCCGCGCCGGACCGCGACGTCCTGTTCACGCATCGGCGGGTTGACGAGTGCGACGTGTATTTTGTGATCAACGCCGCAGCAGCTCCCCGGACGATCTGTCCCCGCTTGCGCGTGCCGGGATCCTATTCCCTCTACAGGCCCTCAACCGGAACCACCTGCGCTTCACCAGCCGGAAGTGAGATCCACCTCGATGGATTCGAAGGCGTGTTTCTCGTCAACGTCTCGTGATCGTCGTTTGGCACCGGCCTCGCAGGTCGCTATGAACCGGCGTCTGCAGCCACTACACGTAGCGTCATGAATCCGCGACAGCCTCGGAGCGGCGCGGCTTCCCGCTCCGGCAGGCCGGAACGCGAAGGCGTTCCGCTCCAAAGAGGTGACTGACTTATGACGCTCCGTAAAATGCGCCCGCCGGCGCCACACCCTCATCGGAGCGGCGCGGCTTCCCGCGCCGGCCTGCCCTGAGCGCTATCGAAGGGCCTGCCCTGAGTGCCACCGAAGGGCCGGAACGCGAAGGCGTCCGCTCCAAAAAGGTGGCTGACTCATGACGCTCTGTGTGGTTCGGCCCGCCGGCGCGACGTCCTCACTCGAAGAGTTCACAGACAGTGGCGACGGCCTTCTCCACGACGGTTTCAAGACTCCCCGGCGCCAGTTTGGCCCAATACGTCACCTCCGCATTGGCCTCGTGGCCGCCGCGCGCGTAGGCCTCTCGCGTCGGCAGGTAGCCGACGTACTGAGTGGTGAGATGCGCCGGAAAAACGTAGGGTGCCGCGGAATTCGTCTTGATCGCCAGTTGCCCCTCCACAAAAGGCTCGCCGGGCAATCCCACAATCGCCAGGTCGCCGACCCGGAGGACCTGGATTTCATAGGAGAACCGGGGTTCACGCTGGCGGCAGAGTTCCACGCTTCGCGTTGATGCGGCGCTGAACCACTGCGGATCGACCTCGCCGCTCTTGCCGCGGGGCGGGTGCGGGTGTTTGGCGAGTAGCGCGGCAACTTCCTGCCGGCGTTTCTCGGGAATATCGCGGTACGACAGGATGGCCTGTTCAATTCGCCAGTCCAGAACGCCGCTCTGCCCGAACGTCATGCCGTGGGTCACCCGTTCACTCATCGCGGCAAGCTCGCGACCCATGCGCCGATGGTCCGGTGTGCAATCCGGGTCAAACGGATGCCAAGGATTGATGTTCCCGCAGCAGCCATTCAAGACAAGAGGAACGACTGTGCTGCCGTAGATCTTCTGCAGCTCGTGCGACCAGGCCCCGGGCCAATCGGCTGACACGGCACAGTAGGTCTCTCGATGCCCGAAGACATTGACGGGATGACACGTATGATGCAGCAGGAACGCGATCGGTTGCATATCCAGGCGTTGCACGCAGCACACCCCGACCTCCGGGTCCATCGGACCTTCCAGGTAACAGAGATCCGTGATGCCAAACGGCTGATTCTCGTGTCCCATTGGTTTGGGCATCATGATCGTTCCATCGCGGCGCACGCCACGGCGGTTGAACGCCAGCTCGCCGACGATGCCGCGTCCCAGGCCGATACGAACCGGCTCGAGGCGGCCCGCCGCCTCGACGGCCGCGCGGACGGCGGCCCGCGCCGCCTGCTCGCCGTACGCGAGCTCTGCCCCGCGCAAGTACTCCGTCTCGGCGGTCGTCTCCAAGGGGAAATCCTGATCCAGCATGAAATACCCGACACTCGGCGCCGAGTGCGTCTGAATGGCGTGTACCATGATGGCATCGGGCGCTATTCCGGTCTTCTCGGCAATGCCGGCCCGAATCCTCGAAGTGTATTCGCTGGTGATGATGGTGACATCAAGCGTGACGATGCAGAGCTTGCGCCCCGCTGCCTCGAATACGATGGCCTTGGCAAAGAGCGGATCGAGGACGGACTGGGCCGGCCGGTGCTCTCCGCAGCCGCTACCCGAGAGATGGGTACCCGCCGGCGGCGTGATATCCACAAGTGCGGCCCCTGCCCGCAGCGTTGTTCCATCGCGCTTCTTCATGCTGTCATCCTCCGTGTCCCGATTCGATGATCTCGTCATACCCTGCGACGTCGGGCCGGGACCACACTTCGTTCTGATAGCCGAACATGTCCCCGCCCGATAGCCGCCCCTGGGCCGTGGCCACCACCCGTCGCCGCTCGTGGTCGATCTGGTATGCAATAGGCATGATCCCGCGAGAGTAGGACCGCGGACTGGCATAAGCAAGGCCGCATGACGCGCATCTGACGAGACCCTTTGCACCGATCTGACGGCCTGCACCCATGAACTTCGCCAATTTCGGCATGGGTGGACGGTCACGGTCTTGGCGCTTGTGCGGCCCGTGTCAATCTGTAAGACTCCGCGACGGTCTGCCGTTGCACCACAAGAGAGGCAAGATGCAGGGATGAACGAAGCCGATACATGCCGGAAACTGGTGATTCCTGCGCTTCAGGCGGCTGGGTGGGATCGCGAGCCGAGTCGGATCAGCGAACAGGTGACGTTTACCGACGGACGGATCGTAGTCGTTGGCAAACAGGCCCGGCGGCGCGTGGGGAAACGAGTTGCTGGAGAAGAAGAGCGAATGTGGAATAGGGACTGCCGAATGTAGAATGGGGTGAAGAGAGAAACCACGAAAGGCACGAAATACACGAAAAGAGGATGACCGAACCGCGAATGAACGCGAATAGACGCGAATGCATCAGATACGTGACGCCGGAAGGGCCGGAGGCAGAGATGCAGCCCGGTTCGCACGGGCGAGTTCTCAGGAATCTGCTGGGGATCACACGGAAGGGGGATATGGACCGCGCCGAGTACGAAGCGCTACTCCGCGTCCAAAAGTCGTTCCTGCAACGGATTGGCCCCGAAACCCGGTTCACCGTTGAGTTGATCCGAGAGATGCATCGGTGCTGGTTGGGCGACATCTACTCGTGGGCGGGCAGTTATCGCACCGTCGAATTGCAGAAGGGAGCCTTTCGTTGGCCGCCAGCTTACCTGGTGGAGTGCAACATGCAAACCTTCGAGAGTGGATTGTTGCGCGCGCACACGCCGTGCCCTGCGGAAGTCCTGGCCCAAGTCGCCCGCCGCATAGCCGAGGTGCATGGCGAGTTACTGCTCATTCATCCCTTCCGGGACGGGAACGGTAGACTGGCCCGGTGGCTGGCCGATCTCATGGCGTTGCAGGCCGGTCAACCTGTGCCGAAATACGAATTCGAAAAAGACCCCCAGGGCAAACGGCAAAGCTCCTATCTGACGGCAGTCACTCGGTCGTACGGTCAGGACTACGAGGCTTTGACCGTCTTCTTTACCGAGGCCATCGAGCGGCGTCTGGCGGAGGGCCGTTGACGTGGCAAACGGGCACCTTCGAAGATACTGGAATCCCGTGCATTCTCGCTCAACATGCGTTCCCGCATGCTCGCGTTCCTCAAATACACGTTGGACTGGAGTAGTGTCTCCATGGCCGGTCCTCAAACTTGGCTTCGGATATAGGGTTCCCTCGGCACAAGGCCCGGAAACCACGCGGCATGAAGCCGAGCTTCATCCGATCACCTACCAAACTATGCCCCAGCTACTGCAGAAGCACAACAGCAGAATGCTGTCCGGCGGGGGCGAACCCTATCGAGCCGACTTTATGACTGTGTCGAGTCACCAAGTGGCACCCAGATCCTGGGCTAAGAGCCCACTCGAGAACCTGTCCGCCTCTTCTGGGAGCGGCGCGGCTTCCCGCGCCGGCTCGTCGCGAGTGCCCCTCGCCACGAGCGGCCGGAGCCGGAAGCGGCTCCGCTCCGTGCGGCAGAGCAGATTGACGCCCCTTCGTGCTCTTCGTGCTCTTCGTGGTAGAGTCTCCAATTCATGACCAACAGAGGAAATCTCATGTCTAACGACCAAGCCATTCGAGTCGGTCTGGTGGGCGCCGCGGGACGCGGCGGGAGCTTTCGGTCTGCCGTCGAGGCCAACGGCGGACGCATCGAGGCCGTATGCGACATCCGGGCCGACGCGCTCGACGAGTGCGCCCAGCGCGTGGGCGCGACCCATAGGTTCACCGACTACGACCGCATGCTCGACGAATGCCCGCTGGACGCGGTGGTCATC
Organism: uncultured bacterium; assembly: GCA_903895695.1. Lineage (GTDB taxonomy): Bacteria > Verrucomicrobiota > Kiritimatiellia > CAIKKV01 > CAITUY01 > CAITUY01. Next base: position 52,053 of record CAITUY010000165.1, read on the forward strand.
GGGACGCCCATGCAGTTCCACGCCGCCATGGCCATCGAGGCCCTGAAGCGCAACCTGCACGTCCTGAGCGAGGTGACAGCCGGGGTCACCATCGCCGAGTGCCGCCAGCTCGTCGAGGCGGCCGCGGCGTCGAAGGCCGTCTACATGATGGCCGAGAACTACACCTACATGCGGCCCAATGTCCTCGTGCGCGAACTGTGCCGCCAGGGACTCTTCGGCGCGCTATACTACGCCGAAGGCGAATACCTCCACGAACTGAAGGGTCTCAACGAGATCACCACTTGGCGGCGGAAATGGCAGACGGGCATCCCGGGCATCACCTACTGCACGCACAGCCTCGGGCCGATCCTCCAATGGATGAACGGCGACCGCGTCGTGAAGGTCTGCTGCGCCGACACCGACTGGCGTCCCAAGGACCCGCGCGGCGAGCCCTACGGCCAGACCACGCCCGTCATGCTCTGCAAGACCGCCAAGGGCGCGCTGATCAAGCTACGGGTCGACATGGTTTCCGACCGCCCGCATTCCATGACCAATTACCAACTCCAAGGGGCGGACGGTTCTTACGAATCCAGCCGCGGCGGGCCGGTCGACAACGGCAAGATCTGGCTGCGGCAGTTATCCAAGGAGGTGCGTTGGCTCGACATTGAAGCGTTGATGAGCGCCGTCGACCCGGCCAGCAACTACCTGCCCGACATCTGGCGCCATCCGCCCCCGGGCGCCGCCCAGGCGGGGCATGGCGGCGGCGACTACTTCGAGGTCTGTGACTTCTTCAGCGCTATTCGCGGGCAGGCGCCCTGCCCCATCGGCATCCACGAGGCCATGGATATGACGCTGCCGGGCTTGGTCTCGCAGCAATCCGTCCTGGAGGGCGGCGCGTGGCTCGACGTGCCCGACAGCCGCCAGTGGCTCGCGCCCCCGCCCTATCGCCAGATCTGGATGTCCTGGCCGCGCGAACGTCTCGGCAATCCCCCCACGGTCCGCATCGCCGAGGGTTACGAACTGCGCCAGTACACCCCGGCTGACGAGGCCGCCTACATCGAACTCTTGGCCAAGGGTGGGTTCATGGGCTGGACGCCCAAACGCGTCGCCGACACAATGAAGACCGTGCTGCCGGGCGGCGCATTCCTGGCCGTGCACCGGGCAACCGGCCGCTTGGTCGCGACCGCTCTGGCCCAGCACATGCCGTCCGACGGCAATCCGCACAGCGGCATGCTGGGCTGGGTGGCCGGCGACCCCGACCATCGCGGCCGGGGCCTGGGCGAGTCGGTCTGCGCCGCCGTCACCGCCCGGCTCATCAAGGCCGGCTACGAGGATATGCGCCTCTCCACCGACGACTTCCGCCTGCCCGCCATGAAAATCTACCTCAAACTGGGCTGGCAGCCGTTGATCGTCGCTGACGGCATGGCCGCACGGTGGCAGGCCATCTACGAGAAACTCGGGTGGAAGTGACGCCAACAGTCTTTCGGACTCCGCGTGGGCCCCGGGGCTACCGGCGGAGGACCGCCGGCTCCAGTTCGTCTTTGGCTCGCTTTGGAGCCGGCCGTCCCGGCCGGTAGCAATTGTGCGTGCCCATGGAACCCAACTCCGACAGATTGCCAGGCGAATCGTCCGGCGCCGCCCTTACAGCCGCGCATGCGCGCGGCGGCGAATTACGTCGTCCTGAACGTTCGCGGGCAGGTGCACGAAGTACTGGGAGAACCCGCTCACCCGGACCACGAGATCGCGATAGGCCTCGGGCTCCTTCTGCGCCTTGAGCAGGGATTCGTTGCCGGTGAAATTGAACTGCAGCTCCGGCACGCGCTTCTGCACGAACGCCTTCATCAGGGAAGTGAAGAGCCGGGTCCCCTGGGGCCCCTGGAAGAAGGCGGGCTCGAACTTCATGTTGATCACGCTGCCTGTCAGCACGCGGTGGTAATCCGGCTTGGCCACCGAGTTCAGGAACGCCGTCGGCCCGTTGACGTCGCGGCCAAAATACGGACTGGCCGCGTCCGACAGGGGCGTGAACGCGTGCCGGCCGTCGGGCGTGGCGCCCACTTCCGCGCCGGCCGGGATGTTGCTCGTGTTGGCGGCCATGGCCGATACGTACCGGCCGCCGCCGCCGATCTCGTGCTTCAAACATTCGCGCGCAGTCCAATCGACCAGGAACGCCGCGATGGAATCCACGAAATCGTCGTCATTGCCGTACTTCGGCGCCCCGTTTACCAGCATCTGGCGCAACGGCTCGCGTCTCTCGAAGTCGGCATCCAGCGCGTCCAGCAGTTCGTCATAGCCGATCTTGCCTTCCTCGAAGACCAGCTTCTTGACGGCCGCCAGCGAATCCGACGTGGTGCCGAGCCCCATGACGGCCAGGCCGTGCATCCGCTTGTACTCCGCGCCGCCGTCGTTGATGTCCCTGGCCCGACCGATGCAGTCGCGGGTCAGCGCCGACAGGAACGGATCCGGGAATTTCGATACCGGGTACCCGAGGTTCTGCCGGTCGAGAGCCTCGCAATGCGCCGAAATGGCCGCCGCCATTTCGTCCAGGAGCGCCCGGAAGACCAGCTCATAAGAAAGCCCGGCCTTGCCCCGCACCTTGTGCATGGCGTTCGACAACTGCAGCGGCATGTTGAAGCGGCTGTCCGACCAGGCCTGCTGCCGGCCCGGCAGCATGGTCTCGATGCAACCCACCATGCACTGGTCGCGGGCGACCTCCGGGGGGATGCCGATTTCTTCGAGCCCAGGGATCAGCACGTGGTCGTTGAAAATGGCCGGGAAGCCGACGCCGGTCCGGATCACCTCGAAGCAGGCCGCGTAGAACGGCTCCGGCGTGCCGTCATGGAACCGCGCCGAAAGGTTCGTGTAGGGTGACTTCACCAGGCTCGTCGCCTCCAGGCAGAGGTAGGACAGTTCGTTGGTGCCGTCCGTTCCCTCGGGCGTCAGCCCGCCAATGCAGATATTCTGGACGCAGCCGTTCTCCGCCAGCTTGACCCACAGGCAGCAGATCAGGTCCAGCGCCTCGGCCCGGGTCAGGCGCGCCGCCTCCAGGTCCCGCCGGTAGAACGGCAGCAGATACTGGTCGATGCGGCCCAGCGCCATGTGGGCGCGGCCTTCGCTTTCGAAACAGAGGTGGGTGAACGCCACCAGTTGCACGGCTTCTCGGAAGGTGGAAGGAGGACCGAGCGCCACGGCGGCGGCCGTTGCCGCCAGATCTGCCAGCCCGCGCGCGGCGGCGGCCTCGGACCAGCGCATCATCCAGGCCGAAAACGCCTCGAGGGTCAGGATCATCCCCTGCAGCGCGTCCTGTTCCGCCGGCTCGCGATGAACCTTCAACGATGCCCTCGCCCGCGCGAGATAGCTCGCCACGCCGCCGGCCAGAAGGGTCGGATAGTCCGCCAGTGTATGGTCCCAGCACACGCCGAAATGGCGCTGGCCGCGCGCCCGGTGCTCGGATGCCAACGCCTGGTAGTCCGCTTCCGACAGGTCCTTCGGCAGCGACTTGACGAACCAGCCGGCATGACTGCCGCACAGGCGCTCGCCGTCGTAGAAATGAAGGGCGTCGCCCATCAGGACGGACTGGAACGCCCGCGCCCGGACCACGGGCTCGGGCTCGCCTGCGGCGGCCCGGTAAGCCGCGGCCCGCCAGGCCGGCCGCATCTCGATGGCCCCGGCACCCGTCAGTTCCCCGTTCCTGGCCCGCACCTGCGCCAAAAGCTGTCGCCAATCGCTCATGTGAAAGTCCCTATTTCCGGACGAAGATAGCCTTGCCGGCCGCACCGGCCTCGACTGCCGCCAGGGCCGTTCCGGCTTGATCCACAGTGAAGGTGTGTGTGACACACGCGGCGAAGGCCCGCTGCACGGCGGGGTTCTTCTTCAGGAAATCCAGGTAAGTGCCGACGTCGGCCAGGGTATACTGGCCGCTGCCGATCAGGCGCAGGGCGCGGAAGGTGATCAGCTCGGGCCGGATCGAAACGGCGCCGCTCGCCGAGTACTGGCCGGGAATGAGGTAGCGGCCGCGCGTGCGCAGCAGGTCCAGCCCTTCCGGCACGGCGGCGGGCGCGCCGCTGGCTTCAATGACCGCGTCCGCGCCGTCGCCGCGGCCCAGCTTCGCGGCCAGCGCCTTGACCGTCTTGACGCGTTCATCGGGCGGCATGGCGCGGTAGTCGAGCACGCGCCCGGCGCCCAGCCGCCTGGCCAGTTTCAGGCGCCCGGGCGATGCGCCCGAGCCGATGGCCACGACCGTGCAGCCCGCGGCGGCGGCCCAGGCAATGGCGAACAGGCCCACCGGGCCCGTGCCCTGGACGACCACGAGTTCGCCGCTCTCCAGGCCGCCCGCATACGCGCAGGCCCGGACGATCGTGGGCCCCGCGCAGGGAAAGGCCGCGGCCGCCTTGATGGAAACGCCCGCCGGAAGGCGGACAAGGTTTTTCACAGGCGAATATAGGTACTCGCCGTACCCGCCGAAGAAATGCGGCGCCCCGGCCGGATCCTTCAGGTAGGTCACACCGAAATTCATGCAACTGGCCGTTTCGCCGCGCAGACAGGAGACACAGGCGCCGCACGGGATGGCCACGCAGGCGATGACGCTGTCGCCCTTCTTCAGACGCCGACCCAGCCCGTCCCGAGCCCCGGAAGAGCCGAGGGACTCGACGCGACCCAGGAACTCATGGCCCAGGATGAGCGGACCGGGAATGCCCAGCCGACCATTGATAATGTGCAAGTCGGTCCCGCAGATTCCGCTGGCTTCAAGGGAAAGCAGGGCCTGGCCCTCCCCCGGCTCGCCGACCGGAAACTCGCAGACCTCAAGAGGCTGCCCGACGCCCCGATACACCGCCGCACGTCCTGTCCGTCCGTTGATGGCTGTCATTTCATTACGATGCGGTTCTTGCCTGCGGCGCGCAAGAGTTTTCCGCCTGCGCACGCCGGCGACCGCCGCCCCGACCTCACGCGCAAAACTTTCAGATGTTCTCCATTGCTCTCATACGTAAAATCCGATAGAACGGGCGCCTTTCAACCCTTGATGACTACCGACACCCAGACGCCGGCGGACTCAGCGGGCCAAGCCGTCCCGCAAAAACGCGGACTGACGCTTCGCGCCTTTGTCGTTTGCCTGGTGAGCCTCCTGCTCATGGGCGTCTGGATCGAGTACGAGGAACTGTACAACACCTACGGCGGGCCCCTGGCCGAGAACTCACCGGCCAACAGCGCCGTCGGCATCATCCTGGTCGTATTGGGAATCAGCGCGGTCCTTTATCGGTTGCGCCGCCCCCTACGCCTGGCCAGCGCCGAACTGGTCGTCGTCTACTCCGCCCTGATCCTTGCGGCCCCGTTGATGACCCAGGGGATGTGGCACCGCCTGTTTGGCTTGGTCGCCGCCGTCCCCCACAATGCCGACTTCAAGACGTACGAAAGTCTGCCGCCCATGCTCTGGCCGCACGGGCCGAATCTCGTGCCGGATGGCCGTTTCGAGCACGGCCTGGACGGCTACGCGGCCGCAGGTGGCGAGCCGGCCTGGGACTCGATCGAATGGCGGGGCAAAAAGTGGCGCGTTCCCGTGCTGAACAATGGCGGCCGGACGAACACAGACGCCTCACTCACTTTCACGATCCCTGCCTCAGCCGTGGTGCCGGGCGAGCAATTCCTTTTCTCCTGCCTGGTCAGGGCCAAGGACTTTGCAGGCGATTCGGCTTATACCATCACACTCCGCGCCGATGACGCGGTCCCCGTGCCCCTGCTGACCGGCACTGACACCACGCGACCGTCGTTCGCCTTGCCGGCCGGCTTGCAGCGCGTAGGCATCAGCCCCGTGGTCATACCGCCCGCGTTGACCAACCGCCTGACGTTCGCCGTGAACCTGCGCGGTCAGGGCAGTCTGGCCCTGCTCGACCTGCAGTTCTTCAACGTCGAGGCCGTGGAAGGACTCTATTCGGGGCGCCAGGTGGTCCGCCAAAGCCGGCTGAACGCCTTGGGGCCCCACGAACGCAACTTCACGAAAGTGCGGCCCGACAACCTTTGCAGCGTGGCGGGTTTGCGTTACCTCGTATCCGGCGGTATCCCTCTGCGGTCATGGATGCAACCCGCCGGGGCGTGGGCGATACTCATCGGCGCCCTGTTCGCCGGGTTCTTCGGCCTGAACGTGCTCATGCGCAAGCAGTGGGTGGAGCACGAGCGCTTCACGTTCCCGCTCACCATCCTGCCCAAGCGCCTGCTGCAGGACGAAAACGGCCGGCTGGTCATCTTCCGGAACCGCGTCATGTGGGCCGGCTTTGCCACGGCCCTGCCCTTGGTCCTTTGGAAGGGGCTCGGCTACTACTTCCCGGCCCTGCCGCCCATCTCGCTTGGCAGCGGGTCCTTGTCCGATTACGTGAACAATCCGGTCCTGAAAGCCTTCTTCTCGGAAGTCGGCGCCGGCGGCCTCGGCCTCGGCCTAGCCTTCTGCGTCCTGTCCGTGGCGTTGCTGATCGAGACGGACGTCCTGTTCTCACTCTGGCTCACGTTCTTCGTCTTTCAACTCTGGCGGGCGTTCGGAAAGGCCTTCAACCTGACGCGTTTTCCGGGCTACCCGTGGGAGCCCCAGCAGACCATGGGCGGGTTCATCGCCTTCGCCCTGCTGGCGCTGTTCGTCGGCCGCCACCACCTCGCCCGCGTCTTCCGGCTGATCATCGGCCGTTACCTGCCGGCTGAGCGCCGCGAGGCGGGAGTCTATCGGGGCGCCCTGCTGCTGGTCGCGGCCTCGTTGGCGGCCATCGCCGGATGGAGCGTGTGGACCCAGATGGGGCTCGCCGCGGGACTGCTCTATTTCGGCTACATGCTGGTGTGCGGGTTCGCCGCAAGCAAGATCCGCGCGGAAATGGGGGCGCCCGTCGCCTACCTGACCCCCTACTTCGGCATGCAGTTCGTGACCGCCATGGGCGGTTTCGCGATCTTCCACTCGACTGGCATGCTCGTGGCCACCATTGCCGCGGGTTTCATGTGTACGTCGTGCTTCCTCCTGATCGCGCCCGCCCAGATCGAGATGATGGAACTGGGCCGCCACTTCAACGTTCGCCCCCGCGACGTCGGCGCGGGCCTGACCCTGGGGCTGCTGGGCGGGCTCTTCATCGGCGGCTTCGTCGTGCTGAGCTGGGGCTACGGCTTCGGCGCGAACAACCTGAAGACGACTTGGCCCTACGAACAAAACTGGTACTTCAACGGCTTCCGCACCGGCGAGCTCAACATCGACCGCGCCTTCGAGGCGGGCACGGTCGGCCAGAGCCCGGACGGCCAGACTCTCAACATCCTCCACAACCCGGACGCCAAGGGCCTGGCCATCGGGGCGGGCATCACGTTCGCCCTGGCGGGCCTGCGGACGCTATTCTCCTGGTTCCCCCTCCATCCCCTCGGCTATGTCCTGGCTTCTACCTACTTCATGAAGGGCATGTGGATCTACGCCATGCTGGCCTGGGCGATCCGGCTGACGCTCTTCCGGCTCGGCGGCGCTCGCACCATCCGGGAAGGACTGGTGCCTTTCTGCGTCGGCATGTTCGTCGCCGCCATTCTCTCGATCGGCATGTTCGACATCGTTGGCATTGTGCTCCGACTGAAGGGCGTGGCCGAGGTGTACTCGGGCCTGCCGTAATCGCAGACTGGAAAGACGCTAGTGGAAGAACGCAAACAACCGCGATGGTTCGATCAGGCACTTGTGGCCGCCGCCTTCGCCGTGCTCGGCTTGGCTGTGCTGGCCGGGTTTGTCCTGTTCGGCGACCCCAAGGATCGCCAGCCGCGGGCCGCCTTTGTCCAGACCTACACGGAGAACGAACTTGAGGCGGCGGTGGCCCGCCATGCCTTCGAGGGGCATCTCAAGGAGATCGCGGCCGCCGGCACGCGCCTGACCGGCACGCCGGGTTGCCGGCAGACGGAAGCCCTGATCTCGAATGTCTTCCAGCGCGCCGGTCTTGAGACGGTGGCACAGGAGTTCACGGTCACCGTGCCGGTGACGGAGATCTGCGAGATCCGCGATGTCGCGACCGGGGAGCCTCTGGAAGGCGTCCGGCTCGCACCGTTCATGCCGTCCGGGCTGCTGCCCACCAGTTGCTCAATCACCACCCGCCTGGTCGCGGCTGAGAGCGCGACCTTGCGCTGGCTTTCCGGGGTGGACCCGCGCACGGTGACCGTTATCACACCCGTGGATGGGGGCGGCACGTGGCCCGAACTCGCCGCCTCCGGCGTCCAGGCCTTGATTGTCCACGACACGCCCGACCGGCGCGCCCTGCGGCCGAACCTGGACCAGGCCGCGAATTGGGCGCCGATCGCGGTCGCCGAACCCACGCCGTTCCCGCGTTTCTGCGCCACCGGGCCGATCGAGTCGTTTACCGGCCGCACCGTCGCGGTCACCTGCCGCGTCACCTGGCAGACGCGCACCGCCCACAACCTGCTGGGCGTGCTGCACGGCCGCGCGCCGCGGGCCGAAGCCCTGGTAGTCTCCGCCTACTACGACAGCAGTTCCGTGGTTCCCGACCTGGCCCCCGGCGCCGAACAGGCCGTGCCGGCAGCTGCCCTGCTCGACCTGGTCGAGGCCTTGGCTCCCTACCGGGACACCCTGCCACGCGACATCGTCTTTGTGGCCACCGCCGGGCATGCTCAGGGCCTGGCCGGCATCAGCCGGATCATGGAATGCGTCGAACGCTTCAGTGCCTTGCGGCCCGACTTCGTTCCTTTCGAGAGCCGGCGTGCCGAGCACGAGGCCGCGCTCCGCCAGCCGGACGAGGCCCGCCTCTGCCGCATTGCGGCGGGCGAGATACACCTGCGGCGCAAGGATGCGGCGCTCGCCGCGCGCGTGGCCTACCTGCGCGCCGGCAGTCCCGTGTACCGCGACGGCTTCAACCCCGCCACCGCCACCGACGAACAGCTCAAGGCGGCCGAGAACTCGCACCCCCTGCTGCAGGCCTATCTCGCGGCCAAGCAGGCCGATAACGAGGCCGCCAACCGCGTCTCCGTGTCTGCCCGCGATGTGCTGGCCGATCCGGAGTACCGTGCCGCCTACGATGGGCTGCTGGCGGAGACGCGCGCCTGGCACAGCGCCCAACTGCGGGAACTGAACGACCGCATCCTCGTGCGCGATCTCTTCGCCCACTACCGGAACGTCGTCGCGCTCAATCTCGAACTCAACTCCGGCGGCTCCAAGGCCCGCACCAAACTCTCCCTCCTGACGGGAATATACAATGCCGGCCCCTCCGTGGACCCCCAGTCCACCGATATTGCCAACCTGCTCATGGCCAAATCGCCCGACTTGAAGGTGATCTCATGGGGCGCCCGCGACGCGGCCGGTAGTCTCGCGCAACCCAATCGTAACTCTCCTTCGTACACCGAACTCGAGTCGGAACCGTGGTTCCATTGCGGCCGGCTGGCGTTCAGCGTGTGCAACCACGAATTCATTCCCCCGAAACTCGGCACTCCGGAAGACGAACTGGCCGATCTCAGCATGGACGTCCTGCGCCTCCATGTGCCGGCCGCCGGGCGCCTCGTCCTGGCGCTGGCCGGCGGACAGGTCCAGTTTAAGACACTCAACGTCAACAAGTCCCAGTCCATGGCCGCGTTGCGGGGGTCGGTGTTCGGCGAGGCAGGGGCCTCGACGATGGTCCCCTCCCATCCCATGGGCGTGCGAACCGTCGTTCGCGCCCTGGTGGAAGATCAGCGGAGCCAGACGCCTATCGATACGCGCGGCGTCTCCATCTATCCGGTCGTCGCCTGCAGCCCCTACGGCACGTACGAACGGCCGCTGGCTTTTGACTTCGGGACCTACTCGCGGGTCACAGTCGACGCCGCACGCTTCGACGAGGCGGGGCACCTCGTCTTCATTGGGGACCAGGGCGCCGCCAGTCAGTCCGTCTATCCCTGTATCAAGATCGAAGCGAAATCCTTGATAGCCACCGCCGGCCAGACGCCCCAGCCGATCAATATCGGCCTGTTCCGGGCCGTTCCGGTCGCCCTCTACCAGCGGCAGAACCCGCAGACCCAGCAGCCGTTCAAGGGGGCCAGCATCCTGGGCCGCCAGGGCCTGGTCGAGCCCACCCGCAAGAATGCCGGGTCCCTGACGACCTTCATCGAGCCCGACCTGACGTTCTACCTGAGCTTCATGGACGGCGCCGCGGATAATCCCGAGATCCTGACCCCGCGCGCCTTCATGCTGAACGCCGACCCCGTCGCCGCGATCGCGAAGGATGAACCGGAACTGTACGGCCGCGGCTTCTTGGCGGCCGACACGCCGGCGCTGCTCTGGGCGCAGATCGACACGGCCGCCTCCATGTTGCGCACCGCCGAAAAACGCCTGCGCCTGCAGCAGCAATTCCGCATGGCCGACGAGCAAATGCTCGCCTTCCACGCCCGCGGCAACGAGCTGCTGAAGACGGCCCGCGACCAGCTCGACAATCGCGAACCCCTGGAGGCCGCCAACGCCGGTTCATCCAGTCTTGCCTATGCCATGGCCAATCACCCGGTTATCCGCGGCCGCATCGACCAGGCCGTGATCGGGATTCTCTGGTACCTGGGCTTGCTCGTGCCCTTCGTGTTCTTCGCCGAAAAACTCCTGTTCGGGTTTTCCGATATCCGCAAACAGCTCGTGGCCTCCACGGCGATCTTCCTGGTCGTCTTCGGCCTCCTGCGCACGTTCCATCCGGCCTTCGAAATGGTGCGGTCGTCGGTCATGATCCTGCTCGGGTTCGTGATCCTGCTCCTGACCCTGCTGGTCACGTTCATGGTCGGCGGAAAGTTCAAGCAGAACCTCAGGGACTTGCGTCGGCGGGAAGGCCAGGTCGAGGGCGCGGACGTCAATCGCGGCGGGGTGATCGGAACGGCCTTCATGCTGGGCCTCAACAACATGCGCCGCCGCAAGGTCCGCACTGGCCTCACCTGCGCCACCCTGATTCTCATCACGTTCGTCATGATCTGCTTCACCTCGGTCACCACGGACCTGACCGACGTCGAATACCCCACCGGCCGGTCGGCGTGGAACGGCATCATGGTGCGCGAGACGAACTACCAGAATCTCACCGATCCCCAGCTCAACGCGATCAGCCAGATGTACGGCACGCGGTATCCGGTGGCGACGGTAAAGTGGCTGACCCCCCAGATGTACTCCTGGATGGCGGACCGCCTGCAGAACGCCGAAATCCAGGTCGACCGTTCATGGCAGGCCGCGGGCCAGACCGTCAGCCGGCGCATCACGCTCAACTCGGCGATGGAAATGAGCTGGCAGGAACCCACGTTCTCCGGCATCGACTCCACGCTGCTCACGCACCGCGGCTGGTTCCCGCGGCCTCCGCAGACGCCGGACGAAATCCGCGCCGCGGCCCTCGCCGGCGGGCGGACTCGGAACTCCGTCATCCTCCCCTTGCCGGCCGCCCGCGACCTGGGCCTCACGCCCGAACAGGTGGACGCCACCAACGTGACGGTCACGATCCGAAGCGAGGAGTACGACGTGCTCGGCATCTTCGATCCCGACGCCCTGGGCCGCATCCAGGGGCTGGACGGCCGTTCGCAGTTGCCGTTCGACCTCAACAGCGTCCAGCAGTTGGGCTCGCGTGACAGCCGGATCTTCCTGCCCGAGGACATCGGACGCATGGCCCCCTCTCAGGTCATGCTCGTCAATCGCATGCCGCCGCTCAAGGTGGAGGAAACCCCGACGGTCTTCTGCTCGGTGCTGTTCCCCAAGACCGCCTACCGGCTGCGCGCGGATGAGCCCGAACGGCCGGCCGTGGATTATCCCGAGCAGCGCCGGCTCGTGACGGACTATCTCGAACGGCTGGGCAAGCCCGCCTACTACGCCGTGGACGGCACCTGCTACTACGGTTCACGCCAGCGCGCCCGCAGCCTGGCGGGCTTGCTGCAGTTGCTCGTGCCGCTGCTGATCGCGGCCCTGACCGTCTTCAACACCATGCGCGGCTCGGTCTACGAGCGCCGCGGCGAGATCTACGTCTACAACGCGGTCGGCGTCGCGCCCAACCACGTCTTCTTCATGTTTATCGCGGAGGCCTGCGTTTACGCGGTGGTAGGGGCCATGTGCGGCTATGTGCTCAGCCAGGCCACCGGCCGGATTCTGACCGCGTTTGGGCTGACCGGCGGGCTCAACATGGACTACAGTTCCATCGAGACCATCTACGCGTCGCTCGCCATCATGGGCGCCGTGCTGGTCTCCACGCTGCTGCCCGCCCGCGATGCAGCGCGCATGGCCTCGCCTTCCGGCATGGCCGGTTGGACCATGCCGACCGCGGCCAACGACGCGATGGAATTCAACCTGCCGTTCACCTTCACCCCCCACGACCGCGTGGCCGTCATCGCCTACTTCCGGCGCTGGCTGGAAGCCAACGGGGCCGGCAGTTCCGGCCTCTTCTACTGCTCGCCGCCCGAAACGCTGCTCCTGACCGGGGCCGGACTGACCCCCGCGCTGCGCTCGACCGTCTGGCTCAAGCCCTATGACCTGGGTGTATCGCAGAGCGTCGAGATCTCGCTGCCAGACGACCCGGAGACCCGCGAATTCGTCGCCCACATCCGCATCACGCGCCTGAGCGGCCATACCGCCGCCTGGCAGCGCACCGTGAAACCGTTCCTCGGCTCACTGCGCAAACAGTTCCTGAACTGGCGCGCCACCACGGCGGAGAGCCGGGCCGAAATGTTTGCCGAGGCGGCCCAGACGCTGCGCACCGAGGCCCGCCGGGAGGCACCCCATGTCTGACCGCAAACCGATCATCGCCGACCGCGAACTCGAGATGTACCGTTCCGTGGTCGAGACCCCCACGGAATTCAAGAACGGCTTTACATGGGTGGCCGTGGCCGGCGCGTTCTTCTGCGGCCTGCTGATGATGCCCGGCGCGATCTACCTGAGCCTCATGACCGGCGGCGGCCTGGCGGCGGCTTGGGTGACGCTGATCATCTTCTCCGAGATCAGCCGGCGCGCCATGCGTACGCTGAGCCAGCAGGAACTGGTAATCCTGCTGGTGGTCGCAGGCGCCATGGCCGGCGGCGGCCCCATGGCCTCCCTCGTATGGCGCCAGTACTTCATCCAAAGCGATGCCATCCGCGATATCGGGCTGCTCGGCAAATTCCCCGCCTGGTTCGCTCCCCAACCCTCGAGCGAAGCCATCACGGACCGTGCGCTCTGGCACCATGCCTGGCTGGTGCCCATCGCCCTCATTTTCTTCATGCACGTCGTCGGCCGCATCAACAGTTACACGCTGGGCTACTTCTTCTTCCGCATCACCTCCGACGTCGAGCGGCTGCCGTTCCCCTTCGCCGGCGTCAGCGCCCAGGGCTCCATGGCCCTGGCGGAGTCGGGCGAACGCAAAACCACCTGGAAGTGGCGCATGTTCTCGCTGGGCGCCATGGTAGGCATCGTCTTTGCCGCCGTGCAGATCGGCATCCCGCTCGTCACCGGCGCGCTCCTCGCCAAACCCGTGCAGTTGATCCCGCTGCCGTGGTACGACGCCACGCGGCTGACGGAGGTGTTGCTGCCCGCCACGCCGACCGGCATTGTGCTGGACCTGGGCATCATCGTGGTCGGCATGATCGTGCCGTTCTGGGCCGTCGTCGGCACCGGTTCGGCCATCCTGCTGACCCTCGTGATGAACCCGATTCTGCACCACTTGGGCGTGTTGCAGCGCTGGCAGCCGGGCATGGACACGATCGCCACCACGTTCAGCAACTCGATTGACTTCTGGATGAGCTTCACCCTCGGCGCCACGCTCGCCATCGCGGTCATTTCGATCTACCAGACCGGACGCGACATGGTGGGCAAGGTGCGCCAGTTGCGCCAGGCCGGCATCGACGCCGGCGCCAAGCGCGAGTCGGTCTGGGCCACGCCGCCCGGCCGCGGCGACTTCTCGCCCTGGATCGCGCTCGGGATCTACTTCGTCTGCTCGGCCCTGGTGGTCGGGCTCTGCCACCTGCTGGTTCCGGGCTTCCCGGTGCTCTTCCTCTGCTTCTTCACGTTCGTCTACTCGCCGCTGATTTCGTACATCAACGCGCGCCTGATCGGTATTGTCGGCCAGAATGTGGAGATTCCTTACATTCGCGAGGCGGCTTACATCCTGTCGGGCTATAAGGGCGTGGAGATCTGGCTGGCCCCGGTGCCGGTCGAGAACTATGGCGGCCGGGCCCAGGATTTTCGTTCGCAGGAACTGACCGGCACCAACTTCTGGTCATATGTGAAGTCCGACTGCCTGATCGTGCCCCTGAGCTTCATCCTGAGCTTTGTGTTCTGGGCCTTCATCTGGCATTCGGGCGCCATCCCGTCGGATGTCTATCCCTTTGCCCAGAAGATGTGGGATCTGCAGGCCAAGAACACCGCCCTGCTCTACTCCGCCACGCTCGAAACGCACGGCGCGACGCCCCTCTTCTACCAGGCCATCCACCCGGGCGTGATCCTCGGCTCGTTCTCATTCTCCATGATCGCCTTCCTGCTGCTCTCGGCGTTCAGCCTCCCGGTGATGGCCGTCTACGGCTTTGTTCAGGGCATCGGCCAGATGCCCCATGGTTTCCTGCCGCTCGTCATCGGCGCCTTCATCGGCCGGTTCTACCTGCAGCGCCGGTTCGGCCAGAAACGCATTCTCCAGGTCATGCCCGTGGTCGTCGCCGGCTACGGCACCGGAGCCGGGCTCGTGGCCCTGATCGGCGTGGCCCTGAACCTGATCGTCAGCGCCGTATCGGCAGCACCGTTCTGAGGAACTGAAGATTGAAAACCGAAGAACCCCAATCGGAAATCGGCATACAGCACCCGCCTCCGTTCCGGCGGGCCTTCCGCATTGCGGTCCAGGGCATCCGGATCCGGCTCGGGCGCTCGCTGGTGACGCTCTCGGGTGTGGTGCTGGGCACGGCCTTCCTCATGAGCACCGTCACCACGCAGTTCGTCGACCGAGCCGTGGCCCGCGAACGCGACGCCCGCCAGCAACTGCGCATCATGGAAAGCGTCCTCAAGTCGCGGATCGGTTCCATCGAAGGCAAGACCCTCTCGGTGGCCGTGTGCGGAACGCTCACGCCCATGGATGCCGCCCTGCTCGACCTTCTCCGCGACGCCAAGCCCGCCGCCCTGCGCCTCTATGGCGCGGCCGCGTGCCCGGGGTTTGAACCAGCCAATTTGACGGCCCTCGGGCCGGGCGCGGTCGCCGTCCTCATCCTCGGCGATGCCCCGGTGTGCCCGGTCCCGCTGGCCGCCCTGACGGGTGGAATGAACGTGCCACTGGTCATCGATTCGCGCTCCGATCGGCAATGTCAGCCCGCCCCCGGTGTACGCCGCGAGATTTTCTTCGGCCGCCAACTTGCCGACCAGCGGGACCGGGTGGCAAAACAGGCCCGGCAGGATCGGTTCCGAACGATCTGGATCGTGGTCGTCTCTCTCGCCGTCACCATCATTGGGGTTGCCAATGCACTCCTGATGTCGGTAACGGAACGCTTCCGCGAAATCGGCACCATGAAATGCCTTGGGGCTCTTTCGGTCTTCATCCGGCGCCTGTTCCTGATCGAGAGTTCGCTCATCGGGCTGGCCGGCTCGGTGATCGGCGTCATCTCCGGTATTCTCCTGACCCTGGTCGTCTACGGGTTCATCTACGGCTTCGGCTTGGTGTTCGGGTCCCTGGCCTACGGCCCGTTGATGCTGGCTGCCCTGGCGGCCGTCATCACGGGAACCATCTTGGCCGTAGTGGCCGCGCTTTATCCCGCCCGCTTCGCGTCACGCATGGTGCCGGCGTCGGCCCTGAGGAGCACGGTGTAGGGCATGAGTATGGAAGAACGAGCATCCGACGAGGCCCTTGAGAGGCTTCTCACGTCTTCCGGCGACAACGCGGCCCGCAGCGGCTACGTGATCCGCGCCGTGGACGTCCGCAAGGTCTACCGCATGGGCGACTCCGAGACGCACGCCCTGCGCGGGGTCACCCTCGACGTTCACCGCGGCGAGTACCTGTCCATCATGGGCCCCTCCGGGTCCGGCAAGTCGACGTTCTTCAACATGATCGGGGGCCTCGACAAGCCGACGGCCGGCAAGGTCTACATCGACCAGGTCGACATTGCCCAACTCGACCCTTACGAGCTGGCCTGGCTGCGCTGCCGCAAGGTCGGCTACGTCTTCCAGACGTTCAACCTCATCCAGGTCATGTCCTGCATCGAGAACGTCATGCTGCCCATGGCCTTCGCCGGCCGCGACAGCGAGGAGGCCCGCGAGAAGGCCATGGAAATCCTGGATCTCGTCGGCCTGGGGGACCGCGCCCTGCACAAACCGGCCGAGATGTCAGGCGGCCAGCAGCAGCGCGTCGCCATCGCCCGCGCCCTCGCCAACTCGCCGGACATCCTGCTGGCCGACGAGCCCACGGCCAACCTGGACCTGAAGACCGGCAAGGAGATCATCGACCTTTTCCGCCGGCTGCGCGACAAGCTGGGCGTCACCGTCATTTCCGCCACGCATGACCTGAAGATGTTGAAGGCGTCCGACCGGATTGCCTGGATCGACGACGGCCGCCTGGCCCGCCTGTCGACGCCCGCCGAGGTCAACATCGACGTCGAGGAGGTCCATTGAACCCCATGAACCGCACTCGCGTCATTGCCCGCGCCGTCGATGTGACTCGCAGCTACACGCTCGGCACCGAGACCGTCATGGCGCTCAACGGCATCTCCATGGATATCTACGAGGGCGAATACCTGTCCATCATGGGGCCGTCCGGCTCGGGCAAGTCGACCTTCTTCAACATGATCGGCGCGCTCGACATCCCGACCTCGGGCACGATCGAGTTCATGGGTGCGGACTTGTTCTCCCTGCCCGAGGCCCGGCAGGCCTGGATCCGCTGCAACAAGATCGGCTACATCTTCCAGACGTTCAACCTTGTCATGGTCATGAGCGCCCTCGAAAACGTCGCCCTGCCCCTCATCCTGCGCGGCGACGAGCCCGAGGCGGCCAGTAAGCGCGCCGCCGAGGTGCTCGATCATGTCGGCCTCAGTGATCGCCTGCACCATCTGCCGGATCAACTCAGCGGAGGGCAGCGCCAGCGCGTGGCCATCGCCCGCGCCCTGGCCAACGCCCCCGCCGTCATCCTGGCCGACGAGCCCACCGGCAATCTCGACAAGGCGACGGGCGCCGAGATCATCGAGTTGCTCAAACGCCTGCAAATCGAAAACCACGCGACGATCATCACCGCCACGCACGACGTCAAGATGCTCGACATCTCCGACCGCATCGCCTGGATCCGTGACGGCAAGCTCGAACGCCTGGAAGATCGGGCCAACGTCCAGATCCACATGGGCGGCCTGGGCGACGCCCACTAAAGTCGGCCCCATCTTCGTTTAGCGTCCCCGCAACCGCGCATCTCATCCCGCGCCCTTTCGGCGCATTCTCCGCGACCTTGGCGCGCGTCCTTGCCTTGCGTCCCCGCGACCTTGCGTCGCGGGGCGCCAAAATGACGGATCGGCCGGCCTACGGCCGCCGGGCACAGGCGGCCGCAAACGCCCCCCCCTCCCAAAATCGATTCGCCGCCTCCCCTTTCTGGCGCTACAATGATCTTGGAGAGGAGGAAGACAATGAATACGAAAGGAATAGGCATGAAGATGCTGGCCCTAGTGGGTGCGGTGATTGGCTGTGCCTTGACGGTCTTCGCCTCCGAAGTCAAGACAGGCGACACCGAGGCGCAAGTCCGGGCAAGTCTGGGCGAACCCTTGGGTAGCGTCCGAACGGGCAACTTGGAGCGACTTGTCTATGACCGGGGCACCATCGAGCTTCGTGACGGGATCGTCGTCAAAGCCGATCTCTTGACCGCCGAACAAACGGCCGCACAACGCGTCGAGCGTGAACGCCGTCTCGCCGAACAGGGACAGCAGAACCGTGAACAGACGGCGCAGCGCCTTGCCGCGGGTAATCGGGTGCTCGCGGACAAACTGTCCGATCCTGCGTTTACGTCCTTGCCGGCCAGCCAACAGTTCGATTACTGGCGTGACTTCCACCGGCAGTACCCCGAGGTGGACATCGCGGCGGTGCTCCTCAGCACGCTCGCAGGGAAGGAGCGTGAGGCGGCCGTGGCACGACAGAGCGGTCAAATAGCCGACGTGGAGCGACGGGCCGCGGAGGCAGAAGCCAGCGCGCGAGCGGCACAGCTTGCGGCCGAGCAGGCACAGGCCAGCGCGCCAACGTACGCGTATGTGCCGCCGGATCCGGCGGTTACCTACGTTCCGCAGGTGGTGATCGATTCGCCGCTGTGCGACTTCTGGCCGCTGTTCACGCCGGTCGTGTTTGACAGATTCCACGGGGATCGACACTTCGGTTCCTTCGAGTCGCGGCGGGACCATGCGGGCTTCGGTCGGTCGACCGGTTTCGTGGGCCACTCGCATGGCGGGAGCGGCGGCATCTCGCACGCTCACATGGGAGGTCACGGGGGCCGGCGATAACGACAAGAGAAACGGCACGGGCATATGCAGATGAAGGAAGGAAAGTAGCCGCAAGGCTGGAACCGAACCCGCGATGTGTTAGTATGCATATCGGAAGGGAGCGCCCATGAAAGTTGAAGCCCTGATCGCTGTGCTCGCCCTCCCGGCGCTAACGGCCACGACCCTATCGGCAGACCCGAGCTACACGCTCGTCGGCTCGGCCCTCGGGGCTGTCGCGGGAGCGGTTGTCGCGAACAATGTCGGCGGCGTGTCAAAATTCGTCGCCATCCCGGCGGGCGCCCTGCTCGGGGGCGTGATCGGCAACCAGTACAACCAACGCGCCAAGTACAACTACTACGCAGACGCGGGACACCAACCCGGCGTTGGGGTCGTCGAGCGGACGGCGGGGCAGGCTGCTACGGTCGCCGACCCGCACCCTGGGGTGGACCTGATCAAGGTGTCGATCCTCAACTCTAATGGCATCCGCACCGAAGTCCCGATCCTCCGCACGGCCGGCAAATTCGTCGGCCCGCAGGGCGAGACCTACGCAACCCTGCCTACGGCCGCTGACCTGGCGCGTCGCTACGGGATGTAGCCGGTCCAGCCCGAGCCCTGCCGCGCCGGACTTTGACATTTACGACCGCTTCCCAATTTGCTACCAAGATAGGGTCTATTTGAGTCACGCCGCTGAAAGCACGCTCAGGAAAAACCAAACGCCACCACTATGAAGAGCATCTATCTGATGGCCGTACTCGCCGCCGCCGCGCTCGGCCTCCAAACGGCATTCGCGGCGACACCCCCGGGCCCGAAAGTCTTGCCGTCTGACGCGTTCACCCGCGGCGCCGCCTTGCTGGAGGCGTTCAAGAACCGCGAGGCCATCCCCTTTCTGGAACAGGCGTACGCCGCGGGCCTGACGAACGCGGCCGTACTGACCCGATTGACCGAGGCTTACGCCAACGCGGGCGAGGACCTCGACAACAAGGAGTCCGAGGCCTACTACGTTAAGGCCGTGGAATACGCCGAGAAGCTCAAGGCCGTGGCGCCCAATAAGGCTGAAACGTATTTCGAACTATGCGTCGCCTATGGGGATCTCGCGCTGTTCAAAGGCGGCAAGGAGAAGGTAACCCTCTCGCGCAACCTTGAGGCCATGGCGCGCAAAGGGATCGAACTCGACCCCTCTTACTCGCAGTCCTACTGCGTGCTCGGTGTCTACTACCGCGAAGTCGCCTCACTGAATCCTGTGCTGCGCGCCTTCGCCAAGTATCTACTGGGAGGCCTTCCGGATGGCACGCTGGCGGACTCTGAACGCATGTTTCTGAAGTCCATCGAACTCGACCCCGGCAACGTCTACGGGCATTACCAACTCGCGGTCACGTACGAGAAGATGGACCAGCCCGCGAAAGCGGCGGCCATGTACCGCAAGGTACTGGCGCTGCCGATCGTCGACCATCAGGACTCCAAATGGCGCGGCGTCGCGACGGAACGCCTCAAGGCGCTCAAGATCCCCTGACGATCCCGCCCGCCCCGCCATGGTCACCCGCGAAACCAGACTGCGCATCCTCCGGCTGCACGCCGATCCGGCCGGCGGCGCCCCGTATTGGATCGAGACCTTCCAACGGCTCGGGCTGACACCCGAACAGGTTGCCGATACCCCTCCGGCCGCCGGCTTCATGGACGCCAAGGCGCTGCGGCTCCGACCGATCGAGGACTTCATCCCGCGCCGCCTCCTGGATCGCGG
Organism: uncultured bacterium; assembly: GCA_903895695.1. GTDB lineage: Bacteria > Verrucomicrobiota > Kiritimatiellia > CAIKKV01 > CAITUY01 > CAITUY01. The sequence continues at coordinate 72,139 of CAITUY010000165.1, forward strand.
AGTCCGGTTGATCACCAGCGAGACATCCGGCATGACCGGAAAACCGATCGTCACAGTCTTCACGGAAGCCGAATTCAAGGCGGGCTTTGTGGATGGGTTCGTGGCGCGCGCCGCACAGGTTTGTTTTCCGCTTCGCGCAAACTGGCTCTGGGCCGGCCCGTCGGGCCCGCACGCCATCGGCAAGGCCATCCGCGAGATTCTCCATTCCGTCGGCGGCCTCGACCCCTTCAGCGTCGACTTCGATCCCCGCTGGTTCCGCAAGCTCCCGGAAGAATCGATGGCGCGAGAGCGCTACCTGGCTCACGTGCTGGCGCAGATCATGGACGTGTTGGACACCCAGCGCGTCGACGTGTTGTTCTCCACGCCGCCGGTCATCCGGTTGCTGGCGGAGCGCTTGCCCCCGGGGCGGCGGGACGCGATCCGCGGCGTTCACTACGGCGGCATGTCAATCGGTCCCGACGAATATGCCGGCCTGAAGGCCGCCTTCCCGAAGGCCGTCCATCTTCACGGCTACGGAAACAGCATGTTCGGCATGTTCACAGAGAGTGAGTCCGGCCTTGGCGGCATCGAGTACGCCACGTCGGCATCCGACCGCGTCCAGCTCGATCTGCTGGCCGGTGATGAGGATGCGCTCCGGCCCTGCGCGATCGGCGAATTGGGCCGGGTCATGCTCTCGCGCTTCGACGAGAGCATGATGATTTTGAACCACCTGGAACGCGATCTGGCGACCCGCACGCCGGACGGCATCCGCGATCCCCACCCTCCCCACCCCGACGTAAACCGGAAGACGATCTACTGACCATGAATCCCCTGCCCCGCTGTCCCAAGCCCGAACTGCTGGCGCCCGCCGGCAAGGAGGAAGTCTACTACGCCGTCGTCGAGGCCGGGGCGGACGCCGTGTATCTGGCCGGCAAACAATTCAACATGCGGCGTCACCGCAAAGATTTCAACTTCAGCCCCGAGGAACTGCGGCGCGTGTGCGACAATGCCCACGCCCAAAGTCGTCGAATCTACGTCACCGTCAACAGCTTGGTCGGGCACCGGGAACTCGCGGACCTGAAGGCGTACCTGTTCGAGTTGGCCGACCTCGGCTGCGACGCGCTCATTGTCCAGGATTTCGCCGTCGTGCAACTCTGCCGGGAGCACCGGTTGCCGCTCGCCCTGCATGCCAGCACCATGATGAACGTGGGCTGCGTCGCGGCGGCCTGCTTCCTGAGGGACGAGGGATTCACGCGGGTGGTCACGTCACGCGACATCACCGTCGACGACGCGCGGCGAATCCGCGATGGCGCTGGGCTCGAGGTGGAGTATTTCGTGCACGGCGATCTGTGTTCGGTTCAATCGGGCCAGTGCCTCACGAGCGGCCTCCTGTTCGGCAAGAGCAGCAATCGCGGCCAGTGCCTCAAGCCCTGCCGCTGGGCATACGAACTGGAGTCAGCCGCCACCGGCCAGTCGCTGGGGGCCGGGCGCCTGCTGGCCGCCAAGGATCTGTGCCTGCTGCAGCATCTCCCCGAACTCGTCCGGGCTGGTATCGATTCGCTCAAAATCGAGGGCCGCATGAAGCCGGCCGATGTGCTGGCGCGGATCGTGCGCACGTATCGGGCCGCCCTCGACCGCGTCTGCGGCAATCCCCTGGAGGCAACCAAGCGATCTGCGGACGTCGCCAGTCTCCACCCCAACCGCATCCGGGACTTCTCGACGGGGTATGCCTTCCGCCAGCCGGGACCCGACTTCTTCGACGCCTCCGGCGAACGCGAAATCGTCATCCTCTCGACCGCCGGCGCGCTGCCGGCGTTCACGGAGGCGGGCTTCCCGCGACCGTGCGCGACAGGCGACACCGGCAGCCCGGCCCGGCCCTGTGTCACCCCGGAGATCACCTGCGTGGCCGGGACCGACGCCGTGGCCCGGGCCGCGATCGAGGCCGGCGCCCGCAACATCGTCCTTTCCTGGGAGGGTGACCTGCGCAGCGAGTCGGCGTGGTCCCTCGACGAACTTCGCGCCCTGATTCAAGTCGGCAGGACCAAGGGGGTCCGCATCGTGCTCGCGTCGCCGCGCATCGTCACGGAACGCGAGCAACTCGAGTGGCGGACCGCGCTGGCTCTCCTTCCCGGTGTGCCGGCCGTGTGCATCAGCCATTTTGCGCTGCTTGAGGCCCCAGTTCCCCGGCCCGCAGAGCTCTGGGCCGATGGCGGCCTCAATGCACTGAATCCGTCCGCCGCGGCCTTTCTCACGCGCCGCGGCGTGGCCAGGCTGATGCCCGGCCTCGAAGCCGGCCTTGACGACGTGCTGGCTCTGGCCGGCGCGCCCGGTGTCGCACCCCTGGAACTGCTGGTTCACGGGCCTTTGACGGGCATGATCGTCGAGCACTGCCTGCCGGCCATGGCGACCCAGCGGTCGTGCTCGAAGGACTTCTGCCAGATGCCCTGTGCCGGCGACACCTACCGCCTGGTGGATGCCCGCGGCAACGCCCGGAAACTGCGCTGCGACCGTTACTGCCGGAATCACATCTTCCTGGAACGCGACCTCGGGCTCCTGCCGGCCCTCGACGCCTTCCGTGTGCCCGGCATCGCCGGTTGGAGGGTCGACGCCCGGCTCGAAACGCCCGAACGGTCCGCCACCCTGGTCGATCTCTACCGGCGCGCCGCGCGCCCCGAGCCCATCGGCCGCCCTCTGTTGGACGAATTTTTCCGGCTATGCCCGGCCGACACCCTCACGTGGGGCGCCTATCCCTGCGGCGTCATGGACGATCAGGCCGTGTCCCTCGCGCAGATCAAACAAGCGGAGCACCATGAATCCCAGCGCCCAGCGGCTCATTGACGGCAAGCGGGAACACCTCCTCCCGTGCCTCTACCATTTCTATGCCGATCCGCCCGTGCTGGTCCGTGGCGAAATGCAGTATCTCTTTGATGACCGGGGTCGACGCTACGCGGACTTCTACGCCGGCGTGACCGTGATGAACGCCGGCCACGGCAACCCTGCCATCACAGGCCCGGCCCTGGAGCAGGCCCGGCAGTTGCAGCACACGACGTCGATCTACCTGACCGCGCCCATGATCGAACTCGGCCGTGCCCTGGCCGCCGCGCTGGGCCATGGCCTCACGCGCTCGTTCTTCGTCAACAGCGGCACCGAGGCCAATGAAGGCGCGCTGCTGCTGGCCCGGCTGCATACGAAGCGACGCGGATTCCTGGCCCTGCGCGGCGGTCTGCACGGCCGGTCTCACCTGACCATGAGCGTCACGGGCATCGACCTGTGGCGCACCGACCCGTTCCCCAGCCCCGATGTCCGCCTGGCCCCCCGGCCCCATTGCGCCGCGTGCGAGCTGGGGCGGACCTTCGGTTCGTGCGGGTTCGCCTGCCTGGAGGTCGTCGAGCGCCTGTTGGCCGAAAACGGCGACGTGGCGGCTTTCATCGCCGAACCCATCCAAGGCAACGGCGGCATCATCGTTCCGCCGCCCGGGTACCTGCAGGGACTCAGGGCCCTGTTGGACCGGCGCGGCGTCCTGCTGATCCTGGACGAGATCCAGACCGGCTTCGGCCGGACCGGGGCCCCATTCCGGTTCCACGCGCTGGGCGTCGTGCCGGATATCGTCTGCCTGGCCAAGGCGCTCGGCAACGGTTTCCCCATCGGCGCGTTCTGCACGAACGAACGCGTGGCCGCCAGCCACACCCGGCCCGGCGCATCCACCACGGGCGGAAACCCCGTATCCGCGACGGCGGCCTTGCAGGTCCTCGACTACCACCGGACCCGCCGGCTCGCGGAACGGGCCGGCACGCTTGGGCACCGACTGCGCCAGCGCCTCGCCGCCCTCGCGGAACGGTTCCCCGCCGACTGCCACGAACTCCGCGGGGACGGCCTCATGCTCGGCCTGGAACTGCGGCGCGACGGCCTTGCGCTGGCGCGCGAAACCGACCGGGTCCTGGAAGCCATGAAGGACTCCGGTTTCCTGATCGGAAAGACCGGCCTGGACCGCAATGTTCTCTCCTTCATGCCGCCGCTCGTCACCGGGGAGGCCGACATCGACGCCTGTACCGACGCGCTCGACCGTTGCCTCGCAAGCTGCCTGGGATCGGCTGCACCCAGGACCGGCGCCAGCGCATGAAACGCAGGATCTTCATCACCGGGGCGACAGGCCTGATCGGCGGGCATCTGACGGCGGCTCTGATCGACGATCCCGAAATGGACCTTCACATCCTGGTCCGGGCCGCTTCCGATGCCGCAGCCGCCGAACGAATCCGCCGGGTCCTGGCGTTCGTGGGGCGGGAGGACGGACTGGGCCGATTGACGATCCATCGCGGCGACCTGACACAGCCCGATCTCGGGCTCGGTCGCGACGCCGCGGCCCGCTTGGGCGCCGCCGTCACTGACATCGTTCATGCCGCTGCCGACATTGCGTTCGACGACCGCCGGCAGTCGGGTCGCTCGGCCCTGACCAACGTCACCGGTACGCGCCGCGTTCTACAGCTCTGCTCGCCGGCGACCCGCTTCTTCCACCTCAGCACTGCCTACGTTGCGGGTCTGCATCCCCACCTCTTCGCCGAAGCGGACCTTGATGTCGGCCAGGTGTTCCGCAACGACTACGAGCGCAGCAAGTTCGAGGCGGAGCAACTCATCCGGGCCGCCTTTGCCGATCGGCCGAAACAACTCACCGTGCTCCGGCCTTCCATCGTGCTGGGCAGCAGCGATACGGCCCGCACCTTTCAGTACTCGTCGCTGTACGCGATGTTGGGGCTGCTCCGGCACACGGCTCAGGACGCGCCTGGCGCCCGGCTCGCGTTCGATTACGACCCGGACGCGACGCAGAACTACGTGCCCGTGGACTGGCTCGTCCGCTGGCTCGCGCATATCGTCCGGAACCCCGACTGCCTGGGCCGCACCTATCATCTGGTCTCCGAGCGGCCGATCACGAACCGCGAGATGGGCCGCCTGCTCGGCGAACTGCTCGGGGTGTCGTTCGAACCGCGGCCTGTCCCGCCCGCCCGCCTCGATCCCGTCTCGCGCCGGTTCGTCCGGCAGGCGGCGCCCTACCTGCCGTATCTGGCCTCGCACCCGCGTTTCGACTGCGCCGCCCGCCGCAGGCTTCCGGCCGGCGACGTGGATTTCCGGCCCGATGCCCGATTCCTGAACGCCATGCTCGTCCACTGCCTGAAAACAAACTGGGGCCGCAATCTTGATCTCGCCCGCTGACTATTTTACCGGATTCCTGGCGCACCGCCTGCACCGGCCGTTGTTGACCGGGTACGACGGGTTGTCCACGGCCTTCACCGTGCATTTTCGCGACTGCCCCGACTGCTGGCTCGTCCGCGTTGAGCGCGGGTGCGTGGTCGAAGTGCGACCCGGCGCCGATCCCGCCGCGGCACCGATCCAGTTCGAGGTCGATGTGCCCGTGTTCGCGGAGATGGCCGCAGGCCGCCTGTCGCCGCAGAAGGCCTTCTTCGAACGCCGGACCGACATCCGGGGGGATCTGTTCAACGGCATGAAAATGGCGCGCGTGCTGGGCCTGTTCTTCGCTGCCAACCCCTATTGCCCGGAGAAGGCAACTTGACCACCGAACTCCACGACGAACTCCTCCGCATTCCGCTCGACGCCACGGAATCGGCCGTGGCCCGGGTGACGTGCCGCGAGGGTGCCCGGCCGGAACGCCTGCTCGTTCTGTTCCCGCCCCACCCCAGCCTGGGCGGCGATGCCGAGAACAACGTCATCCGCGCCGTGGCCCGGGCCGGCATCGAAACCGGCCGCCTCGTGCTGCGGCTCCGCTACCGCCGCACTGAGCCCGATGCCGCGGGCGACGGGCATTCGCTGGCCTTCTGGGACGACTTGGACGCCCGCCGGGACTACGACCTCATTGTGGCCGACAGCCTCCTCACGATTGATACCATCCGTCAGGCTTTCCGGTCCGCAGGGCCGATCGAAATTGCCGCCTATTCCTTTGGCGTGTATGTTGCCCTCCGCGTGCTGAGCCGGCTGGGACCGGCGCGCCTGGTGGGCATCTCGCCGCCGCTGCTGGAGCACGACTTTCCGGGTGCCCTGCCGGCAACCGGGACCGGCGGCGGCGTGACCTTCATCGGCACGACCGGGGATCCGTTCTGTCCGCCGGACGCGTTACGGCAACTCGCCGGGGCTGCCGGGGGGCGATGGCACTATATCGAGGCGGCGGACCATTTCTACCGCGGCGAGGAAAACCGGTTGGCGCTGGCGGTTCTTGACGCCCTTGAAATCGGATAGAGTGTAACGACAGTACAACGAGGACTGTATGGCAAAACGAATTCTGGCGATCTACGGGCATCCCCTCCGGGACAGTTTCAACTCGGCATTAGGGGCAGCCTACGTCGACGGCGCGAAGGGCGCCGGCGCTGATGTCCGCACGGTATCCGTCCACGACCTCACGTTCGATCCCGTGCTGCACCAGGCCTACCGGGCGATCCAGCCGCTCGAGCCGGATCTTCTCCAGTTCCAGGCCGATGTCATGTGGGCGGAGCATCTCGTCTTCGTGTTCCCCGTCTGGTGGGGCATGCCGCCGGCAAAGTTCAAGGGCGTGATCGATCGCACGTTTCATCCCTCCTGGGCATTCAAATTCCGCGGCACCGACGTATTCCCCAAACGCCTGCTCAGCGGCCGTTCGGCCCGGTTGATCGCGACGATGGATTCGCCGCCCTGGTATTTCCGCTTCTTCATGGGCAACCCCGCCATTCGCATGATGAAGCATTCCGTTTTGGATTTCTGCGGCGTCTCGCCGGTGAGGTCCACGTCCATCGGCTCGGTGCGTTTTTCCACGCCGGAGAAACGGCTGAAGTGGTTGCAGAATATCCGGCAACTCGGCGCGAGATCGGCCTGACATGCGGGTTATCCTGCTAGCGATCTGCCTGGGGTGGTATGCCGCGGCAACGGCAGCCGCCGCTCCGGCGCCGGCCGAAGGCGTGCCGCTCCGGATCGCCGTCCTACCCGTCACTGATGCCCTGCCCATCCATCTGGCCCTCAGCCGGAAGGCCTTCGATGCCGCCCATCTTGATGTCACGTGCACGTTTGCCGCCGCCGCCAGCGAACGGGACCAGTTGCTGCAGGCGGGCAAGGCCGACGCCGTTATTACCGACCTCATCGCGCTGGCGCTCTACAACCAGGGCGGCCTGCCGGTGGTCGCCGTGCGCTACTCGATGAGACCCACGCCCGGCCATCCCCAGTTTCGCCTGCTGGCCGGCGGCACGCCCGCGTCGCTACCGGCCGACCTCGCCGCCTTGCGCGGCAAGACGATCGCCATTTCCAACGGCACCGTGTCCGAATACGTTACCGCGCGACTCCTGGCCGCGGACAAAGTGGACGTCAGGGACGTCGCCCTGCAGGGCGTGCCCGCGATCGCCGTCCGGCTGGCCCTACTGCGGGCCGGCAGGGTCGCCGCGGCGACCCTGCCGGAGCCGTTGGCGTCGCTGGCCGAACTCCAAGGCGCCGCCACGCTTGCCGACGATGCCCGGACGCCGGTGCCTGGAAGCTGCTCCGTATTCGCCTTCACCCAAACCTATGCCAGCGCGCATCCCGAGGCTGTACGAGCGTTCCTCAAAGTCGTGGATGCCATGACCGACGCGCTCTCCCGGGACCCGCGCCTGACCGACCGCCTGCTCCTGGAGAACCAGCTTCTCCCACCGGGGCTGGCCGGCAGGTACAAGGTGCCGCCCTTCCCGCCGGACACGGTTCCGGGGGAGGCCCAGTGGAGCGATGTGTGCGACTGGCTGAAGGCCACTGGCCGGCTCAAGCAGACCATCCCGTGGTCGACCGTCGTGACGACCAACTGCCTGCCGGCTCATGATTAACCTCGACGGCATCACATTCGGCTTTGCCGGAGACGGGCCGCCGGTCTTCGACTCGTTCACCTGGCACGTCGGCAAGGGAGAGCCTTGGTCCGTCACGGGCCCGTCAGGCTGCGGTAAATCGACACTGCTCCTTTTGCTGGCCGGGCTGCTGAAGCCGCAGCGTGGCACCGTCCGGATTGGTGGCCGGCCCCTGCAACACCCCTCAGGCCGCACCGGCTTGATCCTGCAGGACTATGAGCTGCTGCCATGGGCGACGGTGCTGGAAAACGTGATGCTTGGTCCCCGCTTGCAGGCCGGGCGTCCGGTCCCCGGCCGGGATGCCGCCCTGGCGTGGCTGGAGCGACTCGGCATCCGCGACCTTGCGCGCCGCTATCCGCGCGAGATCTCCGGCGGCCAGCGCCAACGCGCCGCCATCGCCCGGACGCTTCTGCTCGAACCCGAACTCGTGCTCATGGACGAACCATTCTCGGCGCTCGATGCGGCAAATCGCGAAGCCCTGCAGCAGCTCACCCTCGACATGTGCGCCGAGCGGCGCATTACGCTTATCGTCGTCACGCATAACGTCGAGGAAGCCTGCCTGCTGGGCCGGCACATTCTTCTCCTGGCCGGCATGCCGAATCGCCATCCCGATGTGATCTCGAATCCCCACGCGGCCGGCACGGCCGGAGCGGCGGGCGAGGCCCATGCCGCGGCCTGTGCCCGGCTGAGGGAACGGCTGAGGGAGGTTCTGTGAAACCTCGCGGAACCCTCGTGGCGGCGGCGGCGCTTCTCGCCCTCTGGGAACTGGTCGCGCGCCTGTGGGGCGACCCCCTGTTGCCGCCGGCCCTCGTCGTCCTGCACCGCTTCGCCGTGGAACTGCCGCGCGACTTGGGGCTGCATGCCGCGGCCAGCCTGGGACGCGTGCTGGGCGGCATCACGCTGGCCGTCCTCACGGCCGTGCCGTCAGGTCTGCTCCTCGGTCAGCACCCGCGGGCCAACCGGATCTTCGGTCCCGTGCTCTATCTCCTCTACCCGGTGCCCAAGGTCGTACTTGTGCCGGTCCTGCTGCTGTTGCTGGGCGTCGGCAACCTGCCCAAGGTCACGATCATCGCGTTGATTCTCTTCTTCCAGATGATCGTCCTGGTGCGGGACAGCGCCATGGGGGTGCGCCGGGAACTGCTCCTCTCCGTCCGCAGCCTGGGCGCCGGGCCGCTCCAGCTCCTGCGCTTCGTCTACCTGCCGGCATGTCTGCCGGCTGTGTTCAGCGCTATCCGGCAATCGATCGGAACATCGATCGCCGTGCTCTACGTGGCGGAGCTCTTCGCCACGCGGCTCGGGCTCGGCTATTACATCTACCTGGCGGGCAGTACCCTGTTCGACTACCCCGCGATGTACGCCGGCGTTGTGGCGATGAGCCTCATGGGGCTGGGCCTGTTCTGGTGCGTGGACTGGGCCGACCGCCGCTACTGCGCCTGGGCCCGCGCAGGGCTCGGCGAAACAGCCCCACCTCCGCAAAACGACTGACGAGGAGCGCGATGAAGACCACCCCGCTGGCAGGAACGGTTCTCCAAGTATCGGCCATCTGCTATGGAGGCGGCGCCTCAGTCGTGCGCCGGAGTTGCATCGTGCGGTCCGTTGTGCTTCTATACCTTGAATGCGCGGCAGGTTGCGCGGAATCGATTGAACAAGGAGTCTGGGATGAAGAAGACTATCGGATTGGCCACGGCGGTCGTGTTGGCGTTCGGCATTGCGGCCGCGGCGTTCGGCGCCGAACCGGGCGACAAACACCAGGTCCAGACCAAGACCGGCGTCGTCAAAAAAGTGGATGCCGACGCCAAGAAGATCGTCGTCATGGTCGCGCGCGAACTGACCTTCGCCGTCACCGATGCCACCAAGATCGCCCAAGGCGATGCCGCCAAGACGCTTGCAGACATCAAGGAAGGGGCCACCGTGACCGTGGTATACTCCTTCGAGGGCAAGGATAATCGCGTCGCCTCCAAGATCACGTTGGCCGCGCCGGCGCCCGACAAAGAGCCCGCACCGGATAAGAAGTAGACCTTCGCCGTTCCGCGACGTGCGCGCCGGTCACCCGTCGGCTTCGCGCCCGGTGAGGACCCGGTAGGCGCGGCGATAGCGATTCATGCGTTCGCGGTCCCGCTCTTCCAGGTGCCAGCGGCGGCGCAGATCCATGTTGTCCTCGAGATCGGCCACCTTGACCCGCTTCGCCAGCGGCAGGTACGCCGTTCGCGCCACGTAGAGGTCGTAGGTTTCCCCTTCGCGCCGCGTCAAGGCGTCGACCGCCTCCACAATCGCCGGGCTGAAGCCGGCCCGGCATAGATCATCCAGTGTCACGTCCGAGTCCTCGACCACGTCATGGAGCACGGCCACCATGCGTTCCTCATCCGTGGCCATGCGGTGCATGATGCGTAGCGGGTGCAGGATATACGGCTGGCCTACCTTGTCCTTCTGCCCCGCATGGGCGGCCACGGCAATCGCAAGCGCTTGGTCCAGGTTCATACTCCTGATGCTCTCCCTCACACTTTAACCCAACTACGAAATACACGAAACGCGCGAAAGGAGTCGCCGTTCCCTGCGCCGGAACTAACCTATCACCTTTCGCGCCTTTCGCGTCTTTCGTAGTTCCAGATTCTTGCGTTCGTCGTGCCAAGTCGGTCTACAGTAGTGTTGTCGCCACGACGTCCGCGCGCAATTCGGGGTAGCGCTCGACCAACCCCGGCGGCGCGTCGACCTTGCGTCCGAGCGCCCTGGCGCGGAGCTGGACAGCATTCACCATCTCCTTGCCTTGGTAATGGTTGTTGGCCACCAGCGTCAACGTTTTCGACATCCGCGCGATATCCACGGCGCGTTTGTAGATTTCATCCACTTCCTTCGGCGAGTACAGGTAGTTGTACGTCTGGTCGCGGCCCGCACCCTTGTCAAACCAGGCCTTGGCATTCCGTCCGTGCAAACGCAGGTACGCATCCTGCCCCACGCCCGTCTCGCGCAGGCTGAATGAATTCCCGGCCAACGGGTAGTCGAGCGCGGCGACGGTCACGCCCAATTCGCGGCAGAATTCGAGGGCGTCCGGCTCCTGCCATGAACGATGCCGAAGTTCGAAGGTAAGGTGGGCGACGTCGCCGAATTCGTCGCGAATGCGCCGCAGGTGGCCGCGCGCGGCGGGCGTGTCGGCGAAGTCGTACTTGAACTGCGCCAGCAGATGCCGCAGCCGGCCGGCCGAGGCCAGGGGCGCAAACCCCTCGCGGAAGGCCCGCACCATGCCCGCGTCAATCACGCCGCGGTGCGTCACGTCCTGGTGAAGCTTGGCTGTGAAGAAGAACCCGGGAACATCCGCGGTCCGCCGGGCCCAGGAATCCGTCGTACGGGCATCGGGCGGGCGGTAGAACGTGCTGTTGACCTCGACCATGTCGAGGTAACCGGCCACGAAACGAAGCGGGTCGGGCACCCGGCCGGTGTAGACATACCCCTTCCAATCCGGATACGACCAACCGGCAACGCCCACCGCGATTTGTGCTGGTGCCGTGGAGTTCATCGCCCTCGCGGCGGCTCGCCGCCGTTTTCCCTACACCCGCTCGGGCGTCTCGATGCCGAGCAGTTTCAGCCCCTGCCGCAGCACTTGGGCCACGACGCCGCACAGACGGACGCGGCTTTCGCGAACGCCTTCCGGCGCCTTAAGGAACGGCACGTTCTGGTAGAACGAGCTGTAGGTCTGCGCCAGATCGTACAGGTAATCGGCCAGGGCGCTCGGCTTGTACGTCTCTGTCGCCCGCGTGACGGCTTCCGGGAAACGCGCCAGCTTCACGGCCAGGGTCCGCTCGATGGGCTCGCCCAACGCGATCGGGAAGTCCGCGAGCCGCTTGCCCGGCGCCTGCTCCGCGTACTTGTCGAGCACGCTGGCGATGCGGGCATAGGCATATTGCAGGTAAGGAGCGGAGTTGCCATCCATGGCCAGGGCCTTCTCCCACGTAAAGACCACCAGGCTCTGAGGGTTCTGGCTGAGATCGGCGTACTTGACCGCGCCGATCCCGACGGCGCGCGCCACATCCTTCTGTCGTTCGGGAGCCATGTCCGGACTGCACTCCTTGACCACGGCCAGGGCGCGCGCCTCGGCCTCATCCAGGTACTTCTCGAGCTTGATCACATTGCCCTGTCGCGTCGAAAACGTGCCCTCGGGCAGCCGCATGAGACCGAACCACACGTGCTCGAGATCCGTGGTGACGCCCAACCGGCGGCACAACGCGAACACCTGCCGGAAATGGAGCTGCTGGCGCTCGTCGGTCACGTACACAATCTTGTCGGGCTTGAACTCCGCCACGCGGCTCGCCACGGTTGCGAGATCGGTCGTGGCATAGTTGAAGGCGCCGTCGCTCTTCTGTACGATGCAGGGCGGCAGCTTCTCCTCTTCCAGGAAGGCCACGATGGCGCCCTCGCTCTCCCGGGCGATGCCCTTGGCTTTCAACGTCTCGACGACGCCCGCCAACCGGTCGTTGTAGTAACTCTCGCCCCGCACCAGGTCGAACCGCACGTCGAGCCGGTCGTAAATGTGGCCGAATTCGACCATACTCAGGCGGACGAATTCTTCCCACAGCCGGCGGTTCTCGGGATCGCCGGCCTGCAGCTTCACCAGTTCCTGACGGGCCTGCGTGAGCCAGTCGGGATCCTGCTGCGACCGCTCGTAGCTTCTGACGTAAACCCGCTCGAGTTCTTCGACCGGCTCCGCTTTGAGCGCCTCGGCATCGGCAAAATTCCGGTACCCCATGATCATGATGCCGAACTGCGTGCCCCAGTCGCCCAGGTGGTTATCGGACATCACGCGGTAGCCCAGGAAACGATGCAGCCGGTCCAGGGCATTGCCAATGACCGTCGAGCGGATGTGCCCGATGTGCATGGGTTTGGCCACGTTGGGGCTGGAGTAGTCCAGCACGACGCTGCGCCCGTCACCGGAGGCCGGCACACCGCAACGCGCGTCGCTGTCGATCGCCGCGGCGACCGAGGCGAGCCACTCGGTGCGCAGGCGGATATTGATGAACCCGGGCCCGGCCGGCTCGGCTCCCGCCACGGCTGCATGCGGCGCCGCGGCCTTGATGGCGGCCTCGGCGATCTGGCGCGGCGCCTTGCGGAGCGCCTTGCCCAGGGCCATGGCCTGATTGCACTGGTAGTCGCCGTGTTCCTCGGAACCGGTCGGCACCACGCTTACCGTCAATCCCTGCCCGGCCATGTCGGGAAAAGCCTTCAGGAAGGCGTCCCGCATCCAGTCCGACAGCATCTGTTCGATCGTCTGGCTTTTCATCATCGTCCAGTCCAATTCGTCTTAAGCGATGCAAGGTAGGGCGTGGGCGTCCTCGCCCCGCCGAAACAGGATCGCGACAGTCACGGCGCGGCGAGGACGCCGTCGCCCTACCCTTAGGTCCGCCCACTCAACACGGTCTTTTCGTACTGCCGTACTTCAGCCAGCCAGGCTTCACCCACAGGCGCGCCCTGCTTCAGGCAATAGTGATCCCACACGGCGCCGAACGGCATGGACTTCGCCTCTTCCATCAGTGCAAGACGGCCCGTCGTGTCGCCGCCGCGCTCCGCGGCGCGCAGGCGCGCCGCCGGCTCAAGCAGCGCCAGCAACAAGGCCTTAAGCAAGGCCCGGCACCCGATCGTCCAGGCCGCCACGCGGTTGATGCTCGCATCAAAGTAGTCGAGCCCGATGTGAACCCGGCCAAGGTAGTCGCCGCGCACCAGTTCCTCGGCGATCGCCCGCAGGTCGTCATTCAGGATCACAACGTGATCGCTGTCCCAGCGAACACCCCGGCTGACATGCAGCAGTACCTCGTCCAGGTGACAGAATACGGCCGAAAGCTTGTCGGCAATGCCCTCGGTGGGATGGAAGTGGCCGGCGTCGAGGCAGAGCAGCTTGTCGTTCGCGACGGCGTAGCCCAGGTAGAACTCGTGCGAGCCCACAACGTAGCTTTCGGACCCGATGCCGAACAGCTTGCCTTCGATGGCATCGCGGTGGATCGAAACGTCGATCTCCTCGGCGAAGATCTCGTCCAGCGACTGTTGCAGGCGCTCGCGCGGGCCGCGTCGATCGGCCGGCAGGTCCTTCGTCCCGTCGGGAATCCAAACGTTCGTTACGCACGGCGTACCCGTCTTCTGGCCCATGGTCGCGCCGATACGGCGGCAGGCGATGCCGTGCTCAACCCAGAACCGCCGCACGGACTCGTCGGCGCTCGACAGCGTGAAACCTGCCGCAGCCTTGGGGTGCGCGAAGAAGGTGGGGTTGAAATCCAAGCCGAGTTTCCGCGTCCTGGCCCACGCCATCCAGCGGGCAAAATGCTCGGGCGCGAGTTCGTTGCGATCCACCCGGTGCGAACCGGTCTCCGCGTAGATCGCGTGCAGGTTCACCCGGTGCCGGCCCGGGATCAACGACAGCGCCTTGTCCAGATCCTGGCGGAGTTCATCGGCGGTGCGGGCGCGGCCGGGATACCCCCCGGTGACCTGCAGTCCGCTGCCTTCCATGGAGGCGCTTCTTTCAAAACCGCCGACGTCGTCGCCCTGCCAGCAATGCAGGGAGACCGCGATCGACTTCAAGCGGCGCAGGGCCTTCTCGCAATCGACGCCCGCATCCGCGTACTGCTCACACGCCAACGCATAGGCCTTCTCGACGCTCTGCTTTTTCATGGTCGTGTCATCCCTTTCTCAGGTTTCCAAACCCCGGCCTGCGCGGGACGCCCGTGCCACCCGAACGGGCGACGACGCCCCAAACGAAAACAGGGACGCCGGATGACGTCCCTGTTCACGTGACTGACCGAACCTTCGTCAGTTCTACTCGACGGTCCGCTTGACCGCCGTCTTGGACGTGGTCACTTTGCCCGCGTGCTTGGCCTTGGCGCCGGTAGCCTTCGCGTCTTTGCCCTTGGCATCCTTGGCGTCCTTGGCCTGGGGCTTCGCCTTGGCCTTGTCCGCGGCGGCCTTGGCGGCCGCGGCCGCTTCATCGGCCTTCTTCTTCATGTCGGCCTGAATCTGAAGCTGGTGCTGCCGCGTCCACTCCAACGCCGTCTTGCGAAGCTTGTCGGCCTCCATCATGCGGCGTTCGGACTCGGCCCGGGTTTGTTCGGCTTCGGTCCGGATCTGCTCCTTCTCCTGAGCCAGGACGACGCATTTGTCGGCGTTCTTCGACGCCATCACAGTGGCCACAATCGCCCAAATGACGGCACCCGCGAGCAACACCGTAAGAAAAATTGCCGTAGTATTTCTGGACCCGCGTAACGATTCGTTTTCCATCATGCTATCTCCTGAATACGGTCCCGCTTGCCGGGCCTCTGAAAAAACTCTGGGCACTATCTCGCATCACGCGGCGCGTGACAAGCAGAAAACACGCTGCCCTCAGCCCGCTTCCCTGGCCCACGCAATGATCTCCGGCGGCAAGGCCCCCACCTCGATCAATGTGATGGTGTCGTCGCCCTGGTCGGCCGGCACGACGACTGTATCGCCCGCCTTATGGCCCGCCAGGACCTTGCCCATCTTGCTGCTGCAGGAGATGATGCCCCGCTCGCTGTCCTGATCCCACTCGCCGAGAATGTAATACTGCTGGCGCCGCCCATCCGCGTGCTGCAGCACGACCTTGGTGGCGAGCCCCGCGAGGTCGTTCGGCAGGCCCGCGAAGTCGGTGCCCTTGATCTGCACCAGGTCCGCCTCCATCTCGGCTTCACGCCGCAGCAGGATGTTCTGCTGTTCCTTGGCCGTCTTGTATTCGAAATTCTCGCGCAAGTCGCCATAGCTGCGCGCAACGGCGATGTCGCGGCTGTTCTTGGGAATATCCTCGTTGACCAGCTTCTGGAGCTGTTGCTGCCGCTGGCGGTACGAACGCCACGACGTCAGCCCACCCTTGGGCCGGTTGTCCGACTCGTCGATCGTGCGGTCCTCCATCAACCGGGCCAGTTCCGGGTGCGCCAGCACGAGGCGCCCGATCATGGCCTGGGTATCGACGGGCACGCGACCCACGGCGGCCCTGAGCATGCGGATGAAACTCGTGCGCTGCACTTCGGTCATTGTGCCCGAGGCCGCCTCCAGCCACTCGCGCCCCTCCACGAGCTCGCCGAGTTGGTTGGCGGCGCGCAAGCGGTCGCCCATATAGTTTTTCTCGAGCGCCTGGAGAATCTGGAAAGCCAGGTCACCCGGGGTCCCCAACTGCCAGGTCTGGAGCCGTTCCGGCCGCTTGGCCAGCCAGAAGAGCACTTCGACACCCGCCTTGCGCATGCCGACCAGTTCGCGGAGCAGCGTCGCCATCCGGGCGTCCTCGCCTTGCGCCAGGAGAAACTCGACGGCCACGTTCAGCACGTTGAGGATCATGGACGGCAGCGTGATGATCAGCAGGTCCACGGTCTTGGCGCGATCCTCGGCAACCAGAAAATGCAGGAGCCCCTCCAGGCGTTTGGACGTGAGGGACTCCGACGCCGCCAGGAATACTTCCGGCGTCCAGAGCGGCACGACCTCGCGCGCCACGTCAACCTGGGCCGCCTCGACCTGCCACAGCCGGACCGCCATCAGCACGCGGGCCCGAACGGCGGCATCCCGGTCACCGAAGCCGCGCAGCAGAAAAGCCAGCCGCTCGCCCACCGCCTGCCGCCCCGGCGCGGGAAGCTCGGCCGGGGTCATCACCGCTTCCAGCGAGTCCAGCAGGGCAAACACGCCGTCAACCGTGCGCTCGCCGCCCAAAGCCAGGAACCAGGATTCGTCGATCGAACGTTCGCGTTCGAGAACCTGGAGCGGCTCGTTTCGCTTGGGCGGGACCACCACCAGCGGGTCGCTCTTCAGCGCCTTGCGCGCCGCGTCCCAGAACCCTTTCCACGCGGCCGCCGTGACCACACCCTCCCCGGTCAGAATCTCCTGAAGGCGCGGCGACGTGACCGGCCCGTAGCTGCGCAGCGTAATCTTAACAATCTCGGCGGGCTGATCCTTCACCAGGGCCGCCAGCCCCGCCGCGTCGCGGTGACGACGCGCCAGGAGATGGTCCTCGCCCACGAATTGCAGGGTTTCGGACGCGTAGGACAGAGACATGTCGTGGCCGGGCTTGCGGGCAAAATCGACAATGACGCGGCCATAGAAGGGATCGACGTTACGGATGACGCCAAACCCCCACGTCTTATCCGTGCAGTAAAGGCCAGTCGCCATGCGGATCAGCGTGTCCAGCCGGCGGAAGCATTCGGTCAGCGAGATCGTCTTGTCAAAGCCCGCGCTGGCAATCAGGGCCTTGCGGACCGTGTCATTACGCGCGAGCGACGAGAGCTTCTTTTCGCAGTAGGCCTTGAAGGCCGCGTTCCCGGTGTGGAACCCCGACCGGAGCCGCAGGACGCGCAACACGTCGTCGCCTCGCCCCTGCTCGGTCAGGGACTCTTCCATGAGTTCGGCCCAACTGTCCAACTGGGCCGGGTCGCCGCCGCTCCTGCGGTCGGCAAGCGCCTGCAGCAGGGTGTCAACAGGCATCGGGTCGGCGGACACCGATGCCAGAAACCACTCTTCGAATTGATCCGCGTCCGCTCCTGCTGCTATCGGCTTCGTCATGGGCTCTCCAATCAAAGAACGATGGTTATACCAGACCCGCCCCCCCGGCTCAAGCGCGATGGTGCCCCCGCGAAACGGGCTCAGCGGGCGCGTAGCCGCCGCGTGAACCGGCACGCGCGCCGCCCGCACGGGTGCGCCGCCTCGCGACTCAAGTCGCGAACCTGCCTGCGGTGCCAGCGGCTCAGGGCCACGCCGTCATCCAGGTCGTAGGCGCGTTGCCAGTCGCGGGGATCGTGCGTCCACCGGATGCCCACCGGCTGGCGAACATCCTCCCCGTGCGACGCAAAGCACCACAGGGCGCCGCAGGCGAGACACATCATCAGGTCGACGCGGTTCCCGAACAGAACCCGCCGCAACCCGCTGCTGCCGTCCAGGCAATGCCTGATCGGCGCCGGGGCCCCACAGATCGGGCAGCCTTCCGGAATCGTCACGTCATTCGTGTCCTTCGTGCTCTTCGTCGCAAGCAATGTCGCGGACTGCGCCTAGCCGATCGAATCGAACTGCGGCGCCATAAGCTTGGCGAGGTAGTTCTCGAGCTCGCGCCCGTATTCCGTATCCTTGCCCATGTGCACCAACTGCTTGTGCACGTACAGCAACCCTTCGGCTCCGGAGTCCATCTCGCCGGCGGAACCGAACCTCCGCGCGGGATCCGGGTCGACCATCCGCTGGAGCGTGCGGACAAACCGCTCATTTCGCGTCACGTAGGGCGGCAGGTACTCCGGCAACCGCCCGGCCAGCTTCAGTTTGAAGGCCAGCAGGTCGGCTTCATCCGACAGCGCTCCCGTCACCGGGCTGCCGCGCAGCATCTCGATGCCCACCAGCCCGACGCTGTAGAGATCGGACTGTACCGACGCCGGCTGGCGCCGATGGATCTCGGGGGCCATGTAGACCGGCGTGCCCAGGAGCCAGGCCGAGGATTCGCCGAGGCGGACGGCGCGGCCGAAGTCGACGAGCTTCACGTAGCCCAGCCGATCGATCATGGTGTTGGCGGGCTTCACGTCGCCATGAACGAACCCCATGGCATGGAGCGCTTCCAGGCCCCGCAGCATCATTCGCATAATATAAATCGCGACGCCGGGCTGGATGTGCACCTCGCCCCCCTCGAGGCGGAAGATCACGTCCGTGAAGCGCGCCCAGTCCTCGCGGCTGGTGCGCTCTTGCACCCGGTTCAGGTGGTCGCCCTCCAGGAATGTGCGCAGGTCGACGCCGTCAATCGCCTCCATCTGCAGGTAGCCGATGCCATAGGTCTCCTCGTAACTGTCGCGCGCCACGAGGTTCGGGGTCTGCAAGGTCTGGAGCCGCGAGGTCTGGAGTGCGATCCGGCCCATGTCGGTCCAGTACTGCTCCGGCGAGGCATAGTTGGCAGGGTCGAACAGTTTAATGGCATGCCGCGTGACGCACCCGCGGGCGCCCTGGCGAAGCCCGAGGAACACGACACCCTGGCGGCCGCGGCCGAGTTCCCGGAGGAATTGGTAAGCCACGGGGTAGAAGATCGCGCGCGCCCGGGTGATGGCGGCGTAGTTCTCGATCAAGCGGCTCCGGGTCATCTGGATGCCCGGGTGGCCCTGCGCAATCGGGACCGTGGCGTCCGATTCGGCCTGCGGGGACTCCCGCCGCGTCTCGTCCGTCAGGACGCTCGCGGGCATCTCCCATTCCGTCGCGACTTTGCAGGTGGACTCGCTCACGGCGCCTCCGGGCCACCGAGCGGCGCCTTTTCCCCATGGGGCCCCAGGTTCACGTATACCAGCGTGGCCGAACAGATCTGCCGGCCCTGCACGAACCCCCGCACGAACACCCGGACCGACGTGGTGCCCACGGGCCCGAGTTCGGCCTCGAAGGTGATGGCATCGCCCAGTGAGGCCGGCTTCTCGAAGTTGATTTCCGCCGCCCGGGTCACGATCGTGCGCGTGCCGAATTCCTGCCGCAACAGGCAGAAAGCAACGGTATCGATCTCGGCCATCAGGGCGCCGCCAAACAGGTGGCCTTGATGGTTCAGGTGCTCCGACCGCACCAGGAATACGCTGCGAAGGCTCGGTTTCATGCGTGGGCGTCTCGTGTGCAGCCCATCATACCCGCCCCGCCCCGCACTGTCCAGAACGAGCGCGAACGTGCCAGACGCTCATAACTCCCGCCGCAGGATGCTACGGCAGAATGATAGCGCGCGCTTCGCGGACAAAAAAGGCACGGCATTCGGCCCAATCAAAAGGCACCAGCATCCTCGGCATGGGCTCTTTTTCGGCGTCGTCGAAGTATGTGAGACTTTTGAGAATGTGATAGGCATTCAACCGACTGGCGTCGTACTTCCGCGGCAACATTCCGAAGTACGCCGACAGAGATGGGCCGTCCTGCAGGATGGTGTACAAGTCGACAAAATCCTTTCGGCTGCCCCGGCCGGAAATGGCGGCCAACTTCATCAGCGCCGTGTCGCGCGTATCGGCAATCGCGAAGAAGCGGAAGGGCGTGGCGTCGAACAGGAAGCGGTCGGCAATACGGAAGAAGGACAGCTTGGTCTTGTGGATCAACACGGTCAAGGTGTGATCGGCTTCCTGCAAGGTCTCGTAATGCCCATGCCGGGCCAGCACGTCGTGCAGCTTCCGCACGTCCAGATCGTCCGTACGGAACAGGTCCAGATCCTCTGAAACCCGATGTCCCAACCGAAAAGCCAATCCAGTCCCCCCCGCCAGAATCCAACCCGTCAAGAGCGGAGAGGAGTCCTTGCCGAGTCGACTCAGGAGTTCCAGGCTGTGTTTCGGGAGTACTTTCTCGTGCATGACATCCCCTCCGTCGCGAGTATCTGACGCCAAAAATTCCGCGTCCGCGGCGATACCCGGTCCGCCTGGGCAACCGTCCGCAGGAAGCGCGCTCTGCCCATAATCCGCTGCAGCGCATGGATATCCTCAAGGGTGCCGTATTCCAGGATGCGTTCCACGACCCAGACCGGATGCGCCTCGAGATCCTGCTCCGCGAGGGGGTGGTCCCAGAACAGGCGCTTGAGATGGGCAAAGCCATCGGCCGCACCAGACTGTGCAGGTGCCGCGTCGGTCTTCGGGAGCAGGCGGATGGACAGTTCGCACCCCAGAGCCACGGCAAGTTTCCGAAGAGTGTAGGTCTCAAACCGCGTCCACCCGTGTTCATACCGCGACAGCGTGGCAGGAGACGTTCCGACACGCCGGGCAACGTCGGACAAGGACAATCCCAGCGCCTGCCGCCGCCGTTTCAACTGCTCCGATACCGTATCGCTCACGTTCACTTCATTATCATGTATGATAATGGCCTGGCAGTCAAGGACAGGGTGCACGGAGCCGGTTGCGCTGTTGGGGCGGGCTTGAGTGGAGCGTGTGTGGCGAGGGTGTTCAGAAAGTCATACCCCAATGAGTGCCCGCCAGTTGAGTGGGACAGGGGCCGCGTGAGCAAAGAATGTGGTTTTTCACCCACGAAAG
>CAITUY010000166.1 GCA_903895695.1 uncultured bacterium
ATCCCTACAATCTGCTCTTCCGTATATCGCTTCCGTGCCATTTTGTGGCCTCCGTTGGTCTATCCTAGCACCTCGGAAACCCAATTCACAGTGGCCTAGTTACGTGGGGAGACGTCGACCGCAGGCGGTTTCGGTGAGCCTTGAAATCACCCTCCCGTCCGCGCCTGTCCTTAATGATGCCAATGTGACGGGCCAAGCCGGCCTAGCCTTCAGCTACACGATTCCGGCCAGTAATAATCCGACAAGCTTCAATGCCACCGGCTTGCCGGCAGGGCTTGCCATCAACACGAGCAACGGTGTGATTTCGGGGACTCCGGCATCGGGGGGCATAAGCAACGTCACCATCAGCGCCACCAACGCAGGAGGTACGGGTTCGGCTACCTTAACTTTGACGATCAACACACTTCCGGCCATAACGAGTTCCTTGAGCGCCACGAGTCCGGTCGGCCAAGCGTTCAGCTACACGATTACGGCTACTAATTCCCCAACGGGTTTTAACGCCACTAACCTGCCGCCGGGCCTCCAGGTCAACGCGAACAACGGGGGGATCTCGGGGACGCCGACCTCGGTGGGGCTATATAACGTCACTATCAGCGCCACCAACGCGGGCGGCACGGCCACTAGCACATTGGTTCTCGCGATCAGCCCTCCTGCGCCGACGGCGGCCGCGCTCACGACGTTCACGGATTCCGTTATCAGCGGACTGTCGGCCAATTGGGGCGCAAACGGCAATCCGGCGGGCACGGCCTACAACGTGCAGATTTCGACCGACCAATCCTTCGTTACGGGAACATCCAGCATATCCGTGGCAGCCAATTCCGCCGCATTCACCGGCCTTCTGGCGAATACGACGTACTACGGTCGTGTCGAGGCATACATCGGCCCAGGATTGGCTTCAGGCTTCATGCCGTTACTGCCGACGACGGGCGTCTCGACCTTGGCCGCAGCGCCGACGGCTCCCGCGGCAAACACGGTGACAGCGACGTCCATGATCCTAAGTTGGAACGCGAATTCTAATCCGGCCGGCACGGCCTACGTCGCTCAGATATCGACGAATGGCGCGTTCGCCTCGATCTCGGCCGCGAGCGCAACGCTGAACACTTCTGCAATGTTTTCGGGCTTGACCGCGAACACGACCTACTTCCTGCGGGTCGAGGCAGAGAATAACGCTGGGGTTCCCACCCAGTTCGCGGTCGCACTCGCCAGTTCAACGCGCGTTGTGGCGCCGGTCTCCGCTGCGCCGCCGGCCGCAACGGCCAACGCAATCACGGCTCATTGGGGTTCAAACGGCAACTCGGCAACGACACTTTACATCGCGCAAATCAGCACTGATCCAACGTTCGTCTCATTCAACGCGTCGAGCCAAACGTTGAGCACTGCGGCGACGTTCTCAGGCCTGAATGCTAATACCGCCTACTTCTGTCGCGTCGCGGCGTTCGGCAACGACGGGGCTTTGACGCCGTTTACGGCTCTGCCGTCCACCTCGACTTTGTTGCTGCCTCCAGCGGCAACGGGCGCCACCTTTGTCGCGGTAACGACGGCCAGCGCGCGGATCGCGTGGGGTGACGGCGGCAACGGCGCTGGCACCCTTTACAACGCGCAGATTTCCACGGACAACTTTGTCAGCGTGAACGCATCCTCCTCAACCCGGAACCTGGGCGCGCTGTTCGGCGTCGGTGGCATGGGCCCCGCCCTGACGCCGAATACGACCTACTTCTTCCAGGTGCAGGCGACGACGGCGAGCAACGCAAGCGCCTTCGTGCGCCTCGGTTCGACAGTGACGCTGGCCAATGCGCCGGCGGCAACGGTCGCACTCGGCGTCAGCTCGACTGCTGCCACGGTGGGTTGGTCGGCCAATGGCAATCCCGCCGGTACGACCTACGAGTTATGGCGCGACCTGACGGGTGCGTTCTCCTCACCCACAAAGCTGGTTGTCGTTTCGACGAAGACCGTCGTAAATGGGCTGGCGGCGAACACGACATACTATTTCCAAGTTCGCGCTCGCAGCTATGGGAGGACTTACACTGCTTTTGACTCGCCCATCAGCACCGCCACCATGCCGCCGGCGCCCAGCGCGTCAGTAGCGCCGGCTGGTGTGGCCGTGGGTGTGTCCTCGATTTCATGGAGTTGGTCTGCCGCCCCATACGCGACCTCTTATCAGGCACTACGCGCCGCGTCCGGAGCCGTTCTGGCCAGCACGCCAACGCGCGCCTTCTTCGATACTGGACTGGCGACAAACACCGCATATGGCCTTATAACGCGCGGCGTTAACCCGACGGGCTTGGGGGCGTTGTCGGCTCCAACGACCGTCTATACCCTGGCTGCGCCGCCCGCCAGCACGAATTATTCTGGGGTCACGGCTACCAGCGCGACTCTATCCTGGTCGCTCAACACGAATCCGTCCGCGACAGCGGCGGAGGTTCAGCGTTCGACCGACAGTGCGATTTTTATCAGCCGCGTCAGGGTAACCACAACGTCATGGATCGACGACAGCCTTATCGGCTGCACGACGTATTATTTCCGGTTGCGCAATCTAAACGGCGATGGGGTGCCGACCGGATTCGACACAACCCATTTCACCACCTTGGCCACGACCCCCGCCGCGCCAGGGACTCTGGGCGCGGCCGCCGTAGGAGGGGATAGGGTTGCGCTTTCCTGGTTGCCTTCCCCCTCGGAGGGCATCGTTGGTTACCACCTCTACTATGACAGCGGCACCGGGACACCTAATGTCTCCCTGGCCACCTTCGTTTCAACGCAGACCTCATGGACGACCGGGGTGCTGTCTTCCAGCGCAGCCTACAAGTTCGCGCTTTATGCGCGGCAGCGCTGCGGCGTGGAAGAGACGGGCGGGGTCTACGCCACCGCCGCGGCAACCGGAACCCTCCCCGCCGTCCGGGCCGCCATCATTGCGCCGGACGCGGGCCGCCGTCTCAATGGCGACAGCATCTCCATCATCGCGGGACTGAGGGCCGGGACTGTGGACGAAGTCCAGCAGGTGACTTTTCAGTATAAGCAATCCAGCGGGACGGTCTGGACCAATATCCCGGCCAACGACCTAAATCATCCCAACCCCGCCACATCCGCCCCCTATTTCATTCATTGGGATGTCACGGGCTTGACCGGGAGCTACGATCTCAGGGCTGTGGCGCTCAGCGTGGCCGGCAGGCTGGATACGGCGCCGGATGTGGTGACCGTGACCGTCGATCCCATCAATTGGGACATCAACGAGTACACCAGCGGCGGCAAGATACGCACTGAACAACTCCTCCATAACGCCGGGTCCGTCATCGGGGCCGCAGGCTCAGGAACCGGCGACCCAGTTGCCCAGATCGTGCTCCCTGCTGGGGCGCTCAATTGCTCCACCGTGACCATGACCGTGTCTGTTAACCCCGTCATCACAACCGCCGCGCCCACGGGCTCTCCGGTCAGCGCGCTGCAGATAGAACTGTCTAACAACCAAAGCGCGCTTTCAGGAGGTGTGATCGCCGTTGTGACCTTGTCTTATCCCGACACGGTCGCAGATCCCGCGGATTTGCAGCTATGGTCTTTGGACCCAGCCACCGGGCTTTGGACGCAGCTTGCGGGAGTTTCCGTGAATACATCCTCCCGGACGGTCAGCGGCAATACTCCACATTTCAGCATCTTTGCATTGCTGCCGGCAGCAGGAAGCAGCATCGCCACCAACTTAGATCGGGTGAGGGTCTATCCCGTTCCTTACAAGCCCAACGGATCCAACGCTGACGAGGGCAAGCCCTACTCGGCCGGCGACCCGGTCTCAGGCATCGTATTTGACAATCTGCCGGCGGCCGTGACCATCAAGATATACACCATGTCGGGGCGGCTCGTGGCCAAATTAGAGACCTCCAGCGGCACGGGGGCGGTGCGGTGGGACGCGCGCAACAGCGACGGCCACGACGTGGCCTCGGGCGGGTATTTTGCGGTCATCTCCACCCCTGGGCAGAAGAGCGTTGTTAAGAAGCTGGCAATCATCAGATGAAGCCAAGAATGGCCCTGCTGTTGTGCGTCCTGGCGGCGGCGAGCCCGCGTTGGGCCCGCGCCCAGACCGCGGCCGGGACCGAGCCGTTCGATTTTCTGCTCCTGGATGCAGGCGCCCGGGCCGTGGCCTTGGGCGGGGCCTACACGGCCTTGGCAACGGACGCCAACGCTCTTCTATACAATCCAGCCGGTCTAGGAATGGTCAAGTCGAATGAAGTCACCTTCATGCATAACCAGTACGTCGAGGGCCTGACCCAGGAATACGCGGGCTTCTCCTCGCTCCAGGGCTTTGGCGCCAACTTCAATTACCTTAATTTCGGGAGCTTGACCAGGACTACCTATTCACAGCAGAACGGCACGGATGGGACCTTTAGCATCGGCGACATGGCCGTGAGCGCGGGTTATGGCCGGGCGCTAGGGTCCCTGAGCCTGGGCGTCGGCGTCAAGTACATCCGCGAGAGCCTGGACAATGTGACGGCCAGCGGCTATGCGGCTGATGTGGGCGCTCTCTACAGTGTGGAAGCTCTCCATGGCCTGACCCTTGGGGCATCGGCGCTCAATATCGGCCCTGAGGTAAAATTTCTCAATAATAAAGAGAAGCTTCCACTCAATTTCCGGGGAGGGGCTGCATATTCGTTCTCCGCCCTAAAAAGCCGCACAGTCCTTGCGGCTGACGTGAGCAAGACCCGAATGGATAAGTTCCGCATGGGCACCGGCGTGGAGATATCGATGGCAAATATTTTCGCCCTGCGGGGCGGATTTACGACGCGCAACGACGCCGGCATCGGCATCACTGGAGGGGTGGGAGTCACTTGGCGTTCCTTGGGGCTTGATTATGCGTTCGTCCCCTTCGGCGATCTGGGATTCAGTCATCGCGTGAGCCTGACCTGCCGCTGGGGCTCCTAGGAGCCCCAGCAGGTAGTCGTGCCTGACGCAAATGAGCGCCCGGCGGCTTTATGCCGGGTGCCGGCAGTAGCGAAGCGAAGGCCGGGATTGCCCGGAAGGATCACCCCTGCGCGTCGCTTTCAGCGTCGCGCGATTCCTGCCCGGAGCGCAAAGCGTTCCGGGCAGGAATACCAGGCCACTCATTCCGATTGAAACTACGGGGACGCCGGTAGAACCCGTCGGGCCGGGCTTCGGCGTGCGCAGCGCACGCCGAAGAGGGCTTCATGTTATCCCCAGAAGTTCAGGTTATTCACAGAAAGAAAAAGAAGAGAAAGATGACCGGCCGATGGCGATCACCTAGCCTTCGGTAACATTCTTAGATGGCTGGCGCCGGACCGCCCCGGGCGCCCTACTCGTAACGCAATGCCTCTATGGGAGACAGCAGGGACGCTTTGCGCGCGGGCCAGAAGCCGAAGATCACTCCGACGCCGG
>CAITUY010000167.1 GCA_903895695.1 uncultured bacterium
AGATTCGCCACCGCGCAGCACCGGCGTTTCGGCCTTGAGCTTGCCGTCCACCAACACCTGGAACTGGATGCTGCCGGGCTCGCCGAGTTCGTCCAAGCCGACCAGCGCGCGGAACGCGACGAAGTTGCGGCCGTGGAGGTCGATCACCGTATCGGCCGGACTGCCATCCTGAAACGCATGGGTCCAGATGCCCTTCGGGATCTTCTGGCCGGCGATGCCCAGCGGTTGTTTCTTGTAGTTCTGATCGGCCAACACAGTCTCGGCGCCAGCGGTGGCCTTGGTCCATTTCAGGTCCGAGGCGTAGGTGACGCCTTTGCCCTCGCGGAGCTTGAGCATCTTGGCCCGTTGCTGCTTTGGCAGTTCGATGCCGCCCGCCGCTCGCCAAGCCGTTGCGCTTACCGGGAACAGCGCGATCCGGTACTTGGCGCAACCATATGGCACAAGAGTGACCTCCGTCGCGTCGCCGTCGTCCACCAAGCCCGGCAAGACTCCGGGATCGTTGCCCGGCCAGGCCAACGCCTGCGCCGGTAGTTTCAACCGCAACGGCGCGGCCAGTGGCCAGTCCCAGCGGGCGGGCATGGTGTCGCGTTCGACCTTGATGGTCGTGCCGGCCACGGCGAACTTCCACGGCGCCGACGGGTCGGCACCGCTGCCATCCTGGGTCTCGGCAATGGGCAGGGCGAACAACAGCGGACCGTAACTCACCGACGCAAACGGTGCCGGCGGTCCTTGCGGATTCCGATCCAAGCCGGTCGCGACCGCCGCCCGCATCGGCAGATAGGTCGTGACCTGGTCACCAGCCTGCCACGTGCGCTGGATGCGCTGGAACCCTTGGACCGGCGCGAGCGAGACGGGCGCGCCATTCACCCGGATCTCCGGGGCCGCGCACCAACCGGGCACCCTGAGCGACAACGGAAACTCGACGGGCCGTTCGGGGTCCACTTTCATCGTGATCGTCTCGGTGAACGGATATCCCGTCTCGCTGGCGATGCGGACCTTGACCCGGTCGCCCGCCATCGCATTGAGCACCGACGGCCCGTAACAGGCCGCGACCAGGCCGCCATCCTGGCTCGCCAACCACATCCCGCCGACGTACTCGGGCAGGATCCGGTTCAATGCCGCCGTGCAGCACAGCGGATAGTGCGAGCGCTCATAATTGGCCTGGCCGCCGCCATGAAGATGGTTGGCGGGCTGCAAGTACAGATGGGTCTGACCATCGCGGCCGAACACACCTGGGGCGGCGTTGAAGAATGCCCGCTCGGTCTGGTCGGCCAACGCGCCGTCGCCGCTGATCCAGAGCAGCATGTTTTTGCTCCAGACGAACCCGGCCACGTCGCAGGTCTCGGTCTTTCGTCCCGCGCCGGTCGGCCCGTATGACTCGTCGAACACCGGCACCCCATGCGGCTGCATGCAGTCGCGTTCGACCTGTCGGTGCCACGCCAGACACGCCTCCAGAAACTCGCGCTTGCCGGTCCAAAGATAACCGAGCGCCCACGCGGTGGTGCTTTCGAGGAAATGCACGCCGTGATCGTTCCCATCAGCCGCTGTCGGCAAGCGCCGGTACCGGCTCCACGAGGAGTTCTTCTTCTCGTCCCCTAACTCGTTGTAGAAGGCGGTCAACGCCCCGGCGATCTTCGGATTGCCGGTCCAACCGTGGGTCGCAAACGCCGGCCACGGGTTCGACCCCGCCCAGCCGAGTTTGACCCATTCGGGGTTGCCGGCATAGGCGGTATCGAGCGCCTTGAGCACCCGCGCGTCGCCCGTTGCGGCGTACTGCCGGACCAGCGCCCGGCCTAACAACCCTGCCGCCCACATCGGCCATTCCG
>CAITUY010000168.1 GCA_903895695.1 uncultured bacterium
CTCGCCCCGCCACTCCACATAATCACTCGGTCCGCATTATCACCCCGCCCTTCCTGGCTGGGTTTGCGGACAAGAATCCCAAGTCGCAATGAGACGGGGCCCTAAGTGTGCTGACCGGGATGGGGCTAGCCGATAAGAGGTTTTTGCGGACCAGACGTCCATGAGGTTTTGGAGCGAGGGCGGAGCCATGGATGGCTAGTACTACAGTTGCGCATTAGCTGATTTTGCCGATAGTAGCGCTATTGGGCCAAGGACGGCCCGCAGTGCGTACTGAGGTAGGTGAGCATGGATGCGACGACGGTGGCGAAGTGGGAAGGGCGATTCGAGCAGTTGGCCGACAGGATGGAACCGTGTTTCCGGCGTCAAGATCTGAGCCGGCAGGCCATCGGGTACGTCCAGGGCCTGCTGGGACGGATCGAACGGAAGAACAGCTGGCAGATGTCTGACCTTCCCAGTCTTGACGGGCGCGTCTCGGTTCCTCATCGCGGGTAGACTCCCGCAGAAAAGGAATCGCTCATGACCGAATCATCCGTCCCGTCTTCTTCCCTGAAAGAATCTTCTGTGTCTTCCGTTCCGCCTGCCGTCCCGCGAGCGCTGGACCGGCCCAATGCTGCGGCGGAACGCGATCTCCAGGGACACTTCACCCAGGCCTTCAGGCTCGCCGCCGTGCGCTATGCCCTCGGGTGCGGCCAGTCCCAACTGGCGGCCGCCCGCGACATGGGCCTCAGTGGCAAGACCCTCTCCATGTGGATCAACGATGCCCGCCCGGACAAAGCCGGAGTGGTCGACGGGCCACGCTTCGATGAGCTGGCCCAACTCCGCGCCCAGAACCGCGAGCTGCTGGCGCGCAATCAGCACCTCACCGCCGAACGCGACTTTTTAAAAAAGTGCGCCACTTACTTTGCGACCCCGGCCCGCGGAGGTTCCAAATGATTCATGACCACCGCCAACACTTCGAGGTGAAGCTCATGTGTGAACTCCTCGACGTCAGCCGCCAAGGCTACTACGACTGGATCGACCGGCCGCCCTCGGCGGCCGCCGACCACCGCGAAAAGATCGTGCAGGCCATCCGGCAGGCCCACGTGGAATCGCACTGCCGTTACGGCAGCCCCAATATCCATCAGGATCTGCTGGAACAGGGCCTGGACTGCTGCCGCAACACCGTCGCCAAACGCATGCGGGAGCACGGCATCCAAAGCATCATCCATCGTAAGTTCCGCGTGACCACCACCGACTCCCACCACGACCATCCCGTCTTTGAGAATCGCCTCAACCGCGACTTTGCTGCCACCGCCCCCAATCAGAAGTGGGCCGCCGACATTACTTACATTCCCACCAACGAAGGCCCGCTCTACCTGGCCGGAGTGGTCGATCTCTTCAGCCGCAAAATCATCGGCTGGAGCATGAAAGACACCCTGCACGCCGATCTCTGCGTCGAAGCCCTGGAGATGGCCGTGGCCCAGCGCCAACCCCGGCTCCCGCTCCTGCATCATTCGGATCGGGGCTGCCAGTACGCCGGAAAACAGTACCAGGACAAACTCGCCGAGTTCACCCTGGAGTGCAGCATGAGCCGCGTCGGCAACTGCTGGGACAACGCCGTCGTCGAGAGCCTCTGGGCCAGCTTGAAAAATGAACTCGTGTTCCAACGAACCTTTGACACTCGCCAACAGGCCCAAGACGCCATCTTCGAGTGGATCACCGTATGGTACAATCGTAAACGCAGGCATAGCTCCCTTGGCTATATCAGCCCGGAAGCCTTCGAGGCCCAACAGAACTAAACCGAACCGAATAGCGCACGTTTTTCGTGGGAAAGATCAGTTCTTTGCCGCCTATGTCCAGCACTTGCTCACCGTGCGGAAGCTCGGGCCGTACGCCGAGAAGCGGGTCAAGAGCCTCCTCAAGACGATGTTCAAATGGGCGGCGGACAATGGCCGTGCCCCCATGCCCGCCTTCGGTACCGCCTGGAAGTCTCCCAACACCACCAAGGCGGCGATGAAGAAGTACCGGATGCGGGCGGGCGTCAGGGACACGTCCGACAACCTGTGGAGCGGCGCGCAGATCGACAAGGTGGTGGCGATTGCCCCCAAGAACATGCAGGCGATGATCCTGCTGGCGGTCAACTGTGGGCTCGGTCCGGCCGACCTGGGGCGGCTGCGGTGGCGGCACGTGAACCTGGCGACCGGTGAACTCAATATGCCGCGCGGCAAAACCGGCCAGGAACGTCACGGTTACATCTGGAAGAAAACCCAGAAGCTGATGCTCATGGCGCGGAAGCTCAAGCACAACCGGATCGCCTTTGAAAAGGAAGGCCAGGACGCGCTGGTGTTTCTGACGCGCATGGGGCTGCC
>CAITUY010000169.1 GCA_903895695.1 uncultured bacterium
CCCTTCGCCGCCTCCAGCGCCACCCGCGCCTTGAACTCATTCGTGTGCACTTTCCGCTTCGCTGCCATATCAAATCTCCCGTCCTGTTGGACCGTTGGCTATACCTTAACCACCTGTCCAAAAAACGGGGGGAACTTCATTCCACGGCTGCTTGAGACTGTCTGTCAGCGATTTCTCGCTGCCGACGCAGATCTAATCCGCAGTCATGCACATGAGCAGACGATCTCCGCTCAGCTAGCCCACCTCATTCAAACTGAATTGCCTGACTGGCATGTAAACTGCGAGTACAACCGCCAAGGCAAGAACTCCGAGCCAAAGGTTGATGCGAAAGGTGCAAGACGGCGACCAGACATCATCGTTCACGAACGAGGTAACGACGGCAACAACCTTCTTGTCATCGAGGTCAAGCCCCTCTGGGTAAACGGACGAGCTATAGACGCTGACCGTAGGAATCTGCGGAGGATGCTTTTGCCGCCTCGGTCGTATCAAAACGCTTATCTCATCTCTTACGCGGATGCCCCTGAAGCACGTCTGAGCTTTGAGAAAATCGAATGATTGCCGAACACGACGGCAAGGGTGATGCCAGAACAGTTTGTCTTCAAGGAACGGCAATGACAGAGACTGAAGTGCCAGCGCGCTGAATTGACACGCGCACCGGGCAATACCATACTGGTTGCAGGTGAAAACGACGGACATAGGAGGTGCCCATATGACGGTAACAATCGATGATGTTTATAGCCAGGCCCTCGCCCTGTCCGACGACTCGAAGGAATCGCTGGCTGAGCGTCTGGTGGCATACATTGAGACCCATGTCGCGCCGGAGGTCGAGCGGGCTCATCTCGACGAGGCAAAGCGGCGACGCGACGAAGTTAGAAGCGGTCGCGTGGTGCCGTTGGACGGGGAACCAGTGATGGCCAGGGCTCGGGAACTGGTCGGGCGGTGAAGTGGAAGTTTCATCCGCAGGTGGCGAATGAATACTTGGCGGCATGCCGGTATTATGGCGAGGTGGTAAGAACTCACCCCACGCATTCACCCCCGCCAGGCGCGGACTTGGTCCATGAGGCGGGAGACAATCTCGGTTTCGTCAACGGTGGCGACGAATGTGCCCTTCACGTACAAGGCGCCTTTGCCTTTGCCCCCGGCAACGGCGATGTCGGCCTCGCGGGCCTCGCCGGGTCCGTTCACAACGCAGCCCATCACGGCCACGGTCGGTCGCGGCGCGTTCGGGTTGGCGCGGTAGAACTTCTCCAACTCCGCCTCCACGCGGGTGGCCAGGCCGATCACATCGATCTGGATGCGGCCGCAAGTGGGACACGAAATGACGCTCGGGCCCGGGGGACGCAGCCCGAAGCACCGCAGCAATTCCAGGCCCACCCGGACTTCCTGCGTCGGATGGTCGGTGAGCGAGACGCGCAACGTGTCACCAATGCCTTCGGCGAGCAGAATGCCCATGGCCACGCTGGAGCGTATGGTGCCGTTCAGCAGTGTGCCGGCCTCGGTCACGCCCAGATGCAGGGGGTAATCCACGGCTCGCGAGAGCAGGCGGTAGGCTTCCACGGTGCGCGGGACGTCCGAGGCCTTGACGGAAATCTTGATCCACGGGTGCCCGGCATCCTCCAGCAGTCGCACGTGGCGCAGCGCGCTTTCGACCAGGGCGGCGGCTGTGGCACCGCCGTGTGTTTCCAATAGATCCTTCTCCAACGAGCCGGCGTTGACCCCGATGCGGATCGGCACCTGGCGCGGGGCGGCGGCGCGGACGACCTCCCGAACGCGATCCTCGCCACCGATATTTCCGGGATTGATGCGCAAACCGTCGATGCCGGCGTCCAGGGCGATCAGGGCAAGGGTGTGCTGGAAGTGGATATCCGCAATCAGGGGAAGGCGGACCTCGCGGCGGATTTCAGCCAGTGCCCGGGCCGCGGTTTCATCGACGATGGCGAGGCGTACAATGTCGCAGCCGGCTGCCTCCAATTCGTGAATCTGGCCCACCGTCGCGCGGACGTCCCGCGTATCGGTCTTGGTCATGGTCTGGACCGAGATCGGGGCATCGCCGCCGACGGCAACCGACCCGACGTTCAGGCGGCGCGTGGGACGGCGGGTGATGGGGAAGGCGGACATGGGGTTGAGGGTGGAGGGTGGAGGGTTTCTGTGTTCAGGTTTCAGGGATCGGCGTGCAGGTTTCTGGTCCCTTGTCTTTCGTTGTTAGTACCTATTCACAATCGTAATCCTGATCCTAATCGTAATCCATTCAGCCAGAGTTGATTACGATCAAAGATTAGGATTATGAATACGGTCGGAACCTTTCTTCATGCCTTTCTCCCATTCGGGACAGGGGCTCCTGAACACTGAAACCTGAACACTTTCTCACTTGGATGGAGCGTTGGTCGCGGTTATCGCCGTCACGTTGGTCTGGGCACCGCCATTCATCTTATCCCAATACTTTTTGGCCGGCGTGAAACGCCAGATATCGCGGCCTGTCAGGAGGACGAACACGCCGATCAGCAGGATGGCAAAGGCGTTCGTGATCAGGGTGACAAGGCGGGCGTTGGGGGCGCGGCGGAAGACGACCTGCCAGAGCGAGAAGAGGATGTGGCCGCCGTCCAGCACCGGAATCGGCAGCATGTTCAGGATCCCCAGGTTCACGTTGAGGAAGCCGGTGAACCACACGGCATACATCAGGCTGGCGCGGACGATGTAGTAGTAGTTGATCAGGATGGCGAGCGGCCCGCCGACGGAGCGCGAGGCGGGGCCGGCCTGGCCGGGCGTGGTGAGGGCCGAGAGGACGCGCACGATGGCCGTCGCGTGCGAGCGCAGTTGGTCCATGGGGCGCGGGTGGGCGATCTCGTCGAAGTCGACTTCGGTCTGGTTGAACCGGATACCGATGCGGACCTGTTTCTCGCGGGCGTCGTAGTCGGGCGTGACGGTGCACTCGATGATCTTTTTGTTGCGCAGCACCTTCATGGGGGTGGCCTGGCCCTTGCGGTCGCCGACCAGGGCGATCAACTGGGCGCGGCTGATGATCTCCTGGCCATTGAAGCCGACGATGATGTCACCGCGTACCAGGCCGGCCCGGGCGGCGCTCATGCCTTCTTCCGCGGCATCGACCATGCACAGGCTGCGGCCGTCCACGCCGCGCATGGTCTGTTCGCCGAACATTCCCCGTTCGGTCGGGATGTCCATCGTGAGCGTCGTCCGCTCGCGACACACGGTGACGACCGCCTGCGTCGAACGCGAGCAGACAATCATGAAATCGATCCAGTTCTTGACCGGCTCGCGGTTCACGGTAAGGATTTCGTCCCCGATTCTCAGGCCGGCCTGCCAGGCCGCGCTCTCCTTATCCACATAGCCCACGGTGGCGCTGCGCTCGGCCGGCGTGGCGGGCTTGCCGATGAGGTAGACAGCCCAGGCGATGATCACGGCCAGGATGATATTCCCGATCGCGCCCGAGGCGGAGACGATGATGCGTTTCCACGGGGCGATGGGCGGCAGTGCGCGGACCGGTTCCTCGGGTTTGCCGCCGGCGCCGTTGAACGGCTTGAGATCGTCGGGGGCATCGGTTCCCTGCACGAGGGCGGTGCCGCTGGGGTCGAGCTGGGGAAGGGCGACGTAGCCGCCGAGGGGCAGGCAGCCGATCTTGTAGGTGACGCCGTTGACCCGGCGTTTCCACACGGCGGGACCGAACCCGATGGAGAAGACATCCACCACGAGTCCACACGCCTTGGCGGCGAGGAAGTGGCCGAGTTCGTGGACGAAGATCGTCAGGCCGAACAACAGCGCGACGACGACAATGGTATAGACGGTGATCAACATAGGGGGGCTCCTGGGACGGCCGGCTGGGCGGCGGTGATGGATCGTTCGGCCTCAGCCCGACTCCAGAGGTCGGCGGCCATGAGCTGATCGAGCGTTGGCCGGGGGTGCGGCGTGTGGGCCGAGAGAACGGCCTCGACGGTATGCCAGATGCCGGCGAAAGAAAGCCCGCCCGTGAGGAAACGGGCCACGGCCACTTCGTTGGCCGCGTTCATGACGGCAGGGGCCGTTCCGCCGGTCAGGGCGGCACGGCGGGCTAGCCCGAGGCCCGGAAAGCGAATCGGGTCGGGAGCACGAAAATGCAGGGCGCCGAGGCGCGCCAGGTCGAGCGCCGGGAGGCCGGTGTCGAGCCGGGCCGGGCCGGTGAGGGCGTACTGGATGGCGAAACGCATGTCGGGCTGGCTGAGTTGGGCGAGCAGGCTTCCGTCGTTAAATTCAACCAGGGAATGGACGATGCTCTCGGGGTGGATGACCACATCGATCCGGTCGAACGGCACCCCGAACAACCAGTGGGCCTCGATCACTTCGAGGCCTTTGTTCATCAGGGTGGCGGAGTCAACCGAGACTTTGCGGCCCATGTTCCAACGCGGGTGCTTGAGGGCCTCGGCGGCGGTGACCTTGTCAAAATCGACGTCGTGGCGGCCGGCAAAGGGCCCGCCCGATGCGGTCAGGACCAGGCGCCGCACGGAGGCCGGGTCGCGGCCCTCGAGGCATTGGAAGATGGCGCTGTGCTCGCTGTCCACGGGCAGCAGGCGCGCGCCGTGTTTCGCGGCGGTGTCCATCACCAGGCCGCCGGCGGCCACGAGCACTTCCTTGGTGGCGAGCGCAACATCGGTGCCCTGCCGCAGGGCGGCGATCACGGACCGCAGCCCGGCCATGCCGACCAGGGCGCAGAGCACGATATCGGCTTCCTCCAAGGCGGCCAGGGCTTCGACGCCATCGTCGCCACCCGAGACGGACACCGAACGCGGGGCCGCGGCGCGACAAGCCTCGGCGGCCGCGGGATCGGCGACGGCGAGGCGTTTCACCTTGAACTGGGCGGCCTGTTCCAAGAGTCGCGGATAGCTTGTTCTTGAGGCCAGGCCGATCACTTGCAGGCGGTCGGGCAGGGCGGCGGCCACCTTGAGCGCGTTCTCGCCAATCGAGCCCGTGCTGCCCAGGATGACAACCTTCTTCTTCATGGCGTGTTCCAGGTCCTTCACCGGACGACCGCCGCCCACAAGAGGTAAAAGTAGAGGGCCGGCGTCGCGAAGAGCAAGCTATCCAGGACATCCAGGATGCCTCCCATGCCGGGGATGGTGCAGCCCGAGTCCTTCAGGCCGGCGGAGCGCTTGAGGAGCGATTCGATCAGATCGCCGACCACGCCGATGGCGGAAAGCACGGCCCCGAGCACCCAGGCGTCGGTGCGCGTGACGACCAGGCAGCCGAACGCGGCATGCGGCAGGCCCCGGCCGAGCCACCAGAAGATCAGGGCGCTCATCAGGACGCCGACCACGAGCCCGCCCGCCAGGCCTTCCCAGGTCTTGCCGGGGGAGACGCGGGGAAACAGTTTGTGCCGGCCGAACGTGCGCCCGACCGCAAAGGCGCCGATGTCCGACGATTTGACTACGACCACGAGGTAGAGAATCAGGGCATGGGCCGTGGGGCCGAAGGGCTGGCCCCACGTCACCGGCTCCCAGCGGAAAGCGAGGAAGAGCATGAACGCCAGCAGGAACGGCACGTACAGGAGACCCATCATCGTGCAGGCGATCGTGGGCAGGGGCTGGGGATTGTTCTTCTGGGGAAACTGTCGAACGCAGACGACGAAGACGATGACGGCAAAGAGGAGCAGCGGCGCCTCGGCCGCAAGGCGGCCCATAGAGGCCGGCAGGAGGGTCGAGGCATTGAGGCCCAGGAATAGGCCGGCCATGAGGACGAGGCCGGAGCCTATTCCCAGCAAGCGAAAGGCCGGTATGCCCGCCTTGTTAAGGATGGTGTAGAACTCCATTAGTCCCAGGGCGGCGGCGGCCATCAGCACCACGACCCCGACCACGGCCGGCAGCACGAACAGGAGCAGGGCGGCAGAGCCCAGCAGGAGCACGGCGCTGATTATGCGTTTCCACAGCATGGGCAGACCTCTCAGCCGAGCAGCCCGAACCGGCGCTGGCGGCCCGAAAACTCCTCCACGGCCTTCACCAGGTGCTCTTCGCGGAAATCCGGCCAGAGCACGTCCGTCACGTACAGTTCGGCATACGACAATTGCCAAAGGAGAAAATTGCTGAGGCGCATTTCGCCGCTCGTCCGGATCATCAGGTCGGGGTCCGGGATATCCGGCGCGTACAGATGGGCGGCCACCGTGGCCTCGTTGACTGTTTCCGGGTCCAGGGTCCCGGCCTTGGCCTGGCGGGCGATGTCCCGGGCGGCGGCGGCGATTTCCGTGCGGCTGCCGTAGCTCAGGGCCAAGACGAGCGTGCCCCCGGTGTGATGGGCCGTAGCGGCCATGACGCGGTTGAGCTCCGCGCGGACGCTCTCCGGCAGGTCGGCCAGGCGCCCGATGGCGCGGAGGCGGACTTTGTTCTCGTGCAGTTCGTGTTCCTCGTCGCGCAAGAACTTACGGAGCAGCCTCATCAGCGCGTCGATTTCAGCTTTGGGCCGGCCCCAGTTCTCGACACTGAAGGCGTAGAGGGTAAGGTAGCGGATGCCGAGTTTGCGACACGTGCGGATGGCCATACGCACGGACTCGGCGCCTCGCTCGTGGCCCTTGATTCGTTGCAGGCCGTTCTGTTTGGCCCAGCGGCCGTTGCCGTCCATAATCACGGCCACGTGGACGGGCACACGCGGGCCGGCGGTAATTTGGGCGGATCCGGCCATCGACTAGAGATCCACGACGAACGTACTGGCCCTCTGGGGCCCGACCGACAGGACGCCCAGCGGCACGCCCGTGAGGTCGCACAGGGCCTTGACGTAGGCCCTCGCGTTGGCCGGCAGGTCCTCGAGGCGGGTGAAGCCGCTCGTGGTTGCCTTCCAGCCGGGGAAATCGCGATAGACGGGCTTGCAGCGTTGGAGCACGGCGCTCGAGGCGGGGACCGTCTCGAACCGGCGCCCGTCAGCTTCGTACGCCACGCACACGCGGATCGTTTCGAAGTCGTCGAGCACGTCGAGCTTGGTGACGGCCCAGCGGTCGATGCCGTTGACCATGGCCGAGTAGCGGGCCACGACGGCATCGAACCAGCCGCAGCGCCGCGGTCGGCCGGTGGTGGCCCCGAACTCGCGGCCGCGTTGGCGCAGGTGCTCGCCGGTGGGATCATTCAATTCGGTCGGGAACGGACCTTCGCCCACGCGCGTCGTGTAAGCCTTTACGACGCCCAGCACACGCTGGACGGCTTGGGGAGGCAGGCCGGTGCCGACACAGGCGCCGCCGCTGGTCGGGTTGGACGAGGTAACGAAGGGATACGTGCCGAAATCGATATCCAACATGGTCCCTTGGGCGCCCTCGAACAGGATCGTGCGACCCTGGCGCCATGCGGCGTTGAGGAGGGGCACGGTGTCCGTCACGTAGGGGCAGAGATAAGCCGCCGCTTCGCGCATCTCCCGGATGACGGCGTCAGCGTCGACGGGGTCGGTGCCCATGTCGGCCAGCAAGCGGTTCTTTTCGGTGGTTCGGGTGCGCAGCACGTCGGCCACGCCGGGATCGAGCAGATCGCCCATGCGCAGGCCAAGGCGCGAGGCCTTGTCGGCGTAGGCCGGCCCGATGCCGCGTTGGGTCGTGCCGATTTTCGCCCCGGCCGCAGAGCGCTTTTCGCGGGCGGCATCGAGCGCTTTGTGATAGGGCAGAACGACCTGGGCGCGATCGCTGACGTGCAGGCGGCCCGCGGGGGCGATATCGCGGGCGATAAGGTCCTTGATCTCCTTGACCAGGGCCGTCGGGTCGACAACAAGCCCGTTGCCGATAACGCAGGTCTTGCCGGGGTAAAGGATCCCTGAGGGAACCAGGTGCAGGACATAACGCTCGGCGCCGATTTCAATTGTGTGGCCGGCATTACTGCCGCCCTGATAGCGCACGACGACGTCGGCGTCGCGGCTAAGGTAGTCCACAATCTTACCTTTGCCCTCGTCACCCCACTGGGCGCCCATCAACAACGTATTTGGCATGGTCTCGTCCTCTTCCCTAGCTCAAGGAGAAAGGAGATGCTTACCACAGAGAAGAATGGGCGGCAAGCGCGGATGGAACAGCGTGCAGGGCAAACGCATCTAATCTGGCCGCTTCTGGGATGCATTCTTTCGGGAGTTTGAGGTTTTGCGGTCTTCTTGGAGGCGAGTTCGGGCATGGTCTTGGCGAGTCAAGCGGATGATTTCGTCGGCGTAGTGTTGGGCCAG
>CAITUY010000170.1 GCA_903895695.1 uncultured bacterium
ACACCATTGAAACATCAGCCTACTTCTGCCCCCCAGCCGTCTGCCACTGGCTTATACCGTGCGTGGGAGTTTCTTCAATACACAATCCCGTTCGCGGGGGAAACGCTAGTTTCCAGGTCTGACCCTGCGCCCACCACGGGAAGTGCAGAAGTATCTGGGCCACGAGAGCGTCGAGACGACGATGATCTACACGCACGTGATCCGCGGCATGGATTCGACGGCGGAGAGTCCGTTGGATGAGTTGTGAAAGGGGCGGCGCGGCTACGTACAGGCCCACTGGGGTAATACCGAGTCGTGCCTGTTGACCTTCGCGCGGAGCGCGAAGGCCACCCTTCCAAAGGCCCTCCTGCCACTGGGCGCGGAGCCGCTTCCGGCTCCGGCCCTTCGATTGCCACTCAGGGCAGGCCCTTCGATGCCACTCAGGGCAGGCCCTTCGATGCCGCTCAGGGCAGGCCCTTCGATGCCGCTCAGGGCAGGCCGGCGCGGGAAGCCGCTCAGGGCAGGCCCTTCGATTGCCACTCAGGGCAGGCCGGCGCGGGAAGCCGCGCCGCTCCACAAGAGGCAGACAGGCTCGCGGAGATGTACCGCAAATCACCCCTCCCTGTGTTGACTGTTCGTCCTGGACGTAAGGCCTTTCGAATGGCTTCTTCAGGGGTTGGACGATGGATGGGACGACGGCAACGGGCCATTCTCCCCCAAAGGCGAAATATAACGCCCAGGAAGGAAGAGGCGCGGCGGGACCCGCCACGGCGGGCAGGCAGCCGTCGCCCTACCTAAAGGCGTGGATGCGCGTCAGCTCTTGAGGAAAACGAGGATACTGCCATGGCGGCAAACAAACGACAGCCAGGGACGGCACAACCGCTTGGGGCTACCCACCGCTTCTACCTTGGCCTCGCGGGAATTGCCGCGGGCCTGCTGGTCGCGACCGGCTGCACGCGCCCTGCCCCCCCTGCCCCACCCCCGCCGGTCGTCGAGGTTACGCCGGTCATCGCCAAGGACATGCCCGTGTTCGCCGAGTGGATCGGCACCCTGGATGGCCTGGTCCACGCGCACGTCCACCCGCAAGTCTCCGGTTACCTGATGGCGCGGAACTACCGCGAAGGCTCGGAAGTCAAGAAGGGCGACCGGATGTTTGACATCGATCCCCGGCCTTTCCAAGCCGTGCTCGACCAGGCGCTGGCAAGGCTGGGCAAGAGCGAGATGGACGTCAAGCGGCTGACCCCGCTCGCGGCCGAAAAGGCGGTCAGCCAACAGGAACTCGACGATGCCGTGCAGGCGCTGCGCGGCGACCGGGCGTCGGTCGAGCAGGCCCGGGTCAACCTGGAGTTCACCAAGGTAACGTCCCCGCTGGACGGCCTGTCCGGCCTGGCCAATGCCGTGGTCGGCGATCTCGTGGGCCCGAACACGGAGGAACTGACGACCGTGACCACGGTGGACCCGATCAAGGCCTCCTTCAGCGTAAGCGAACAGGAGTACCTGGCGTTCATGGCACACTACGTGGCGGAGTCGACCCGCGGCGAGACCAACGACGAGACCCGGCTGGATCTCATCCTGGCCAACGACAGCGTGTACCCGCGCCAGGGGCAGTTCTATGCCGCGGACAACCAACTGGATCCCCGCACCGGGGCCTTGCGCATGGCCGCACTCTTCCCTAATCCCGACGACCTGCTGCGGCCCGGCCAGTTCGCGCGCATTCGCCTCACGCGGGTGCGGCACGCGGCATTGCTCGTGCCGCAGCGCGCCGTGGGCGAACTGCAGGGCAACTACCAGGTCGTGGTCGTGGGAGCCGACAACCGCGCGCACCTGCGGCCGGTGCAGGTGGGCCCGGTGGCCGGGGCGCTGTGGATCATCGAAAGCGGGCTGCAGAAAGGCGAAAGCGTTGTTGCGGAAGGCCTGCAGAAGGCCAAGGACGGCATGCTCGTGAATCCCCAGCCCTATACGCCCGCCGTCACGACGAACGCCACGCCCGACGCGGCGGCGCCGAGGTAGCCGCTATGTCCCGCTTCTTCATCAACCGCCCCATCGTCGCGATGGTGATCGCCATCGTCACGGTCGTGATCGGCCTCGTGTCCATGGTCGGCCTGCCAATCGCGCAGTTCCCCAAGATCGTGCCGCCCTCGGTCTTCATCCAGGCGACCTACGACGGCGCGGATGCCGAGACGCTGGAGAAGTCCGTGGCCACGCCGCTCGAGCAGCAGATGAGCGGCGTGGACGACATGGACTACATGTACTCAATCAATGCCAACAACGGCTTGATGCGCATGTACGTGAACTTCGACGTGAACTCGGACCCGAACACGGACCACATGCTTACGCAGTTGCGCTATTCCCTCACCGAGCCCCAACTGCCCCCGGACGTGCGCAACTTCGGCGTGTCGGTGCAGAAGGCGTTCCAGACGCCGTTCCTCTTCTTCGCGCTGTCCTCGCCGCGCGGCACCTATGACAACGTATTCCTGGCGAACTACGCCTACATCAATCTCGTGGATCAGCTCACGCGGGTGCCGGGCATTGCCAGCGCCGTGGTCTTCGGCGCCGGCCAGTACGCGATGCGGCTCTGGGTCAAGCCGGACCAGCTCGCCCAGCGCAACATCACGGTCCAGGAGATCGTGGACGCGGTTAACAGCCAGAACACGGTCAATCCCGCGGGCCGCATCGGCAGCGTCCCGGTTCCGCCCGGCCAGGAATTCAGCTACACGGTCCGCACCCAGGGCCGGCTCCGGTCGCCCGAGGAGTTCGGCGACATCGTGTTGCGCGCCAATCCCGACGGTTCCCTGGTGCGCCTCAAGGACGTGGCCCGCATCGAACTGGGCGCCCAGGACTACGACATCGCGGGCCGCATCAACGGCAAGCCCGCGGCCATCATCGCGCTGTTCCTGGTGCCGGGCGCCAACGCCATCGATGCGGGGAACCGCGCCAAGACGCTGATGGCCGACCTCAAACGCAATTTCCCGCCCGACCTCGACTTTGCCGTGCCGCTCGACACCACGCTCGCTGTCACCGAGGGCATCCGCGAGATCGTCAAGACGCTGTTCGCGGCGATTGTGCTGGTCGTACTGGTGGTCTTCCTGTTCCTGCAGAATTGGCGGGCGACGCTAATCCCGATGCTGGCAGTGCCGGTTTCGCTGATCGGCACGTTCGCGTTCTTCCCGTTGCTCGGATTCTCGATCAACACGCTCTCCCTGTTCGGCCTGGTGCTGGCGATCGGGCTCGTGGTGGATGACGCCATCGTCGTGGTGGAGGCGGTGACCCGGCACATCGAGGAAGGTATGACGCCCCGCGACGCAGCGATCCTGGCCATGAAGGAAGTGTCCGGTCCCGTGGTCGCCATCGCCCTGATCCTGGCGGCGGCGTTCCTGCCGACGGTCTTTGTGTCGGGAATCGTGGGCCGGCTTTACCAGCAGTTCGCGGTCACCATCGCCATCTCGGTCCTGATCTCGGCCTTCAACGCGCTCACGCTCAGTCCCGCGCTTTCGGCCATGCTGTTGCGGCCGCGCCCCGAGCCGCATGGGCCGCTGGCGCACTTCTTCGCGCGCTTCAACCGCGGGTTCACCAGCGCCACGACCGGCTATCTGGGCGTGTGCGGCGCGTTGATCCGCAAGACGGCCGTCAGCCTGGTCTGCCTGGTTGTCGCGGCGCTGGCCGCCGGCCTGTTCGGCGCGCACCTGCCGACCGGCTTCGTGCCGGAGGACGACCAGGGCTACGCCTACGTCAATGTCCAGTTGCCGTATGCCGCCTCGGCCGAACGCACGGAGCAGGTCTGCAAGAAAGTGGAGGAGATCCTGGCGCACACGCCCGGCGTCAAGTACTACACGACCATCATGGGCTTCAGCCTCCTGAGCTTCGTGCGGACCAGTTACGTGGCGTTCTTCTTCGTGACCCTCGACGAGTGGTCCCAGCGGAACAAGCCGGCGGAACAGTACGCAGCCATCCAGGCGCACCTCAACCGCGAACTCGCGCGGCTGCCGGAAGCCGCGGCCGTCTGCTTCTCGCCGCCCGCCATCCAGGGCGTCGGCAGCGCCGGCGGCTTCACGTTCGTGCTGGAGGACCGGGCAGGCAAGGACATTCCCTACCTCGTGGATAACGTGAATCGCTTCCTCGAGGCGGCACGCAAGCGGCCCGAAATCGCCTCTATCAACACCACGCTGCTGCCGGTCGTGCCTCAGGTTTTCATGAAGGTGGATTCTGACAAAGCGTTGAAACAGGGCGTGGCGCTGGGCGACGTGTACCGCACGTTGCAGACCTTCATGGGCGGGTACTTCATCAACTTCTTCAACCGGTTCGGCCGCCAGTGGCGGGTCTATGTGCAGGCGGAGGGCGCGTACCGCACCCGGGCGGAGGACGTGGGCCTGTTCAACGTGCGCAGCCGCACGGGCGAGTCCGTGCCGCTTTCGGCGCTCACCCGGATCGAATCGCGGTCGGGGCCGGAGTTCACGATGCACTACAACCTCTACCGCAGCGCCCAGATCAATGGCGCCGCCGCGCCCGGCTACAGCTCCGCGCAGGCCATGCGGGCGCTGGAGGAGACCTTTGCCAAGACCATGCCGCGCGAGATGGGTTACGACTACCTGGGCATGTCGTTCCAGGAGAAGAAGGCGCAGCAGGGCGTCACGCCCGGGGCCATCTTCAGCCTCTCGTTGTTGTTCGTCTTTCTCATCCTGGCCGCGCTTTACGAGAGCTGGTCGCTGCCATTCAGCGTGTTGTTGGGAACGCCTATCGCCGTGCTGGGCGCGTTTGCGGCGCTGATGTCGCGCCACATGGTCAACAACGTCTACGCGCAGATCGGCCTGGTCATGCTCATCG
This sequence comes from uncultured bacterium, assembly GCA_903895695.1. Lineage (GTDB taxonomy): Bacteria > Verrucomicrobiota > Kiritimatiellia > CAIKKV01 > CAITUY01 > CAITUY01. The sequence goes on from CAITUY010000170.1 coordinate 4,801, forward strand.
GCCTGGCGGCCAAGAACGCCATCCTGATCGTCGAGTTCGCCAAGCGGGAACACGAAAGCGGAAAGTCGCTGACCGACGCCGCGCTGACCGGCGCCCGGCTCCGGCTGCGGCCGATTCTCATGACCAGCCTGGCGTTCGTGTTCGGCTGCATACCGCTCTGGATTGCGACGGGCGCCGGCGCCATATCGCGCCAGACGCTCGGGACAGTGGTCATCGGCGGCATGCTCGCGGCCACGGGGCTGGCCATCTTCGTGATACCGGCCCTGTTTTGCATGATCGAAAAGCGCGCCGGCCGGAAGCCTAGATCGGAGGCGGGAAGCTCATGAAGGCTGGGGGAATAACGCAAGAGAGAACCTTCCTCGCGCCTGCCGAAGCAGTCATGGAGCGGCGCGGCTTCCCGCGCCGGCTCGTCGCGAATGGTCATCGCCAGGAGCTGCCGGAGCCGGAAGCGGCTCCGCTCCAGAGACCCCTGTGGCCCTTGCGAGCCCTTCTCTCACCCAGCCTGGTTCTGCTCCTCGTCGCCGGGTGCGCGATTGGCCCGACATACCGCCGGCCTGCCGTGAACACGCCGGAAACCTTTCGCGGACAGGCGGCCGCGGAAACCGCGTCGCTCGCCGATCTGCCATGGTGGGATGTCCTCAAGGACGACACGTTGGCGTCCCTGATCCGGACGGCGCTTACGAACAACTACGATGTCGGCATTGCCCTGGCCCGGATGGAACAGGCACGGGCCGTTGTCGTGCAGACCCGCGCCCAATTCTTCCCGGGCCTCGGTTACCAGCTCGAGGCGAGCCGGGGCCGCAACGCGGTGGTCGGGAACGCCGCGCCCGGGCAGAACGGCAGCACGGCCGGAGCGTATATCGGGACCTTGAACATCGCCTGGGAAATCGATCTCTGGGGCCGCGTGCGGCGGCTGCAGGAGGCGGCGCTCGCCGAGTACCTGGCCAGCGACGAGGCCCGCCGCAGCGTAGTGCTGTCCCTGGAGAGCGACGTGGCGCAGGCGTATTTCGAGCTCTTGGAACTGGACCAGGAGTTGGACATCGCCCGCCGCGCCACCGACTCTTTTGGCGAGAGCCTGAAGGTCTTCAGCGACCGGCTTCAAGGGGGCGTTAGTTCGCGACTGGAGAGCTCCCGCGCGGAGGCGGCGCTGGCCGAGACGGCGGCCACCATTCCGGGCCTGGAGCGGCAGATTGCGCTCAAGGAAAACCAGCTCTGCATTCTCCTGGGCAGTAATCCCGGTCCCATCCCGCGCAAGGCGACTTTGCTGCGGCAGGAGGTGCCGGCGGAGATTCCGGCCGGTCTGCCCTCCGCGCTGCTCGAACGCCGTCCCGACGTGCGCCGCGCGGAACAGCTCCTGCGCGCGGCCAATGCCCGGATCGGCGTGGCCATGGGGGACTTCCTGCCTCACATCGGCTTGACCGCCCTGTTCGGCGCGGTCAGCCCGGAGCTGTCGACGATCTCCTCCAGCTCGGCGCGGGCATGGGCGCTCACGGCGAACGTGACGGGGCCCCTGTTTCAGGGGGGGCGGCTGGCGGGCCGCCGGCTCGAAGTCCAACAAGCGTGGGAGGAGGCGCGGCTGACGTACCGGCAGACCGCCTTGAACGCGTTCCGGGAGGTTGCCGATGCGTTGGTCGCCCGCGGCAAACTGGCCGAGGAGCGCGCCATGCTGGAGCGGGCGGTGAGCGCTTACCAGGAGGCGGTCAAGGTGTCCGTCGAGCGCTACACAGCCGGCCGGGCCGGCTACTTCGAGGTGCTGGAAGCCCAGCAGCAGCTTCTGCCGGCGGAGAACGCGCTGGCCCGCACTCAACTCAACCAAGTCCTGACCGTGGTGCAACTCTACAAGGCGCTCGGCGGCGGTTGGGAAGAGGACAGCGAATCGTCAGAGGACAAGACGGGATTGCCTCGCCATTCAAGGCAGGGCGAGGGCGTCCCCGCCCCGCCGTGACAGGAACGCGACCGTCACGGCGCGGCGGGGACGCCGTCGCCCTACCCAAGACACACGCACCAGCGTTCATGTTAACGCGGAAACCCCGGCCGAAGAACTGAGGTTTTTAGCCGCCGCAACTACGCCTTCCCCCGGTTACGCCGTGCTGCGCCCCTGTGAGACGCTGAAACAGATTGGAGGCGAGTAGCATGACAACGACACTGGCGGACAAAACGTGCGTACCCTGCCGAGGCGGAGTGCCGCCCTTGAAGGGACCGGAACTCCAGCGGCTCCTGGGCGAACTGGGCGGCGGTTGGGAAGCGGTTCGGGACCATCACCTGGAGAAACTTTACAATTTCGAGAACTTCCGCCAGGCCCTGGACTTCACCAACGCTGTAGGCGAGATCGCGGAGCAGCAGGGGCACCATCCGGAAATCACGCTCACCTGGGGAAAAGTCACCGTACGGGTCTGGACCCACAAGATCGACGGGTTGACCGAAAGCGATTTCGTGCTCGCCGCCAAAGCCGACCGGGCGCTTCCGCGGGCGGACGCAAAACCCAAATGAACCCAAGACCAGAGCGGTGGGCGCGGCTCGTGAATCCCGGTTCGGCAGCCGGTGTGCTCGCGCTCGCGCTGCTGGCCGCCGTGGCGGCGGCTGGCGCAGATGCCGGGAAGAAGGCCGCGACCCCCACGCCAAAGACCATCACCGCGGTCGACCTGAAAGGCCTGCTGAGCCAGGCCCGCGGGACGGCCACGCTGGTGCACGTCTGGGCCACGTGGTGCCCGCCCTGCCGCGAGGAGTTCCCGAGCATCGTGCGTTTCCATGAAGCCTACGCCAGCCACGGGATCAAGTTGATCCTGGTTTCAGCGGATGCTTCCGGCAAGCGCGACCCGGTAGTGAAGTTTCTGGCCCAGCAGGGCGTGACGTTCCCTTCCTACATCATCAACAACCCGGATGACGCGTTCATTGACACCTTGTGCACAAACTGGACGGGCACCCTTCCATCCTCGTTCTTCTTCGGCCCGGAAGGCGGGCTGCGGCAATGGTGGGAGGGCCCGGCGGACTATGACCGCTACCAGGGCGAGGCGGAAGCACTGTTGAAACCAAACAAACAAACGGAGGCACGACCATGAACATAGCGAAGTTGGGTATGGTAACGGTGGGAGCGATTCTGTTGGCGGCAGCGGCAGTGCGAGGCGAAACGCTGGCCATCGGCGCAATGATGCCGGCGGCGGACGTGAAGATGACCGGCACGGACGGCAAGGCGACGACCCTGGCCGGGATCAAAGGCAAAGCCGGCACACTCGTGATCTTTTCCTGCAATCATTGCCCGTTCGTCAAGGCCTGGCAGGATCGCATGGTCCAGATCGCCAACGACGCCGTGAAGAAAGACATTGGGGCCGTGTTCGTGAACGCCAACGATCCGACTGTCTTCACGGACGACTCGCTGGAGAACATGAAGACGCTGGCCGCCGACAAGGGCTACGCGTTTCCCTACGTGATGGATGACACATCGGCGGTCGCGCGCGCCTTCGGGGCTTCGCACACCCCGGAAGCCTTTCTATTTGACGCTGCAGGCAAGCTCGTGTACCACGGGACTATTGATGATTCCACGTACGATGCGACGAAGGCCAAGAAGCACTACCTCAGCGATGCCGTCAACGCGCTGGTGGCCGGCAAGCCTGTCGCCGCACCGGAAACCAAAGCCGTGGGTTGCGGCATTAAGTTCCGTCCCGATGCCGAGAAGAAGTAGGGGTTGCGGGAAAAAGTGAACAGTTGACTGTTCACCGTTCACTGCATTTTTCGCTACCCGGAGGATTCGAGCCATGCGCCGAGTGATGATTGTCTGCCTCGCCATGCTTCTCACCCTGGGCGCTGCCCGGCAGGGACGCGCCTCGGAGGGCTTCGAGGATCTCGTCCAACTGGTGAAGGCTGGCGTCAACGAGAGCACGCTGCTGGGGTACGTCAACGAATCACCCGTGGCCTATGCGCTGACGGTGGACGAGATTCTCTACCTGAGCGATCTCGGCATGTCGGCCGAGACGATCGAAGCCATCGACGCGCACGGCCGGACGCTGGCCGCCGCGGCGTCGGGCGCCGTCGCGCCTGCTCCCAGCGTCGCGACGGTGCTGGAGCAAGTCGGCGCCGAGAATGAGCCCCCCGCGCCGGGACCCGGCGCCGTGCCTGCCGTGGAGGCCTTGCCGGCTCAGGATGTCGTGCAGGAAACGGTCATGGCGCCGCCCGTCGAGACAGCACCGCCTGCCGATGCCGCGGATTATTCCACATTTTACGAAACGCTGGCGCCCTACGGAAACTGGGTCGACCTTGACGGGGAGTGGTGTTGGCAACCCACGACCGTGCTGGCGGACCCCGGGTGGAGCCCCTACTGCCAGGGCGGCCACTGGGTTTACACCGACTACGGCTGGGCCTGGCAGTCGTCGTACTCGTGGGGCTGGGCACCTTTTCACTACGGGCGCTGGCGACACCACCCCCGTTACGGCTGGCTATGGCGGCCGGATAGGGTCTGGGGGCCGGCCTGGGTCTGCTGGCGGTATTCCGACGAGGCCATCGGGTGGGCGCCGCTGCCGCCGGAAATCACCTTCGACGCAGGCCTCGGGCTTTGTTTCCAGGGTCGCGCGATAGCCGCAGACTTCAACTGCGGCCTGGGTTGGGACGCCTACACCTTCGTGCCGGTCGACCGTTTCTCAGATATCGGCGTGGGACGCCACCGCTTCGAGCGTTCGCGCGGCGAGCGGATGTTCCATTCGGCGGGCGTTGTGCAGAACCGGATCGCCAACCAGAATGGCCGGCTCATCAATGTAGGTCCGCCCCTCAACCGCATCGCCGCCGTGACACACCAGGACATCCACCCGGTCACGATCGTCGCCCAGAATCTGCGGGCGGGCGACCCGATCCCCCGGCCCAGGCTTTCGGGATCGACCTTGACGCTCTTTCGTCCGCCGATTGCGCCTACCGCGCACGAGAATCCGCGGCAGGTCGTCGTCCAGAGCGAGGCGCGCGCCCGCGAGGCGCGGCACACGACGCTGGCTGACGACGTGTTTCGCATGTCACGCAACGGCATCAATGTGCAGGGCGAGCAGGCGCGCGGCCGGGAGAGCCGCTCAACGCCGCCCACGGAGGCACACCCGCGCGAGCAATCGCACCAGGCCGACGACGCCGCGCGCCAGCACCAGGGCGAGGCGGCGGCACACCAGCATCAGGCTGAAGCGGCGGCACACCAGCATCAGGCTGAAGCGGCGGCACACCAGCAACAGACCGAGGCAGCGGCCCACCAGCATCAGGCGGAGGCTGAGGCGCACCAGCACCAGGCGGACCAGGAGGCTGCTCGAGAGCAGCAGCAACAGCACGCCAGCGAAGCGGCGGCGCACCAGCGGCAATCAGAAGAGGCGGCAGCGCGGCAGCAGCAACAGCAGCGTCTCACTGAACAAGCGGCGCACCAGCGGCAGGCCGAAGAGGCTGCGGCGCGGCAGCAGGACGAGCAGCGGCGCCGCGCAGCGGACCTTATCCAGCAGCAGAATGCGGCACGCCAGCAGGCGCAGGCACAAGCCAAGCAGCAGGCGGCCGAGCGGCAACAACACGACGCGGAAGCCGTACACCGGCAGCAGGACGAACAGCGCCGCGCCGCCGAAGCCTCGCGGCAGCAAGAGGTCCAGCGCCAAGCGCAGGAGGCCGCACGCCAACAAGAGCGTCAGCACGCCGCCGAGGCGGCGAACCGGACGGCGGAAGCGCAACGGGAGGCGCTGCGCGCCCAGCGCGATGCCGAGGAAACAGCGGCACGAAGGGACGCTCAGGCCCGGGCACAGCGGGAAGCGTCCGCGGCAGCCGCCCAGCCGCGTGAAGCGCCCAAGCCGTCGGAAGCCGCTCTGCCAGGCTACGCCGATCCCTCGACGACCAAGACGGATAGTTCGCGCGGCGCCAGTAGCCGCGGCGGGGCCGGCCACCGCCAGCCCGGCCAATGAAGACGGTCTGCTTGGGTTCTGGGACAAAAGTGAAAGGGATACGAATATGCATGCGATAAATACGACACGATCGGTGCTTCGACGATGGGCGGCTTTGATGGCCTGCGTGCTGGGCGGCGTTGCCGCCGCGCAAGCCGCGCCAGCCGTGAACGAGCAGACTCAATCGCGGTTTGCCTCGCCGGACCAGGCGCTCACGGCCTTACGGGAGGCCGCGCAGGCGGGCGATACGAACGCCCTGCTGAAACTGTTCGGTCCCACCTGGAGCGAGATCGCCGACCCGGACCCGGTCGCGCGCGCGAATCACCTGCGGGGCTTCGCCCAGCACGTGGGCGAGTTCTCCGAGCTTTCAACCCAGGCGAATCAAACGGTGACGATCCGGCTCGGCGACAAACACTGGCCGTTCCCGATCCCCCTCGTCTCGACCAACGGACAGTGGTTCTTCGACACGCCGGCGGGCAAGGAGGAGATCCTCAACCGCCGCATCGGTCATGATGAACTGAGCGCCCTCGAGGTGTGCCACGCCTACGTTCAGGCCCAACGGGACTACGCCTCCAAGGATCGGGCCGGCAACGGAGTCATGGAGTACGCCCAGCGCTTCCGCAGCAAGCCCGGGACGAAAAGCGGTCTCTACTGGGAAACGGTGCCCGGCGAAGAACAGAGCCCCTTCGGCCCGCTGGTCGCCAACGCGCAGGACGAGGGGTATTTCATGGCCAACGCGAAGACGCCGGGGGAGCCGAAACACTGCACGCCGTTTCATGGGTATGTCCTGCGGATCCTCAAGAAGCAAGGCCGGGACGCGCCGGGCGGGAAGTACGACTACGTGATCAACGACCACATGGTGGCCGGATTCGGTTTGCTGGCCTACCCGATCCAGTGGGGCAATACCGGGGTCATGACGTTCATCGTCAACCAGCAGGGCAAGGTGTACCAGAAGAACCTCGGCGAGCGCACAGCCAAGCTTGCGCCCCGCATCGACGCGTACAACCCCGACTCAACCTGGCAGCCCGCCGAGTAGAGGGGCAAACCCGTCTCTACCGGCCGGGACGGCCGGCTCCAGGACACGATCTGGAGCCGGCGGTCCCCGCCGGTAGCCCAATGGCCTCCATGTATTGGTAGGGCGACGGCGTCCTCGCCGCGCCGTGCGTGGCACGTCACTGTCACCTCCCTGTCACGGCGGGGCCGGAGGCCCTCGCCCTACCTAGAAGGACATCCCGCTCACCGCAAGCTCTCTCGCAAGGCTTGTGCCGTGGTGACAGGCGGGCGGCAGGTTGTTCCCACGCACACGTACGCGGCCGGCTTGCCGTTGACCGCGGGCAGGGTCCGCGCAAAAGACTCGACCGGTCCCGTTGTGCCCATCACCACTTTGAACGGCCGGTAGACGGCATGCGTTGCGCGCAGCAACTCCAGGCCGGCCGGCGACCGCGCGTCGCCAGCGATCACGACCCGGGTGCGCGGCTCCGTCCACAGGGCGGCGGCGAGCAACAGGTGCGGCAGCGCTCCGGGCTGTTCCTCAAGGCGTCCGGCATAGGAGCGCAGCGTCAATTCAGCGGCCTTGGCCAGGTCCTCGCGGCCGGCGATTTCCGCGAGCCGCAGGAACGCGAGCGTGGCCACCGAGTTGCCGGAGGGTTCCGGGCCGTCGTAGTCCTCCTTTGAGCGGAGGATGAGATCAGCATTATCCGCCGGGGTCTGCCAGAAGCCGCCGTTGTCGCGATCGTAGAACCGGGACATCATGGCATCCGCCAGTTCCAGTGCGAACCCCAGGGTGTCGGCGTCCAGCGTGGCCTCGTAGGTGTCCAGCACACCGGCGAGCATGAAGGCATAGCCGCCGAGCAACTGCACGGAGTCCCGTTCGCCATCGCGCCAGCGGTGATAGAGCGTGTGGCTCGACCGGTCCCACAACCGGCTCCGCACGAAACCCAGGTTCTGCCGGGCCGCTTCGAGATACGCCTTGTCGCCGAGGACGGCGTGGGCTTGCGCAAACGCGCCCAGCATCAACCCGTTCCACGAAGCGAGAATCTTGTCGTCCCGGTGCGGCCGAACCCGGCGCGACCGCGCTGCCAGTAGCTTCTTCCTGGCCGAGGCCAGCAGTTTATCCTGGCCCGGCTTCAGGTCCGGGTGGACAAGGCTCAGCACGTTCTGACCGGGCAGCGGATTGGGGTCGCTGTGGTCCACGAAATTCCCGTCCTGCGTGACCCCGAAGGTGCGGACCGCTGTCTCGAGTTCAGCCGGCGTCAGGAGTGCGGTCATCTCTGCGAGGGTCCAGCAGTAGAACTTGCCCTCTTTGCCCTCGCTGTCGGCGTCCTCGGCCGAATAGAAGCCGCCCTGGGGATCGGTCATGTCGCGCAGGACATAACCCAGGATGTCCCGGACCGTGTCAGCATAGCGGGACTCCCCGCTTTCCTGGTAGGCCTGGATATAGACGCTGGCCAGAAGCGCATTGTCATACAGCATCTTCTCGAAGTGGGGTACGAGCCACTGCGCATCGGTCGAATAGCGCGCAAAACCGCCGCCAAGTTGATCGTGCAGGCCCCCGGCCGCCATGCGGTCGCACGTGTAGAGCACCCGGCGCACCGCCTCCCGGTCCCCGTGCGAAGCGCCGTAGGCGAGCAGGAAGAGCAGTTGGCTCGGGTGCGGAAACTTGGGAGCCGGGCCGAAGCCGCCGTATTGCGGATCATATCCCGCCTCCAACCGGTCCGCCGCCTTTTCGAGCAGCGCGGTCGACAACACCAGGTTCGTCGTGGCCGGCGGCGCGGCGGCCCCGCTTAGCTGCCGCACGATGCCGTCGGCGGATTGCCGCAGATCGCCGGGGTGCGAGGCCCATAGCTCCTGCACCTGGGTCAACACATCCTTGAGACCGGGCTGGCCGAACCGGCTGTTTGGCGGGAAATACGTGCCGCCGAAAAACGGCTTCAGTTCCGGCGTCAGGAACACGGTCATCGGCCAGCCGCCCTGCCCGGTCGAGGCCTGCACGAAGGTCATGTAGACGCGATCGACGTCCGGCCGCTCCTCGCGGTCCACCTTGATGCTCACGAAGTGCGCGTTCAGGAAGCCGGCAATTTCCTCGTTCTCGAATGATTCGCGTTCCATGACATGGCACCAGTGGCACGTCGAATAGCCGATGCTAAGGAAGATCGGCTTCTTCTCCGCCCGCGCCTTGGAGAACGCCGCTTCGCCCCATGGATACCAGTCAACCGGATTGTGCTGGTGCTGAAGAAGATAGGGCGACTTCTCGCCGGCGAGATGGTTGGTGCGGCGGTGGTCCTCTTGCGTTCCCTTTGTCACGTCCAAGTCCTTTGCTGCCGCCCCATGGCAGCCTCCCGCCAGCGGCAGGGTGGCGGCAGCCAGAAGGGTCATCGCCACGACTGTCCGGCGCACAAGCCACCTCTCATCGTCCCGGTTCTTCTTGGCTTCCAGGCTCCTACTCCCCCACTCATGCCTCCGCGCGCCGATCCTCGATTGTCTTGAGCAAATGATCGAACGGTTGCATAAACTTCTCCACGCCTTCGTCTTCGAGCCGCTGCGTCACCTGGTCGAGATCGATGCCCACCTCGACCAACTGTTTCAGCGCCCGGCGCGCCTCGACGGCGCCGTCATGGAGGCGCACTTTCGGATCGCCGTGATCGCGGTAAGCGCGCAGCGTCTCCGGCGGCACCGTGTTGACGGTATCGGGCCCGATAAGCGCCTCCACGTATTTCACGTCGCTGTACGCGGGATTCTTGGTGCCGGTGCTGGCCCACAGCAGGCGCTGCGGGCGCGCCCCCTTCCCCTCCAGCCGCTGGAAGCGCTCGCCTTCGAAGATCTCCTTCCACGCAAGGTACGCAGCCTTGGCGCTGGCAATGGCGACCCGGCCCTGCAGGCCTTTCGCCAGTTCCGCCTGCGCTCCGCCGCGTCGCACCAGCGCCTCCAGCATGCCGTCGACGAGCACATCGATGCGGCTGAGGAAGAAACTGGCCACGGACGCCACACGCCCCGCGGGCAGGTCGCCGACCGTGCGCGCTTCGATCCCGGCGATGTAAGCCTCGGCCGCCTCCCGATAGCGCGGCAGCCCGAACAAGAGCGTCACGTTGACATTGATGCCTTCGCCGATGAGCTCGCGAATGGCCGGCACGCCTTCCCGTGTGCCCGGGACTTTGATGAAAATATTCGGCCGGTCCACCTTGTGCCAAAGACGGCGCGCTTCCGCGATCGTCAGATCCGTGGCGTGCGCCAGGCGCGGCGAGACTTCCAGGCTGACGAAGCCGTCGCGGCCCTCCGTCCGGTCGTAGACGGGACGGAACACGTCGGCCGCCATCTGGACATCCTGAACGCTGAGCACATCGTAAATGTCCTGTGCCGGCTTGCCGGCGCGCGCCAGGGCGCGCAGCGGTTCGTCGTAGTCGTGACTGCCGGCGATAGCTTGGTCGAAGATGGTTGGGTTGGACGTCATCCCGGACAGACCGTCGTCTTCAATCATCCGTCTAAGCTCGCCGCTCGTGAGCATTTGGCGGCGAATGTAGTCCAGCCACACGGATTGTCCGAGGCCTGCAAGCTGTTTCAGCGGATTCATAGGCGGATTCCTTTTCTCATGACAGCAATGCAGCATGGCGCGCGCGGACGCCGGAATCCATCGGGTTGAAGCGCAGTTGATCATTCGAAAAGTCTTACTCCTCCCCCCTCGCACCCGGCCGGATCCCGAGACTCCGGCGCTAAGGTTTTTAGAGGATAGGTTTGGGGGTGCCGCCGATGGCATTGCCCACCGTCGACTTGGCAACCTGACTACAGGTCACGGTGTCGAGTCCGAATGAGAGACGAGGTGCAGGCATGCGCGCTATGGCGATCACCGAGTTCGGTGGAGCGGGAAAGCTTCGGCTCATGGACTTGCCCGTGCCTGACCCCAAGCCTGACGAGATCCTCATCCAGGTCAAGGCCGCGGGCGTGAACCCGGTTGACTGGAAGATCACGGAGGGCCAACTCCAGGGCCGGCTGCCGCATAAGTTCCCCGTGATACCGGGCTGGGACGTGGCCGGAATCGTCTGCAAGCGGGGCGCCCGGGCCGACCTCTTTCCCGAAGGCAGCGAAGTCTACGCGTACTGCCGCAAACCGGTCATCAATGGAGGCACCTACGCCGAGTACGTCACCGTTTCCCAAGGCAGCGTCGCGCTGAAACCGAAAGCCTTGACCTTCGAGGAAGCCGCCACCGTGCCGCTGGCAGCGCTTACCGCCTACCAGTCGCTATTCGATGCCGCAAAACTGGAACCGAACGAGACCGTCCTCATTCACGGGGCAGCCGGCGGGGTTGGATCCTTCGCCGTGCAATTGGCGCGAGACCGGGGCGCCTTCGTGCTCGGGACCGCCAGCCACCGGAATTACGCCTACCTCAGAAGCCTGGGCTGCGACGAGCCGATCGACTACACCTCCGGCGATCTCCTGCCAAAAGTACGCCACGCCTCGCACGGCGGCGTCGACGTTGTGTTCGACTGCGCCGGCGGTGGCGTCCTGGCCGCCAGCATGGCCCTGCTGAGGCGCACCGGGCGCGCGGTTTCCATCATTGATCCGGACGAAGTCGAAACCTTGAAACAAAGCGGGACTCACGCTTTCTACGTCTTTGGCAGTCCCAGCCATGACGATCTTGCCACGCTGACCGGCCTCATTGAAGAAGGGCGTCTCGGCACGCGGGTTGCGGCGCGTCTGCCGCTGGCCGAGGCCGCGAAAGCCCTGACCATGAGTGAAACACGCCACACCCAGGGCAAGATCGTGATTACGGTCTGAGGGGTTATCCGATCCTGAACCCGCGCATGGAAATGGAGCCGAGCACCACCTTCTCGGTGAAGAAGTCCAGCGGCTCATCCTTCCCCTGCAGGGCCAGCGCATAGAGCATGGGCAGGTAGTGTTCGTTGGTGGGAATGGCCAGTGCCGCCCCGGGTCCCAACGCTTCATAGCGGATCAACGCGTCGTGATCGTGCTTACCGATCAGTGCCGCGACCTTCGAATCGAATTCCGCCGCCCAGTCAAAGGCCTTGTCGGTCCATTCCATCATGCCCAGGTTATGGACCAAGTTGCCGCTGCCGACGATGAGCAGGCCCTGTTCGCGCAGGGGCGCGAGTTCGCGGCCGATCTCGTAGTGGCGGCGCGGCGGCAGCTTGCGGTCGAGGCTCAGTTGGAACACGGGCACGTCGGCGGCGGGAAACATGCGGCAGAGCACGGACCAGGTTCCATGGTCCAGGCCCCAACTCATGTCCGGTTCGACCGTCGTCGAACGGATCGTGCCGCGGGTCGTCTTGGCCCACTCGGGAGAACCGGGCGCCGGGTAGAGTTTCTTGTAGAGGTCGGGTGGGAAGCCCCAAAAGTCGTGAATTGTCTTGGGTTTCGGCATGGCCGTGACCCGCGTCCCGTCGGTCTCCCAGTGCGCGGAGACGCAGAGGATCGCGCGGGGCTGCGGCAGTGCCGCCCCGAGGCCCGCCCAGGCACGGCTGAACTCATTGTCCTCAAGGGCGTTCATGGGACTGCCGTGGCCGACAAAGAGCACGGGCATCTTCGGCGTGGTCGCTGGGTCCGTTTTCATAATCTGTCCAATCGTCGTTAACGCGCTCATGCTAACCCAGCCCAACGCCAGGCGCCTTAGAAATGCGCGCCGATCCAGCCAACTACCGTCAGGCCGAAAGTCAGTCATGGCGATGGCCGCCGCCCGGCCGGGGCGACATGGGCGTGCGCATGCCTTCGTTGGGTTCGCGCACGATGACGACGGGGGGTCCGTATAAGAGCGGGTCAAACGGCCAGCCGAACGGCAGTCCGCCATACCAGTAGCCATCCTCCCAACGCGTCCAGTACCGCGCGTCCTCCAACTGCTGGTCGCGCTGGAGCGCATGAATGTAGGTCTTCTGCATGTAGTCGATCACTTCATCGGAGACCCCTTGTTCCTTGAGCTTGGCCAACTCGCTGGCCTTCAGCCGGTAGACCGTCCCGGACTGGTGAATCCTGGCAATGATCTCCGACGGCGGCAACCCGTCCTTGCTCATCTTCACAATGTCCCCCACCGTGACAGGCGGGACCTTCGTCTTATCGGTGGTCGCACAGCCGGCCGGGAAGAGGCCCGCGGCCAGGCCGCAGGCCGCGATGACCACCATAGCACCCCTATTCCACTTATTGCTCATGAGCGTCTTCTCCTACTTGTTGTGCAGCCGAACCTGTCATAGGCCGTGGTGGAAGCGTGCACCCGGCGCCAGCAACCCGGTAAGACAGCGGCATGATGACGGGTGGCGCGCGATCCGGCCATCGGAGAAAGGCTGAGACACCTCCGCGAAATAGATTAGCGCTGACCCGGCGCGGTAGGGTTATACCCCACTGCAAGGGCTAGGCGTCCTGGCTTACCTTTGTGGTGGGGAGTACACGTATCATGCGCCCAGCATGGCACCCCGCAAGGATAACCGCATGAGTGTCCCGTCCAAGGGGAAGATCGAAGGAGCATCACGACTGCAGCGGCGCATCGGCGCCCGGTTGGCCGGTCGGCTGATTGCGGTGATGGCCCTCTCATCAACCCGGATCGGCCGCATGGCGGCTCATCCGATCGGGGCAGCGCTTTGCCTGGCCTTGGGCTACATGGTCCTCTGCAGCACCTACATCGTCCTCTCGGGCCGCATCGCAGCCGGCAAGGCCTGGTCCATCGACCAATTGAGCGAGTTCGAAATGCTGAAAGGGCTGGCGTTTGTCATTATCACGGGCGCGGGATACTTCGGATTCGCCGCCTTCCTGCTGAAACGCATCGCCCTCCAGCAACAGCACCTCACGCTGATCTTCGAGGGCGTTTCCGACTCGCTCTTCCTGCTCGAAGTCGAAGCCCCTGAAAGCTATCGATACCTGTGCGTCAACGCCGCCTTTCTCACCATGACCGGGCTCAGCCGGGACGAGATCACCGGCAAACGGATCGACGAAGTCCTGCCGCCAGCTTCATGTGTCCAAATGCTGGGCCGGTGCCGGGAGGCGCTGCGGGAACACAAAACCGTGCGGTGGGAAGATAGCGCCGCTTACCCGGCAGGCCAGCGCGTGGGAGAAGTCACCCTGACCCCGCTGGCCAACCACACGGGCGCGCTCGTCCAGCTCGCCGGGGTCGTCCGCGACATCACCGAACGCAGGCAGGCGGAGGACGAGGTGCGCCAACTCTCCGCGCATCTCTTGCGCTCGCAGGACGAGGAACGCCTGCGGATCGGCCGCGAATTACACGACGCGACCGGGCAGGAATTGGCGGCCGTGGCGATGAATCTCGGCCTCGTGCAACAACGCAGCGCCGGCCGCGACGGCACCGCCGACAATCTCCTCGCCGACAGCCAGGCGATAGTCGAGCATTGCCAGCGCGAATTGCGGACGTTGTCCTACCAGCTTCACCCGCCCGCCCTGGACGAGGTGGGTCTGGCCGGCGCGATTCAGGAGTACGCGGACGGGTTCATGCAACGCAGCGGGATCAAGGTGACCGTGGACGCCAGCGCCGCCGTGGGTCGGTTGCCGGCCGACACGGAGCGGGCGTTGTTTCGGGTGGTGCAGGAGAGCCTGGGCAATGTCCATCGCCACTCCGGCAGCACGACGGCCACGGTCCGGATCGAGCGTAAAGACGCAACGGTCATACTCGAAGTCACCGATCGCGGCCAGGGGCTGGTCCTGCGCAACGACGGAGCGGTGGCAAAGGTGGGCGTGGGGTTGACCGGCATGCGCGAACGCATGCGCCAACTGGGCGGCCAGTTCGAGATTGAATCGAGCAGCCTGGGAACAACCGTGCGCGCGAGCGCACCCATCGGAACAGGGACGGAGGGTGCCCCATGAAGATCCTGATCGCCGATGACCACGAACTCGTCAGGAAGGGATTGCGGACGGTCCTCGAGAACCAACCCGGCTGGACGGTCTGCGGCGAAGCCGTTAATGGCCGCCAAGCGGTGGAATTGGCCACGCAGTTGGAGCCCGATGTGATCGTCCTGGACGTGTCGATGCCGGAACTGAATGGCCTGGAAGCCACGCGCCAGATTCGCAAGTCGCTCCCCAAGGCCGAAGTGCTGATCCTCACCATGCACGAGTCGGACCAATTGGTGAGCGAGGTGCTCGCCGCCGGCGCCCACGGCTACATTCTGAAGGCGGACACGTCGCGCCTGCTGGTTTCCGCCATCGAATCGCTCTCCCGGCACAAACCGTTCTTCACGGGGATAGTGTCGGAAGTCGTACTGAACGGTTATCTGAACCCCGGCAAAATTGTGCAGGGCGACACGGGCCCGGTCCAACACCTGACGACACGCGAACGTGAAATCGTTCAACTGCTGGCCGAAGGGAAGACCAGCAAGGAGGTCGCGGTCACGCTAGGCGTCAGCATCAAGACGGTGGACGCCCACCGCGCCAACATCATGCATAAGCTCAACTTTCATTCCGTGACGGATCTCGTCCGCTACGCCATCCGCAATAAGATCATCGAAGCGTAAAACACCAGGCCGCTAGGGTGTTTTCCCCCTCCAATATCGGCGATGCAGGGATTTCCGTTCTTCCCGGAATAGCCGTACGCTATTCCCATGAAGTTCCCCCCGTTTTTTGGACAGGTGGTTAAGGTATAGCCAACGGTCCAACAGGACGGGAGATTTGATATGGCAGCGAAGCGGAAAGTGCACACGAATGAGTTCAAGGCGCGGGTGGCGCTGGAGGCGGCGAAGGG
>CAITUY010000171.1 GCA_903895695.1 uncultured bacterium
CCCTTCGCCGCCTCCAGCGCCACCCGCGCCTTGAACTCATTCGTGTGCACTTTCCGCTTCGCTGCCATATCAAATCTCCCGTCCTGTTGGACCGTTGGCTATACCTTAACCACCTGTCCAAAAAACGGGGGGAACTTCATGAAGTCCCATGCAATGAGCGAGTATGCAATTCCGCCTATTGTAATTTCGGCGGTTGTTGGAGTAGTTGTTCTCACTAAAGACTTATCACCGTTATTTGGGCTAGCCGTCGCCCTGACAATATTTGTTATGCTAACATGGCTAGGTTTTTGTCATACAATGCTTAGCGGAGTGGGGTTGCGGCTCGTCGCGATCGAAAAGCGATTGAATATTCAACTGCAACGAAAGAAGAGTGGTGGCTTCTCATTCCATTCTTGGCATCTTGGCCAGGGACTTGAATGTCTTCCGGGACTCATGGTGTACACGTTGCTTCTGGGTTTAACTGTTTTGGGGATTCTGACCGCTGCACTAATTCATTTTTGGCAGACCATGACCACTTGGCAATGGTCGCCGTGGATCAAGGTGACGGCAATTCTGGTACTCGTGGCTCTCAACTTGGCTGCGGTTACGAATTATGCAATCGTTGAGAGGGGAACGAAACGGAAGAAGAAAATCATACTACAAGGGGTTATAACAGGATGACTCACTTTGAGTTCCCTATCGTGTAGACATGGTGCCGGGGGGGGGGGGCAGTCTGGACAACGCGCCCCCCCGCCAATTGGGGGCAACCCTCAAAAGGCAAATTGCGATACAAGACCGCTGTCTTCAGGCGCGGCGAGGACACCGTCGCTCCACCAAAACGCATGCTTCCGCACATTCGGCGTGTTCTTCCGATTGACACCGTTACTCAATTGTGTACTCTATTGGGTAACGATAAGGAGCATTATGAGATTCCTGAGCGTAAGAGAACTACGAGGCAACTCGGCCAGGGTGTGGGAGGAATTGCCAACCGAGCGGGAAATGGTTGTGACCAACAACGGACGTCCTGTGGCCATTCTGACGACCGTGACCGAGTCTGATGTTGAAGAGAGTCTTGCGGCGATTCGCAGAGCCCGAGCAACGTCCGCAGTCACGTTGCTGCAGAAGCGGTCGGTTGAACGCGGCCTCGACAGCATTCGGCCGGACGAGATTGAAGCCGAAATTGCCGCGGTTCGGCGAGACCGCGTCAAATGAACGTCGTCCTGGACACCAATGCGATCGTCTCCGGACTGCTGAAGCCCTTTTCCCCCTGCGGCGAGCTCCTCCGCATGGTTTCCTCGGGAGAATTGACATTATGCCTGGACGCCCGCCTGCTCGGAGAGTACGCGGAGGTGTTGCGGCGACCGCGCTTCGCGTTTGACGGCGAACTTGTGTCGGCACTGCTCGATCAGACTTTCCATGCCGGCATTCTTGTTTCCGCATCGCCGCTGGTCGCGTCACTCCCCGATCCTGACGATGTCGCATTCCTGGAAGTCGCAATCGCTGGAAATGCCGAATGCTTGATCACCGGCAACCTCAAACACTACCCCTCCAGTTCTCGACAAGGCATTACGGTCCTTTCCCCAAGGGACTTTCTCGATCGTTACCGCAAGCGCCGCCGTGCCGGTGGGGCAGGGCCGGCATCAATATAGGGCATGGGGACCGGTGCACAATCGCAGCGGCTCCTTCGCTCTCGACAACCCGGCCACATGCGCCGGTTCTATGCCGCGAAGAATAGTTTCGGCGAGAATAGAGTCCGGACCGGCTTCTGGAACTGTGCAGCCGAAATGGAGGTGAGCACGCTAGTGCAGGAGCCTCCCGCCCCTCACCCGCAAAGCGTCGCGAGGGCGTGGTCGATGCGTTTGAGCGAACGCTCGCGGCCGAGTACGGCCAGGGTCTCGATCATGCCGGCGCCGATGGTCGTGCCCGTGACGGCCACGCGCAAGCCCTGGTTGAGTTTGCCTTCGCCGACGCCGTTGGCGGCCTCGACGCCGCGCATGGCTTGGAGCAGCGCGGGCTGGCTGAAATCGGTTGCCGCCAGCGCGGCTCTTATCTGCGTCAGCACAGCCTTGACGCCGTCCTTGCGCAATTGCTTTTCCACGGCCTTCGCGTCGTAGTCCGGCAGTTCGACAAAGAAGTACTTCCACACCTCGGCGGCTGAGTAGAGCGGCGTGCGCGACTGCATGAGCCGGCAGACGTCGAGGAAGAGCGTCTCGTCAAGGGCCTGGCCCCAGTCAAGCTTCGACAGGAAGGCGCGGACGCCGCCGCTGAAGGTCTCCATCGGCTGTTCGGCCAGGTAAAGGCCGTTAAGGTGCGAGAGCTTGCGCAGGTCCATCTGGGCCGGCCCGCTCTTGATGCGGTCGAGCGTGAAGAACGCGATCATCTCCTCACGCGTCATCTTCTCGCGATCGTCGCCCGGCGACCAGCCGAGGAGGGCCAGGTAGTTGAACAGGGCGAGCGGATCGAAACCCTTGTCGCGAAAATCGCCGATATACGCGGCGCCGTCGCGCTTGGAGTAGGGCTTGCCCTGCGCATTGACGATCATGGGGAGGTGGGCGTATTTGGGAACTGTTGCGCCGAGGGCCTGGAACAAGGCCACGTGGCGGTACGTGTTCTCCACGTGATCGTCGCCGCGGATGATGTGCGTGATGTCCATGGTAACGTCATCCACCACGTTGGCCAAATGGAACACGGGCGAGCCGTCCGAGCGGACGATGACGAAGTCCTTCATGTCCTCGGCCTTCTTGCGCAGGTCGCCTTTGATCTCGTCGTGAAAGGCCATGTCGGTGCCGGGCATCCGGAACACGATGCACTCGCCCTGGCCGGTGCCGCCTTTGTCCTCCTTGTAGGCGCGGCCGGCGCTCAGGAGCCGTTCGGCGGCCTCCCGGTGGCGGGCGTGCTGGGTGGACTGGTAGACCGGTTCCTCGTCCCAGTTCATCCCCAGCCAGGTCAGGGCATCGACGATGGCTTTCACGGCTTCCGGCGTGGAGCGTTCCTTGTCCGTATCTTCGATGCGGAGCAGGAACCGGCCCTGCTCGTGGCGGGCGAAGAGCCAGTTGAAGATCGCGGCGCGGATGTTGCCGATATGAACTTGTCCCGTGGGGCTGGGTGCGAAGCGAACGCGAACACTCATGGTTGGTATCCTTTCAGGTGCGCCCAGGCGAAGACGGCCAGGACGGCGGCGGCGTAGAGAAAGAGGTCGATCAGCAGGGGGCCGTCGGAGAGCAGGGTTTTTTCCGGGCGTCCGCCGCCTTCCCGCCGGTAGACGAGGTCGAGGTAGCGGAAGATGCCGAACATGACGAAGGGGATCGTGAGCGCGAGAAGCGGCGTGCCGAACTTGCGGACGGTGTCGGGCCAGAGGGTGTAGATGGAGTAGCACACGATGGCGCAAGCGGCGACGATCCCGATGAGTTGGTCCAGGAGTTGCCGGTCGTACTGCTCCAAGCTCGGACGGTGCGTGTCGGCGTCGGCACCTCCCAGGAGGATCTTCTCGTGCCGGCGTTTGCACAGGGCCAGGAACAGGGCCAGCAGGAAGGCGCATAGCAGGAGCCACGGCGACAGGTAAACCTGCAACGCCAGGCCGCCGGCGGCCGCGCGCATGACGAACCCGAGCGCGATGACGAACACGTCGACCAAGGCAATCCGCTTGAGGAAGAGCGTATAGGCGATCTGGGTCAGCACGTAAACGCCGATCACTGCGGCGAAGCCCAGGGTGAGGCGTATGGCCAGTAAGCCGCCGGCGACGAGCAGCAGCCCGGCCATGAGGAGGGCCGCAGTCATGGACACCCGGCCGGCCGCGATGGGACGCAGACGTTTGATCGGGTGGACGCGGTCGGCCTTGACATCGCAGACGTCGTTGATCAGGTAGACCGCGCTGGAAACCAGGCAGAAGACAGCCGCGGCGGCCAGGGCGACGGGGATCGAGGCCCACGAGACCGACTGGCCGCGGTCGCCGAGCGCGAAGAAGAAGGCGGCCAGCACAACGGCGTTCTTGGTCCACTGGCTGGGCCGCAAGGCGCGAAGCAGGTCGGCGGCGGTCGGGATTCCCTGGGGGGCGCCTCCCATCAGCGCACGGGCTCCTCGGGCGGCTCCTGGTGCCGGGGCGAGCGGCGCAAGCCGTTGCGCAGCACGAGCCGCCAGACCATCCACAGCGCCTCGCGGAAGATGCGCGAGTTCATCTTGGAATAGCCGGCCCGTCGATCCTCGAACGTGATCGGGATTTCCGCGATGCGGAAGCCTTTCATCCAGGCGGTATGCGTCATCTCGATCTGAAACGAGTAACCGTTGGATTTGATGGTGTCGAGATCGATGGCGGCCAGCACGCGTCGACGGAAGCACTTGAACCCACCGGTGGGATCGGTGATCGGGAGGCCGGTGATCCAGCGCACGTAGATCGCGCCACCCATGCTGAGCACCAAGCGGCGGAGCGGCCAATTGGTGATACGAATGCCGCCCACGTAGCGCGAACCGAGGACCAAGTCGGCCTGCTCGGCAGCCTTGAGAAAGCTGGGGATCTCCGCGGGGTTGTGCGAGAAATCCGCGTCCATCTCGAACATGAAGTCATACCCGCTTGCCAGCGCCCATTTGAACCCCTCGACGTAGGCGCGACCCAGCCCTTGTTTGGAGGCCTGGTGGATGACGTGCACGCGAGGGTCGGCGGCGGCCAGGCCGTCGACGATGCGACCCGTGCCGTCCGGCGAGTTGGCGTCGACGAAAAGAATGTGGACGTCCGGCTTGACCCCGAAGATTGCTTTCGCAATGGGGCCGACGTTTTCCTTTTCGTCGTAGGTCGGAATGATGATCAGGGCGCCGCTCATGCGGTGGACTATAGGCGGGGCGGGTTTTCCGAAACAAGGAAAAAGGGGGCGATACCGGCTGCACCACCGTCCACCTCCTTTGAGCTGACGGTATGCCCATCGCGTGATCGCAAAAAGGTCGCTTGCCGGTGTTGACACGGCGGCGCACCTTCTGGTATCCATGCACCCGTTTCCGAGGTCCCTTATCGGGCACCCGTGGTGGAATTGGCAGACACGTAAGATTCAGGTTCTTATGCCGCAAGGTGTGGGGGTTCAAATCCCTCCGGGTGCACCACACTGCTCCAACCGTGATATCCCATGAGACTGCTGATCGCGACTCGCAATCGGCACAAGTTTGACGAGATCCGCGCGATTCTCGCCCCGTACAACGTGCACGCCACGGACCTCAGAGAATATCCTGAGGCTCCCGAGGTCGTGGAAGACGGCGCCACGTTCGAGGCCAATGCCATCCTGAAGGCCGTGGCTCTTGCACGGGTTACCGGGCTTTGGACGCTGGCGGATGACTCCGGCCTCGAGGTCGACGCCTTGGACGGCGACCCCGGCGTGCGGTCGGCGCGTTACGCGGGCGAGCCGACCGATGATGGCGCCAATAACCGGAAACTGCTGGAGACGCTCGGTGCCCGGCCGGATCGCCGTGCCCGGTTCCGGTGCGTGCTCGCCCTGGCCGACCCGGCCGGTCCGGTCCGGACCGTGAGCGGCGCGTGTCCGGGTGTAATCCTCCAGGCTCCCCGCGGATTACATGGGTTCGGTTACGACCCGTTATTCGTTCCGGACGGCTTCGCGCTGACGTTCGCCGAACTGGATGCGGCGACAAAGAACCGCATTTCGCACCGGGCCGTGGCCCTCAAACGGGCTGTGAGCGAGTGGCGGGAGGTTCTGGAATTGCATTGAGCGGCCGGCTTGCGTAGCATCGACCCGATATGTCCCTTGAACTGATCACTTACGGCGATCCCGTGCTACGGGTCCGGGCGGCGCAGATTGCGCGGATCACGCCGGAGTTCAAGCGTCTGGTCGACGGCATGATGGAGACCATGTATGTCCACAATGGCGTCGGGCTGGCGGCCCAGCAGGTTGGCCAGACGGTGTCGGTTTGCGTTATCGATATCCCGCCTGAGTTGGATGTCGCGGGTGAGGGCGGGCCGCGGCTGCATCCGGACGTGTCGATGCCGCTCGTGATGTTCAACCCGCAGATACTGCGTCGAGTGAAGTCCATCGAGCGCGTGGACGAAGGATGCCTGAGTTTTCCGGGGATTCACACGGGCGTGCAACGGTCCACCGAAGTGACCGTGGGCTTCGTGGACTTGAAAGGCGAGTCCCGCACTCTGGAATGCCGGGGGCTGCTGGCTCGGGCCGTGCAACACGAAGTCGATCACCTGAGCGGGGTGCTGCTGGTCGACCGCATGTCGGCGGTCAAGAAGATCAGCCTGGCGGGAGTGCTGAAGCGGCTGCGGGAAGAGACGGTAGCGAAGCGGGCGGCACGGAAGACATGACCGTCTCGGCCGCCGCGACGGCGGCAACAATCGGATCCGCAACGGCATGCGGCGGGGCGATTGGCTCGACAGCGGGGGGCGCAGCCGCGGCGACGGCGCGCGGGTGGCGGCGCTTCAGAAATTCCTTGGCCAGCGTGCGGTAAGCCTCGGCCCCGGTGGAGCGGCCGTCGTACAGCGCCACGGGCAAGCCGTGGCTGGGCGCCTCGCTGATGCGGATATTCCGCGGAATCACCGTCTGATACACCTTGTCCGGGAAGTGCGCCTTCACCTCGTCCAGCACCTGCTGCGAGAGGTTCGCGCGGCCATCGAACATCGTCATCACGATGCCTTCGATCACGAGTGAGGGGTTGGCGCCCGAATCGCGGACCTGCTCGACGAGACGGGTTATCATGCTCAGCCCTTCAAGCGCGTAATACTCGCACTGCAGCGGAATCACCACAGTGTCCACGGCCGCGAGGGCGTTCATGGTCAGGATGCCGAGTGAGGGAGGGCAATCGACGAAGATATAATCGTAATGCTGCAACGCGCGGAGGGGCTGCAGGGCCTCCTGGAAGCGATGCAGGTAGCGTTCCACGCGGGCGATGTCGATCTCGGCCCCGGCTAGATCGACTTCGGACGGAATGACGAAAAGGCGCTCCATGGCGGTGGGCTGCACCTTCTCGATCAGACGCCCGTGGCCGAGCAGCACCTCGTAGACGCTGCTGCCCGGCGCGGCGGTAACGCCCAGGCCGCTCGTGGCGTTGGCCTGCGGGTCGAGATCGATCAGCAGGACACGCTGGCGGCGTTCCGCCAGACAGGCCGCGAGGTTGATCGCGGTCGTCGTCTTGCCGACGCCGCCCTTCTGGTTCGCCAGCGCTATGACATTGCCGGGCATGACGTTACTTGATCATCCCCGCGCGTCTGGCATAGGCGAATAATCCGCCCGCCTCAACCACGGGCGCCACGGCCCCGAGCGGCTTCATGGCGAACGTCTTGCCGGCGGTCAGGTTGGCGATCGTCCCGGCGGTGGGGTCGATTTCGCCCTCGTCGCCGGTCGCAAAGCGCTCACACAGCCGCTCGGCGACCTCGAAGGGGTAGAACTCGCCCGTCGCCACCACGTTTCGGAAAAAGATGCGCGCGTAGCTCTCAGCCACCATGGCGCGGATGCCGGCGGCGCCGAGGGCAATCGGCGCGTGTTCACGCGACGAGCCGCACCCAAAGTTGCGGCCCGCCACGAGGATCGTGTACTCGGCCTTGGGCGCGCCCGGCTTGACGAACGGCGCGGAGCCGTCCGGCAGGCCGCAGAGCGCGTACGTGCCGAGCTTGGCGTACTCTTCCGGAATCGTCGGCACCAGGTTCAGGTACTGGGCCGGAATGATCTGGTCGGTGTCGATGTCGTCCCGCACCACGTAGACTTTGCCTCGAATCGTCTTCATCGTGATCGTGCCTTTATAGATAGTCCCGTGGATCCGCGATGTGCCCGGCGACGGCGGAAGCCGCCGCCGTGTACGGCGACGCCAGGTAGATGCGCGACTGCTTCGAACCCATGCGACCCAGGAAGTTCCGGTTGGTGGTGCTGATGACCACCTCGGAGCCCTTGGTTCGCCCGAACGTATCAGCCGGACCTCCCAGGCACGCGGCACAGGAAGGCGGCGCGATATCCTCGCAACCGGCTTCTGCAAAGACCTCGACGAGCGACTTTCCGTTCACCAGTTCGCGGCTCAGACCCTCGGCCACCTCGACCGTGGCCGGGACCAGGAAAGTTGGGATCGTCACCCGTTTCCCCTTGAGCAGACGCGCCGCCGCCAGGAAGTCCGTAAGCTTGCCGCCGGTGCAGGACCCGATGTACGCGCGGTCCAGCTTCACGGAGCGGCGTTCGCGGGCGAGGGCGTGGTTCGACGGCACGTGTGGCTCGGCTACACAGGGCTCGATCTGCGATACGTCGTAAACCCGTTCCGTCTCCACCCCGGCCCCGGCGTCGCTGTAGACCGGTTCGAAAGGCTTGTTGGTGCGCGAACGCACGTACTCGAAGGTCTTTTCGTCGGGTTCGATGACCCCGTTCTTGCCGCCGGCTTCGATCGCCATGTTGCAGATCGTCATGCGCTCCTCCATCGAGAGGGAGCGGATGGCGCTGCCGCAGAACTCCATGGCGCAGTAGCTGGCGCCGTCAAACCCGATATCGCCGATCACTTTCAGGATCAGGTCCTTGGCCATCAGGTAGGAGGGCATCTCGCCTTCCAGGCGGAATCGCAGCGTCTTCGGCACCTTGAGCAGAAGTTTGCCCGTGCCCATGACGAACCCCGCATCGGTATTCCCGATGCCTGTGGCGAACGCACCGAACGCGCCGTGCGTGCAGGTATGCGAATCCGTACCGAGGATCACCTCGCCGGGCCGCACATGGCCGCCTTCGGGCAGAGCCACATGGCAGACGCCCTTGTAGTCCGGCGTTCCGACATCGTAGTAATGCGGCAGCTTCTGTTCCTTGACGAACTCGCGCAGCGTGTCGACATTACGGTGGGCCTTCTGGTCAGCCGTGAAGATGTAGTGATCGGGGATGATCACCACGCCCTCGCGGTTCCAGACCCGGGCCTGGCGGCCGAACTCGCGTTGAAATACGCCGATCGTCCCCGGGCCGCACACGTCGTGTGTCAGCAGGATGTCGACCTCGACCCAGACGTTGTCGCCGGGCCCGAGGCATTTCTTGCTGGCCGCCCGGGCCAGGATTTTCTCGGTTATGGTCATGCTCATCTTCTACGACTCCTCGACCGGCGGACATCCGCCCGCCGGGATCTTGGCTACTTCCGGCTCCGCCGCGCTGTTTTCACCAGCGCAAAGAACCGATCTTCATACTGGGCAAAAGCCCCGTTCTTCTGCAACAGCGATCCCAGGTCGTTGATCCGGGCATGATCCGCCCCGGCGGCCTTAAACCCGGCTTCGATCTGGTCGCGCAAGGCGCGCGGCAAGCCGTCCTCCCGGGCGAACAACCGGTGCCGTTCCAGTTCCCGGACGTTGCCAGGATACGAGTTTCCGCTGACTTCGACCATCATTTTGAGAAGGCAGACTTCCCAGGGAGCGTCCACGCCCACCACGACGGCCGCAAGCGGGTCGTCCTTCTGGCGCACGGTCTTCTCGACCCGCTCGACGACCGTTTCCAGCGAATCCGTTACGATCTGCTCGCTGATCTCCTGCTTACTGATCACGAAGCCGTACTGGAGAATTCTCAGGTCGTCCGCATGCTCGCGCAGCCATTCCACGTACCGGCCGGCCTCCTCACCGAACCCTTCGAGCAGATTGGAGGCAATGGAGGAGGGGGTGATGATCTGCGGCCGATGGGCCTGGACGCGGCCCTCGCGGATTCTGACTTTGTCGGCGGCATCCATCAGTTCGGCGACCATATGATAGTTGAGCACGGTATTGCCGAACGTCTCCAGGCGGCGGCTCGGCATCACCACGATACGCGTATTCTGGATCGCATACCAGAAATCGAACTGACTCGGTTGACTCATTCCCATATACGATAGCAACTCGGGGCCTCAAGACAAATTAAAAGCGGTCACAAGTCGTTATTGACGGACGTTGCGCCGCGTCTTATGGTAGCCAGCATGATCAGCAAAGCTTGCGCATGAGCAATGCGATTCGATTAAACCTGTCAAAGCCGGAAGGCCGCGATGGGGGGCCGGGGGTCGGCGACGACGCTCCGCTTCAAGGGTCCACCCACGCCGTCTTCGTGGTTGATCGGGAGGGGCGTATTCTTGATGCGAGTGACGCTGCCTGCACCCTCTTCGGCTGCGAAAAAGCCACGCTTACCGCGTTGCACGTAGGGGACGTGGTGGCCCGGCTTGATGAGGCCGCACTCGATCTGATCGCCCGTAGCGGCACCGGCGAGCGGCGGGTGGTGGCCGATGTCATGTGCCACCGGCGAGACGGGACGACCTTTGCGGCCGAAGTCACCGCCAGGCAGATCGAGGTGCAGCATGACGGCGGGGCGGCGATCACGCTCGTGGTGCGTGACGTGCGCGAACGCCGCAGCGACGAGTCGCCCGCCGGGGTCGATGTCCGCCTGGCACGGGCCGAGAGGCTCGAGATGGCGGGCACGCTGGCCGGCCAAATTGCCCACGATTTCAATAATCTCCTGACGCCCCTGCTGGCCTATCCCGAACTCATCCGCCGCGAGATTCCCGATAACGCGGTTGTGACGGAGTACCTGGACATCATGGAGAAGACCGCGAGCGACATGTCGCGGTTGACCCAGCAGTTGCTGTCGCTGTCGCGGCGCGGGCAGATCGGCAACGATGTGTTCAACATCAACACGCTCGTCGAGCAGGTCGTTACGCTCATGCAGAGCGTGATGCCGGCCGGGATCGACGTCGAATTCGAACTGGCCGACAACCTGCTTTCCGTCAAGGGCAGCAAGGACCAACTGAGGCGCGTCATCGAGAATCTGTGCCAGAATGCCGTTGATGCCATGGCGGAAAGCGGCCGTCTGCGGTTTCGTACCAGCAACGTATACCTGGACGCCCCGGTCGGCGTTTACGGCAACGTGACCGTGGGGGAATACGTCAGGATCGATGTATCGGACTCCGGCTCGGGTATCGACCCGGCCATCCGTGACAAGATTTTCGATCCGTTCTTCACCACCAAGCGGACGGCCCGTCAGCGGGGGTCCGGGTTGGGACTGAGCATCGTTCACGGCATCGTGCGCGACCACGGCGGCTACGTCGACCTCGAGTCCGTGGTGGGGCGGGGTACGACATTTTCCGTCTACCTGCCGATTTCCCGCTTGCCGGTGACGAAGACGGCAGGGGACAACCTGCCGCACGGGACCGAACGTATCCTGGTCGTGGACGACGATGCGTCGCAGGTGCAGGTCCTTGTGAGCCTGCTTGACGTGCTGGGATACCGCACCACGGGCGCGCGGAGCGGGGAAGAGGCGCTACGCCTGGTGCGGGACGATAAGCGCGAATTCGATCTCGTGATCCTCGACATGGTGCTTGAGGGCGGCATGGACGGGCTGGACACGTTTATCGAGCTTCGCAAAGTCAATGCGCGGCAGAAGGTCGTCCTGATCTCCGGTTTCACGCGTGCGGCGCGCAATATTGCGCGGGCCCAGCAGATGGGGGCCGGCGCTTACCTGCGCAAACCGCTGACGATCGAGCGCGTCGCGCGGGTCGTGCGGAGCGAACTGGACACGAAGGTTGCCGCCCCCGGGGAAGTGGTCGCGTCGCGCGCTGGCGGGCGCCGTATCCTGATCGTGGATGATGAGCTGATGATCCGGCGACTCTTCGGCATGATCATCCAATCCGAGTTCAACGATGTCGTCATCGATCAGGCCGAGAATGGCGCCGATGCGATCGAGGCCTTCCGTGAAGGCCGGCACGATGTAATCGTCATGGACCTGCAGATGCCGGTTTGCGACGGCCGTGAGGCGTTCGCCGGGATTTTGCGCCACTGCAAGGAAAAAGGCTGTCCCGTGCCGCCTGTCGTATTCTGCACGGGCTTTTCGCCGCCGGAATCGCTGAACTCAATCGTTGGCGACGGCAGCGTTCACGGGTTGCTTCGCAAACCGGTCAAGGCGGATGCGTTGCTGGCGGCAATGCGGCAGCGACTAAAGGCGTGAGATGCAACTCATCCGATCCGCCCGCGACATGCAGGCCTGGTCGCTGGCCGCGCGCCGCGCGGGACTCAGGATTGGCCTTGTTCCCACCATGGGGTACCTGCATGAGGGACATCTTTCGCTCGTGCAGCAGGTCCGCGCCCGGGCCGACCGGTGTGTGCTGAGCATCTTCGTTAACCCGATCCAGTTCCTTCCCGGCGAAGATCTCGCGAAGTATCCGCGTGACCTTCCGCGTGACGAACGTCTGTGCGAGGGCGCGGGCGTGGATGTGGTGTTTCATCCCGAGGCGAACGCCTTGTATCCTCCGGATTTCAGCACGACCGTGGAGGAAACGGCCTTGTCGGTTGGCCTGTGCGGCGCCAGCCGGCCTGGGCACTTCCGCGGTGTGACCACGATTGTCGCCAAACTGTTCAATTGCGTGCTGCCCGACGTGGCCGTATTCGGCCAGAAGGACGCCCAGCAGGCCAGCGTCATCCGGCGTATGGCGCGTGACCTCGACTTTCCGGTGGAGATCATCGTGGCTCCGATCGTGCGGGAAGCGGACGGGCTCGCGATGAGCTCGAGGAATAGGTTTCTGACGGGTTCCTTGCGGCAGGATGCGCTGTGCCTGAGGCGGGCGCTGGACGAGGTGGAGCGGGCATACGCCGCCGGTGTGCGGGGTGCAGACGCCCTGCAGGAAGCCATGGAGGCCGTGATCCGGCGCGTGCCGTCGGCGGCGATCGACTACATCGCGATCGTGGACGAGCACACGCTGGCGCCGGTCGCCGTGGTGTCGGGCCCGGTCCTCGTGGCGCTGGCCGTGAAGGTGGGCGCAACACGCCTCATCGACAACACGGTGCTGGGGAGCTGAGACAGAATAGGTTCGTCGCTGCTGAAGCGGGCAGGATGAGTTCGATGCGGCGTGGCGCCGCAAGTGACTGCGGAGGGCGAGGCGGTCAGGGAGTGGCGCCGGTTCCGGCAGCGGCGTTCGTGGTTGCTGAGGAGACCGCGTTCGTGTCGTCGGTGGAATCGTCCGCTTCGTTGCCGTAGTCCGGAACCTTGACGAAGCGCGGGATGGCGAGAGCCGCCAGAAGCAGGATGATGGCTAGGATGATCAGGACATCGACGAAGGACAATCCGCTCTTGTTCCGCATGGCCAGCTCCCGGGGCAGCCGCGCGCCAGCGTGTCTGCCGGGGAGAGACTGTAGTCGAGCCGCGGAGCCCTGTCAACCGGGGCGAATGCCCGTTTCGACACCTGCGGGCCGGGGTGGGATCACGAGGCCGGGGTATGCATGAGTAGACTGCCGTCCAGAGTTTCCGAGTATGTGCTCATCTGGCTTGCCATCCTTACCGGCCTGGTAGTGGCGGCGTACCGCCTGATGGTCGTGTTCGCGGAAGCCCCCTCGCTGCGGAGCGATGCCTGGGCGGGACTGTCCGTTGAGGATTGGATCACCAATGCCCTGATGCTGTGGTCCGTGACCCTGCTGCTGGCCGCTTGTTTCCTCTGGCAGGCGGCCCGCAAGCACCATCGCGAACTGGCCCGGATCATTGCCAGCGTGAGCCCCGATGTGCTGGCCGTAGTTACGCCGGACCGGCGGATAACCCTGTGCAATCCCGCGGTCAAGGCGATGTTCGGGCTAGACCCGGCCGAGGTGATCGGGCGGACGACCGATGTCTTCTACGCGGACCGGCGCACAACCGGCGATAACCGCGAGATCTACCACTCCCTTGAGCACCACGGCTTTCATATGGGGTTCGCCACCGGCCGCCGGCAGAACGGCGAGACGATGCCATTGGAAGTCGTGACGGGGGATCTGGACGGTCGCAAGGGGGCCGTGATCCTGATACGCGATATCACCGAGCGCAAGCGCGCAGAGGCGGAGATCGTGAAGGCCAAGGAGGCCTTGGAGGAGGGCTATCGCCGCCTCACGGAGTTGGAGTCGCTGCGCGACAACCTGACCAACATGGTCGTGCACGATATCAAGCACGCTGTCTGCGGGGTCAGCGCCAGCCTGGAAATGCTTAAGCGCCACCTGCATGCCGACCTCACGCGCGAAGCGGCCGGGTACCTGGAAAGCGCGGAGGGCTTTACAGGCGACATGCTCGAGATGGTGCGTTCGTTGCTCGATATCAGCCGCATGGAGTCGGGGCAGATGCCGCTGAACCGGGCGGTATGCGACCTGGTCGATTTGGCCGGTGAGGCGGCCGGCGTGGTCCGGGCGGTGGCGGCAGGCAAGGGCGTGCGGGTCGTGTTGCCTGTCGGCCCTTTGACGGTTTCGGCGGATGCCGACGTTATCCGGCGTGTCTTCAGCAACTTGCTGACGAACGCGGTCCGTTTTGCGCCCGAAGCATCCGAGGTGCAGGTGTCGGTGGATTCGGTCGATGGCGTGGCGCGTGTCGAGATCCGCGATGACGGTCCCGGCGTGCCCCTGGAGTACCAGGCGAAGATTTTCGAGAAGTTCGGGCGGGTCGAGCTCCAGCGACATGGATCCGATCATTCCACGGGGCTTGGCCTGACGTTCTGCAAGCTGGCCGTCGAGACCCACGGCGGCCGTATTGGGGTCGTGAGCCCGTCGCCGTCCTCCGCGTCGGGGCGGGGCAGTACGTTCTGGTTCACGTTGCCGGCGTGAGCTTGCGGTGCGCGTAAGAGCAACGCCCCACGGCCAGACCCTGGGCCCTGAAGATCAGTCCGAAATCCGTTTCTTCGGCCTCGGTTGGCTGGAAGGGGGCAATCCGGACAAATCGGGAATCACGATCCAAGATGCCTTGGATAGCTGCGAAGTAGTCGGCGTGGTCGGTCGCCAGGTGGACGACCCCCGCAGGCGCCAGGATGCAGTCGAGGCCGTCGAGGAAGGCGGGCGACACGAGTCGGCGCCCGTGGTGGCGGCGTTTGGGCCAGGGGTCAGGAAAGAACACGTAACAGGTGTCTACGGCACCGGCGGGGATTCGCGTCGTGATGGTCTCGATGGCTTCGCTGCGCAGCAGGCGGATGTTGGCGAGGCCGGCCTCGACCGCACGGCGATCGAGCTTGCGCAACCTTATGAGCAGCTGGTCGACACCCAGGAAGTTTACCCCGGGGTTGGTCGTTGCCCGGGCCAGGAGGAAACGGCCGCGGCCGCAACCGATATCGACTTCCAGGGGGGCTTGCCGCCCGAATGCGGTCGCGGGATCGAGCCGGGCCTCAGGGGAGAGCGGCGGCAGGATGTAAGCATCGGGAAACTGACGGTTACTGACGCGCTCGCGAGCCATGGCAGCGGGCTAGCGACGGCCAAAGAGGCGCGCGAACAAACCCGGCCGGCTGGCCTTGTCCATTTCGTTCTCGATGTAGGAGAGCGCAAAGACCTCGAATTTCATGCCGGCGTTCGGCTTGTAGTGGCGCACGGCGGTCATGAGTCCTTCCCGGCCAGCTTCGATATGGCGGTTGATGTCGGCGGTCGCCTGCGAACGCTTTCGAGCGAGGGATGTGAACAGGGGCATAAACGTTCGGGCGAGCCGCGTCTTGGCCTCCCAATCGCCCCGCTTCGCCGCGGCGACATCGCGCTCGAGGGTCTTCTCGCGATCCCCCTCCTGGTTGAAATCGTCGCCTTGCCTCATGTTTAGAGCGATCTTCACAAGCCGGTACTCCTCGTCTCGGTGTCCTGCGTCGGGAATGCGTATAACAGAGTCGGCCCGGACGATCAAGGTGCGTGTCGGCCCCGGATCCGGGAGTGGTAGGTCCGGGGTCCGCCGTACGGCCGAATCGCGGGCTTGTCTCGGGGCGGAAGAGTGTGCATCATGCCGACGGGTCGAAGCGACGGGGCTGCTATGACACTGCGCGGAAAGATGCTGGCCGGATTCGGGTTTGTGTTCGTCCTGGTTTTCGCCGCCGTCTGCTACCTTTCGCAGGCCCTGATTCTGCGAGGGGCGGGACGGCTCGAACGCGAACAAATGATCGCGGCATTGGGACGCGTCGACGCGGCCCTGCGAAGCGGCATTGACGACGTTGACGGCCATGTGCGTGACTGGGCCTGGCGGGCATCCCCCCAGGGTTCCTGGCGGACGGTCGGCCCGATGACGCAGGCGCTGCGCTGCCCGATAGTGCCTGGCAAGCCATGCGCATCAACGTGGCGGCATTCGTCGATCCGGACGGGGCCGTCGTGCGCGGGGTTTTCTATGATTCCGAGAGGAAGGTCGCCGGGCCTTTGCCGGAGTCATTCCGTGCGCTGCTGGCAGGCGAGAGCCCATTGAGGCGGTTGGCGACGCGGGACGATGGGGTCCATGGCTTGATGATGACGGAAACAGGGCCGTTCCTGGTGGCCGCACGGGCGGTCATTCCGCGCCCGGGCGATGCGAGCCGAGGGGTTCTCGTTATGGGCCGGCGTCTTGGCGAAAGCGAACGGATCGTGCTGGGCACGCTGACGGGAATCAGCATTCGTTTTGAGCCTGCCTTTCCCAATGCACGCCTGGCGCTGTTGGAAAGCATGACCGCGGTACCGCGTCCCGGCGGTGAGGTGTTCGTCGGCTCGCCGAGTGTGCAGACGATGTGCGGCGCCTGCATTCGCAAGGACGTGGCGGGGCGGCCGGCGCTTTTGATGCGCGTGGAAATGCCGCGCGTCATTTGGGCCGAGGCTGAGCGCACGGTGCTGGTGTTCGTGGTCGCCCTGACCGCCGTGGCTATCGTGACCTTCCTCGTCTGTGTGGCCGCGTTGAACCGCTGGGTTCTGCAGCGAGTGTCGCGATTGGGCGCCGAACTCGCGCACATTGAAGCGTTGTCCGACCCTGTGCTGCGCGTTGGCCTCGGGGGGCACGACGAGCTTACACGCCTGGCCGGTGCGATCAACAGCATGCTGGAAAGCCTTAAGCGGGCGCGCGATGAACGTGAGACCGCCAATCGGACGCTGCGCGCGATCAGTGAGAGCAACCAGGCGTTGATCCGCGTGACCGACGAGGCGGCTTTGCTGAACGAATTGTGCCGGATTCTAGTAGAGACGGGGGGGTATCCGTGCGCGTGGATGGCGTTTGTCCCGCCGGCCGGCGGCGCCCTGCGATGTGTTGCAAATGCCGGATGCCGTGAAGAGTTGTTGGGGGGGGCACTGGCGGAGTTCACGACCGGGAAGCAAAGTCCGGCGGCCCAGGCCGTCGAGACCAGTGCTCCACATGTGTGGCGGCAGGGCGAATCCGCCCCGCCGGGCTGGGCCGGGTCCGCGGCGCGCACGGGAGTGGCTTCTGTCCTGGCCGTTCCTGTGTCGGGGCAGGGCAGAGTGCTGGGCGTCGTCGTGGTGACCTCCGCGGAAAAGATGGCGTTTGGCGACGAGGAGACGGGTCTGCTTGTCGAGTTGGCCCGCGATATCGCCTATGGCATCACGGTCCTGCGTGCCGGCGAGAGGCTGAGACAGGCGCAGAAGATGGAAGCGCTCGGCCGCCTGGCGGGCGGGATTGCCCACGATTTCAATAATCTGCTGACCGCGATCATGGGATTTGCCCGTTTGATCCGCGACCACACTCCCGACGGCAGTACGCCTCGCGACGACGCCGATGAGATCCTGCATGCGGGCGAACGGGCGACGGTTCTGACCAAACGTATGCTCACGCTAAGCCGCAAGCAGATGGTACGGATGGGCCCCGTCAACGTTAACACGGTCGTTCGTGACCTGGATGGACTACTGCGCCGGACGTTGGGCGAAGACGTGGAACTGGTGACCCTGCTTGGCGACGTGGATGCCGATGTTAATGCGGACGTGGGCCTGCTCGAACAGGCACTCCTCAACCTGGCGTTGAACGCGCGCGAGGCGATGCCCTCAGGCGGCAAGCTGACCCTTCGCACCGAGATGGCTGAAGTGCCCGGCAGGGGCCTCAAGGCCGTTCTGCTTTGCGTGAAAGATACGGGCTGCGGGATGAGCGCGGACGTCCGCGAGCGGGCCTTCGAACCGTTCTTTACGACACGTCGTCATGACGAACACAGCGGGCTGGGGCTCTCGTCGGTCTACGGTATCGTGCAGCAATGCGGCGGGTCGATCGAAATTGAGAGCGGCGTGGGGAAGGGGACGGAGGTGCGGCTCTACCTGCCGTGTTGTACGGAATCACCGGGTCTGGTGCGGGACACACCGGTGGCCGGGCTGCGGGGCGGGACAGAGCGCATCCTGGTTGTCGAGGATGAGGACATGGTCAGGCGGCTGACCGTTCGCCTGCTGAAGTCGATCGGGTACCGGGTTTTCGAGGTGCGCAACGGGGCCGAGGCATTGAGGCTCTATGAGCAGAACCCGGCCGGTATCGATCTTATTCTGACGGATGTCGTCATGCCGCATTTGGGCGGGCCGGAGCTGGTTGAGGAACTGCGGAGCAGGGGACACCGATTCCGGGCACTGTTCATGACGGGTTTCTCCCAAGATACGGTCATCCGTGCCGGCATCGCCGACCACGCCATGCCGGTCATACTCAAGCCTTACAGCTATGAGGCCCTTGCCGGCCGCGTCCGGGAAGTGTTGGACGAGCCTGAGCGCTAGGGGCGTTGTCCAAGCTTGCCGGTCCGCGAAGAGCCGCTGGCGATGCGGCTGGGCAGTTCGTCATCCGTTTCTGACGCCTGGCGGCTAGCGCCCCCTTTCCCCGGAAGAGCAGTGGATTGCCCACGCGACAAGGGTTTTGGGAGGCGTTTATCAGTCTTTCCCCAATGGCAGGCCTGGTTGGCGCCCCTTAGATTAGCGAGGCCGTCATGCACACACAATTGCGGCAGGAGGACAGCCATGCGCGCGATCAAGGTATCCAGTTACGGTGAAGCCAGTGTTCTCAAGTTGAGCCATGCGGAGCCGGATCCCGTTGCGGGTCGGGGCCAGGCACTGGTCAGGCTCCACGTTGCGGGCGTGAACTTCGTGGACATCTATCAGCGGCAGGGCCGCTATGCGGTGGGCGTACCGTATATCCCCGGGCTGGAGGCGTCCGGCGTCGTGGAGGCGATCGGAGAAGGTGTCACAGGGTTCCGCCCCGGGGACCGGGTCGCCTATACCGGACATATCGGCAGCTACAGCGAGTACGTGGCGATCGACGTGGAGAAACTGATCAAGCTCCCGCGCGGTTTGTCCTTTGAAGAAGGAGCGGCCTTCCCATTGCAGGGCATGACCGCCCACTACCTGATTCACGAATACCACAAGCTTGTGCGGGGCGATGTCGTGCTCGTTCACGCGGCGGCGGGCGGGGTCGGCCGGCTGGTCGTGCAATGGGCCAAGCGCCTGGGCGCCACCGTCATCGGGACCGTATCCACCGAAGAAAAGGCCCGTGTGGCCCGGGAAGCGGGCGCCGATCACACGATTCTCTACACCCAGCAGGACTTTGCTGCCGAGACGCAGCGGCTCACGAACGGACACGGCGCGCAACTCATCATCGACGGCGTGGCCAAGAGCACCTTCGCGGGCGACCTGGAGGCGGTCGCCATGTTCGGCCACATTGTGATCTTTGGCGCTGCCAGCGGCCCGGCGGACCCCATCTCGCCCAACGCGTTGATGGCCCGTTCGGTCACGGTATCGGGCGGAAGCCTTTTCCATTACGCGGCCACGCGCGAGGACGTGCAGCGCCGCTCCCGTGAAGTGTTGAGAGGCATGAAAGAGGGCTGGTTGAAACTGCGCATCGACCACGTCATTCCGCTGGCTGAGGCAGAGAAGGCGCACCGGCTGCTGGAGGGGCGGCAGACCGTCGGTAAGATCGTCCTGAAGGTCAAGGAGTAGTCCCTGGCATCAGCCGCTTCAACACCCATTCTTCTTTCTTTTGGTCTTCTGTCGCCGTGCCCGATGTGGTAGTGCTATCCGGCCTTAGTCGAGCCCTTGGCTGAGTTTCGGTGACGGATGAGGTATGGGTAACACGCCTGCTTATCACGAGTTTCGCGACCGCTTGCGGCGCGACTTGGTTTATGAAACGCCGCCGGGCCCGGCCCGGTGGCGTTTCGGTGGGCTGGGAGTGTTGCGGTTCGCGTGTTTTCATCTGCGCGTACTGGCGGGCTATAGCGCGACTCGCACCTTGATCCGGCAGGGACGGTTCGATCTGGACGCGTACGGCCAGCGCGCAGTCGCCAACTTGCGCATGGCCGAGGGCGCCGGCGGGCACGTGAAGGTGACCGGGCTCGAGCATCTCGCGGCGGCCGAAGGCCCCGTGGTTATCGTCGGGAACCACATGAGTTCGTTGGAGACCATCGTCCTGCCGTGCTTCCTGTTGCCGTTCAAGGACGTGGCGTTCGTGGTCAAGGAGTCACTCACGCGCCATGCCGTCTTCGGGCCCATCATGCGCGCCGTGAAGATGATCCCCGTGAGCCGCCAAAATCCGCGCGACGATCTCAAACGCGTACTGACGAGCGGCGCAGAGATGCTGAAGGCGGGGACGACGGTCGTCATTTTCCCCCAGGCGACCCGGGCGACCGTCTTCGATCCATCGCAGTTCAATACACTCGGCGTGAAGCTGGCGGCCCGGGCCGGCGTGCCGGTGGTGCCGATGGCGCTGCGCACGGATTTCTGGGCGAACGGCCGCTGGTTTAAGGATGTGGGCCCGATCTGTCCTGAACGGCCGATCCGCGTGGCCTTCGACGCGGCCCGGCGGGTGGCCGGCACCGGCCGCGAGGAACACGAGGCGATTGTGACGTTTATCACCCAGCGGCTCCACGAATGGGGCTTATCGACCAAGGACGTGCCGTATGATGCCTGACCTGCAGATGAGTGTCCTGTGTGACGACGTGCGCCA
Organism: uncultured bacterium; assembly: GCA_903895695.1. Classification (GTDB taxonomy): domain Bacteria; phylum Verrucomicrobiota; class Kiritimatiellia; order CAIKKV01; family CAITUY01; genus CAITUY01. The sequence continues at coordinate 20,553 of CAITUY010000171.1, forward strand.
GGAACGGAGCGGCAAGTTCATCCTGATCGGCTTGTTCGACGTGATCGGCATGCCGCAGTTTCCTGCGCTCTTCCCGCGCGTCTGCATCGTCAATCGCTGGTGCTGCGGCGAGGGGCGCCACCTGGAGAAGACACGCATCGTGGGGCCGGACGGCCGCACGGTGGTGGCCGAAGGCAAGGAGCTTGCCCTGGAATTGGCCGGCCAGGAAGCGTCGGTGACCAATGTGGAATTTTTTCTCAACTTGCGATTCGACGGCGAGGGCGTCTACTGGGTTGAGATCATTCTCGATGGCGATTTGAAACTCCGGTACCCGTTGCGCGTCAACCGCGTGGTCCAGTCGCGCGGCAACGAAGGTCCGATGCCGGCGTAGGCCGAGGCGCATCCGCTTTACGAAAGGTTCGATTTTGTGAGACGAAACGCTTGGATTGAGCTGGATTTCGACGTGTTCCGCGACAATCTGCGGGCGTTGCGCGGCGCCCTGTCGCCGGGCACGCAGATCATCCTGGTCGTCAAGGCCAATGCCTACGGCCACGGCATGACGGTCGTGGCGCGGCAGGCGGCGGCGGCCGGGGTGACGTGGTTTCTGGTCTCGCGCATGGACGAGGCCGTCGAACTGCGGCAGGCGCTTCCCGAGGGTCGGATTCTGGTGCTGGGCGCGGTGTGGCCGGCCGATGTGGCCGAGCTGCTGGCCGACCGGATTACGCCGGTGCTCGTCAGCGAGGAGCAGGGGCGGGCACTGGCGGGTGAAGCGCGCCGCCAAGGGGCCACGCTGCCTTGCCACGCCAAGATCGATACCGGCATGGGCCGCTTCGGCTTCGCCTGGGAGGACGCTGCCGCTGCCCTTGCGCGGCTGCAAGCGGAAGGCGGCGTAAGCGTGGAGGGCGTTTCCATGCACTTTGCCTCGGCCGGGCGGCCCAGCGATCCTTTCGCCGCGCTTCAGGAGGAGCGTTTCCGGAAGGTCGTGGCCGACTGCGAGCGGCTCGGGCTCAAGGGGCTGTTCCGGCATATCGCCAACAGCGCCGCCTTTGCCGGTCATCCCCAGTGGGACCTGGACGGCGTGCGGATGGGCATACTCAGCTACGGCTACGGCGGCCGGCTGATGGGGTTGCGGACGTCTACCCGGCCATTCCTGCAGTGGAAGACGCGCGTTGTGCAGGTTAAGACCGTACCGGCAGGCTTCCCGGTGGGCTACCTGAGCACGCACGTTACGACCGCCACCACGCGGCTGGCAACAATCGACGTGGGGTACTCCGACGGATTTTCGCGGTTGATGAGCAACAAGGGGTGCGTGCTGCTGGGGGGGTGTCGCGCGCCCGTGGTGGGTCGCGTCACCATGAATTTTACGACCGTCGATATCGGCCCGCAAGGCGGGGCGCGCGAGGGTGACGAAGTCGTACTGATCGGCCAACAGGGCTCCGAAGCGGTGTGGGCCGACGAGCTGTCGCGCTGGTGCCAGACAATCCCCTACGAAATTCTCACCAACATCCGCAGCGATGCGGTGGTGTGTGTTGGTCATTAGTCACGCGCCGGGCATGCTTTGGGCGTAAAGGCGCGCGACGTCCTTGCCGGTCTCCCAGGAGCGCAGCTTGCGCAGGTCTGTCGTCAACATGTGGTACTCCTCCCGGCCGGCTTGGAGCCGTTCGGGTGAGGCGCCGATCGCCAATCGGCGTCGTTGCAGCTCGACGCGCCACAGGGCCAGGATCAGGTCCTGGACGGCTTCCCGGTGACTCAGTTCCGTGCCGGACCGGGTCGGGGCGCTGAGTGCCGCGGCGGCAAAGGTCGCCAGCGATTGCTCGGTATCGTCGCGCTCCGCGATGACCGCCATCAGATCGGTTCCCGTGGTACGGCTGACTGCCAGGGACTGCACGAGAGCCCGGCATTGGGGATCCGTGATCAGGACCGGGGGCAGGTACTCCATCACATGTTCCACGAGTTCCGGGCTGGCCGCGAGATGTTCGGCCAGCAGCATCTCGTCGCGTGGGCGGGGAGCAACCGGACTGGGGGCCACGGTTTCTTCCTGACGAATATTTGGTCGAACCTTGATCATCGGACGTAACTCGCTTTGAAGTGCCGCCGGGGAGAGCCCGAGGCGGAGTCCAGCCTGCTGGACAAGCAGGTCGCGCTGCACGGCATTGGGGCTGAGACTGATTGAGCCCAGCACGGCTTTGGAGACCCGCAGCAGCCCGGCTTCCGTGCGGATATCGTCCTGCTCGCAGAGCACGGCAATCTGGTAATCCAGGGCGGAAGTCGCTTCGTCCAGCGCCTTCTGAAAGGCGGCAGCGCCGTGCTTCAGGATCAGCGAATCCGGGTCCTCGCCCGGCGGGAGCGCGGCCACGCGCACGGCCATGCCGGCCTGCATGAAGACGCCACTGGTTTTGATGGCCGCGCTTCGCCCGGCATCATCGGAATCGAACACGAGCACCACGCCATCCGCGTAGCGCTTCAGAATCCGGGCGTGATCCTCGGTAAACGCCGTGCCTTGTGACGCCACGGCCGTGGTGAACCCGGCTTGATGGCAGCGGATGACGTCAATCTGGCCCTCACAAACAATCGCTTCGCGTTTATCGACGATCTCGCGGCGGGCCCGGTCGAGCGCGTAGAGGATATGACTCTTGTGAAACAGCGGGGTCTCGGGGCTGTTGACGTACTTCGCGCCCTTGTGATCCTTGATCATCGTCCGGCCGCTGAACCCGATGATGCGGCCCTGTTCGTTGCGGATCGGGAACATGATGCGGGCGCGGAACCGGTCGTAATAGGGGTTGGAGCCACCGTCTTCCTTCCGGACAACAAGGCCGGCCAGTTCCAGTTTATCGACCGGGATCTTTTCGTTGCGGGCCCAGCGGATGAGGGTATCCCAAGAGTCGGGCGCGTAGCCGATCAGGAAGGTTTCGGCGATGTCGCCGGTCAGTTGACGTTGCGCCAGGTAGTCGCGCGCGACCTGGGCGTCAGGGCTTTTGAGCAGGTAGCGGTGATAGCGCGCGGCGACCTTCTCGTGGATGTCGAGCAGAAGCTCCTTGTCAGGGCTCGGGCCGCCGCCGGCCGCGAACTCGAGGACGACGCCGGCCCGCTCGGCCAGCAGCCGCACTGCGCCCATGAAGTCGAGGTTCTCGTACAACATGACGAACTTGAACACATCGCCGCCGGCGCCGCAGCCGAAGCAGTGGAAGATCTGGCGCTGGCGGTTGACGTTGAACGATGGTGTCTTTTCTTTGTGAAAGGGGCACAGCGTTTTGACGATCGTGCCCTTCTGCGGAAGCGTGATGTAGGAGTCGATCACGTCCGCGATATCGCAGCGGAAGCGGATGTCCTCGAGCACCTGCTTGGGGATCAGGCCGGGCATCTACCGTTCCCACGTCTGGCGGGTGCTCTTCTGCTCGCGGGCGTTGATCAGCACGTTCTGGGTCTGGCCCAGTTGCTGGGTCACGATGCCGACGACCTGCTGCTGGATGCTCTGGACTTGCCGGCCCGTCCACGATCCGTTGCCGAAGGCATTCGGGCGATACCGGTCCGGAAGGCCAGCCAGGGCGAGGAACGCGAGAATGACCAGAAGGGCGCCGCCCGCCAGCCCCGTGACGGCTCCGCCGATACGGTCAAATGTCGCCAGAACCGGCAGCTTTGCGACCGCTTGCAGCCGGCGGCCCAGTAGCATCACGAAGGCCAGAGGCACCAGGATCAACAGCATCAGGGACACCAGCCACACGAACGCCTTGTCCCAGTTCGAGATGCGGGTCAACCAGTTAAAACAGGGGGTGTAGCCGAACCACAAGGCAAGCCCGACAGCGAGGACGGCAATCAGCGGGATGACCTGCCCGATCAACCCCCGCCGGAAGCCTACCACGGCAGAGATCAGAACAATAACCGCCGCGACGATATCGGCGATATTGAGGGGTATGGCGCTATGCATGGAACTTCCTCCTCTGCGCCGGGACCTGACGCCCACTTATCTCCCGAGCATCACCGCTGGCGTTTCAGCCAGTTTCGAACATCCTTGGCCGAGGCGCCGGTGGGCGCCAACTCCAAGTAACGCGCCAATTCCCGTCGCGCTGGCTCTAGTTTAGCAGGATTCTTACGGTACATCAACCCGAGCACCAGGTGGGCTTCGGCATGTTTGGGTTGCTGCCGGATCACGGTTTCCAACTCGGCCGCGGCTTTGGTCTCGTCCCCCATGTCGCGATAGCCCACGGCGAGGTTGTACCGGGCGTCGACCATGGTCGGATCGATTTCCAGGGCATGCTGGAAGGCGGAACGCGCGTTGGGCCAGTCGCCTCTTGTTTTGTAGATCAGGCCGATGTTGTAGTGCGCGGCGGCCATGGTGGCGTCTTCCTGCAAGGCATGGCTGTACTCCTGCAGGGCGAGATCGAGATCGCCGGCGGTCTGAAGGCGAACCCCGCGGTTGTAGGTTTCGGCGGCCGCCTGCGGATTGCGGGGAGCCGCTGGCGCGGGATGGGGCAGGGGTTGCACGGCAGCGGCAGGTTTGCCGGGCTGGGACGCGGGGGGTGTGCGAGGAATCGGACCCGGCGCCAACGGTTTGGCGAGGCCAAGGGCGGCACGGGCCTCGTCAGCGTGCAGATCTGTCGGGGCCAGTTTCAGGTATTTCTGGAACATGGCGGCTGCCTCGGCTGGATCGTGGAGGACGTCGCGGTCGAGCGTAGCAAGGTTGAAGACGGCGGGAGAGTAGTTCGGGGCCAGCGTGAGCACATCGAGCAGTCGTGCATGGGCGGGCTGGGGCCCCATGATATTCAGTTCCGCCACGGCCAGGGCCGTCAGGAGGCGGGGCGACCTGGGGGAGCGGCGCAGGGCCTCGTGGAGCGTGTCGAGCGCGGGCTTCCATTGACCTCGCTCGGCTTGAATCGAAGCGATGAACTCGAGGGGCCGGGCATCGTCGCGGTCGAGCTCGGACGCGTGCCGAAGGGCCTCGAGGGCGTCGTCAGGACGGCCGAGCCTGAGGCGGGCCAGACCGAGGTTCGCCCAAACGGATGCATCGGCGGCCGGGGATTGGGAGGCCTCGGTCAGGAGTCGATCGGCGCGCGCATTGTCGCCGCGATCGAGCGCCGCAACCGCGGCGTCGACGGGATCGCGCCGGCACCCGGTGCCCGCCAGCCCGCCAAGGCTGGCTACGATGATCGCCATGATCCAGAATCTACGCATGATGGGTTCCCGAAAAAACCGTGCCATCATACCACGCGCGCCGCCGTTGGCAACGCAATGGAGACGTCGGAGTCGAATGCCCGCCGCAGCCCGGGCGGGACCGGAAATGAGGAAAAGGGGCGGGATAGCAGTTGCACGGCATCGGAACCGCCGCTAATCTCACGACCGCCATATGGGAAGAATACTGGGAGTAGACTATGGACGGCGGCGGGTGGGCCTGGCCCTCAGCGACCCGACCGCCCTGCTGGCTTCGGGCCTGGCGACGCTGGAAGTGCAAACGGTCGGCGAGGCGCTCAAACGAGTGGTGGCCGCGCGGGTGGAGACGGGCGCCGACGAGATCGTCGTGGGGTTGCCTTTGAATATGGATGGCAACCGGGGCCCCATGGGCGATGAGGCGGCCGAGTTTGCCCGGCGCCTGGGCGAGATGGCGGGCGTGCCGGTCCGGATGTGGGACGAACGCCTGACCAGCGGCATGGCCGAACGCGTCCTGCTGGATGCCGATATGTCCCGCCAGCGCCGCAAGGCCGTCCGCGACAAACTGGCCGCCCAACTGATCCTGCAGGGCTATCTCGACTCGCGCCAGCCGCCGGCGGACCCAAGGGATGAGGATGATGATGGCACAGGGTGAGATCCGCTTCGTTTCCTGTTACGCGCACTGGGATGATGACCGCCTGGTCGTCGGCAACGAGGTCATTGAACGGGCCTGGCGCATCCGGAGCGGCCTGCTCCATGCCGACTCCTTTGTGGACAAGCGGACCGGGCGCCAGTGGCTAGCCCGGCCGGCCCAGCATCCGGCGCCGACCCCTGCCGTCGGCCCGCGCGGAGAGCTTCCAGGGCCGACCGTGACAACCCGGGCCGGCCGTCTGTTCCCGACGCATGCGGCCGGGCTCGAAGTCGTTCTGCGGTCACCGCTGCCCGCGGGCGAGTACCGTGTGGAAATGCTCGTGTTCCCGGGCGCCTCCGGCATTTCGCTGCGGGCGTTATTTCCAGGGGCAGCGGCGCTGTTAGCGGCAGACGGGCCGGCCGGCACCACGGCTACCGGCATCGAGGGGGCGGCGCCGGCCGAAGCGTCGGACCATTTTCCGGTCGCTGACGCACTGGAGCACGCCGTCCTCGCCCTGCGCCACGCCCGCTTGACGCAAGTCAGGCTCCTCGACCAGACGGACATCCATAACGAACTCGTCTTCGAGAGCGAATGGCTCCTGCACACCGCCGAGGGTCCGCTCGAGTTGCAGGGCAATCTCTTTGTCGTGGAAGACCCGTTGACCGGGGACGGGCTCATTTTCCTGAAGCATGCGCCGCTGGCTCACGCGCGGCCCGTCCCGTCGGCCGTCGATTTCCGTGCCGAGGCGCGTCGGGGACGCGAGTTCCTGCCCGGCAGCGCCGACTACGGTTTCGGCTTCGAGGTGGGCTTCTATGGTCACGGCCTCGGGGCGACCGAAGGGTTGGGGGGCTATCGCTGCGTCCTCCTGTCGTACACCGGTGGGCTGACGGGCCGGACGGAGGCGCTGCAGCGGCATCAACGCCAGTTCCGCACCTACAATCCGGGCCGTGACGGGATGTTCCTGAGCAACACATGGGGCGACCGTAATCGCGACGAGCGTATTGCCGAGTCCTTCATGCGCCGCGAAATCGACGCCGGCGCCGGGTTGGGCGTGGACGTGACCCAGATCGACGACGGGTGGCAGAAGGGGCGCACCTCGAATTCGGCCACGCCCGGCGGTGTTTGGCTTGGGTTCTGGGCCTCCGATCCGGACTTCTGGCAGCCGCATCCCGACCGCCTGCCGAACGGGCTGGGTCCCCTTGTGGAGGAGGCGCGGCGGCGCGGGCTGCGGTTCGGCCTGTGGTTTGCGCCGGATTCGGCCGCGGATTTCGCAAACTGGACGCGCGACGCGGCGGTCGTGCTGGATCTGCACCGGCGGTGGGGCGTCGTGCACTTCAAGATCGATGGCGTCAGAGCCCTCACGAAGCTCGCGGAAGTCAACCTGTGGCGATTCTTTGAGCGGGTCCTGCGCGAGTCGGACGGCTGCGTGGTGTTCGACCTCGATGTGACGGCGGATATCCGGCCCGGTTACTTCGGCATGATGGAAGTCGGCCCGATCTTCGTAGAGAACCGCTACACGGACTGGCATCGCTACTGGCCGCACCAGACCTTGCGCAATCTCTGGAAGCTGGCGCATTACGTCGATCCCGCGCGTTTGCGCATGGAGTTCCTGAACCCGGGACGGCACGCGCATCTTTACGAAGGCGACCCGCTGGCGCCGGCGCAGTACCGCGCGGACGCGCTGTTCGCGACCGTGATGGCGGCCAACCCGCTCGGGTGGTTCGAGGTATCCCACCTGCCGCCGGCCTTTGTCGCCGAGGTCGCCCCTCTGGTGAAGACCTGGCGCGAGCACCGGGATCGTCTGCTCGGCGGGACGATCCACCCGGTGGGCGACGCGCCGGACGGCCTGGCCTGGACGGGGTTCCTGTCCGTGGCCCCCGACGCCCGAAGCGGCTACGTGCTCGCCTTCCGGGAACTGAACGGGAGCGCGACGTGGTGGCTGGATGTCGAACCCGGTCTGCTGGGCGCGGCCGGTTTTAAAGCTGAGGTGCTGGGCGGACGCGGCACGGTGCAGGTCGACGGGTTGCGTCTCGAGATCACCGTGCCCGAGCAGTTGGACTTCGTGTTCGCGCGGCTTGCGTAAGCGCATCACCCCACGTGCTGCTGCGGCTACGGCTTGGCCCCCTCGGGATGAGCGGTGAGTTCCCGTACAATCCGGCAGGCCTCCGCGACTCTCCCTTCCATTTGGCCAGTCAGCCTGTTCGTGTCGCGGAAAACGAATTCAATGAAGTGCCCGGCACCGATGTCGAGTGTTTCCTGGAGGTGCGCCCTGAACACGGCCGCATCGAAAGTCGTTCCGCAGAGTTTCAGCGGCACCGGTTTTCTGGACCAGATGACGTTGGCGGGGCAGTTGGCGGCCAGTTTCTCCAGGTCGCACCACGGCGTGACGCTGACCTTGCGGAGTCCGTTCAGTTCCCGGAGGTGAGGCATGAAGCCGTGGACCGGTTCGCAACAGCCAAACTTCATCAGTTTGAACTTCGCTGCAGATTTCCGGAAATGCGGCATGAGGAACTCGGCGAACATGTCAGGGGACAGGCCGGCCGCTTCCTGCGCTTCGAGATACCCGTACCGGTCGGTGGACCGGATGGGTTCCCCGGGCTTGATCGTCCGGCCCGGAATTTCGTCGGAAAACTGCGAACTGCCCGAACAATAGCCCTGGTTCCCGTCATTGTTGAGCGTGAGCAGTTGTTGCTCCTCGTCCCACCGCCCCAGGGCCATGTTGTCCTCGGCAAGGAAGGTCAGGAGGCGATGGACGGCCTCGGGGTTCATGGCCATCTGGAGATAGAGTTCCTGCATGCCCATCAGGTGGACGGCTTTGCCGGTAATGCCGTCCGAATAGAATGAGCCGCACCTGCCGACAACGACTGGCAGCAGGCCTTTGAAAACCTCGGCCGCCAGTTCCGCGTTCTGTTCGGTCAAAGGCCTATTCAAGGTCTGGGTTCTTTTCTTCAGTTTGCCGAAATCGGCATCGATATCCTTGATCGGTTTGTTGGTTTCGTAACCCCAATTGCCGCCATGTCCGTCGTCGGCGCGGGTGAACTGGAGATCGTCGCAGAAGTTGCTAACGTCGGTCGCCCAGTCGACGACGAAGCGGTCCGGGATGATGCGGTCGTCGTTAATGCGTTCGAAGGAAATCAGGGCGTACAGCAGTTGGGACTCGAGGCCGCGGCAGGCCGGGTCCTCGCATTGGAGGGCCGGAGTCAGATCCCTCAGGTAGGTCCCGTTGTCTTCGATGTGAAATGGGAATGTGTGTTCCCGCAGGCCGTTATGAAGATTCCACTTTTTCCTGCGCTGCGCCATGACATCGCTGTGCGCATAGCCCGCATAGGTGCCCGCGAGCTGCCTCAAATGTAATCGGTCTTTGTCGTTCATGTATCGCCTCGTCTTGATTCGTCAGTGTCGTGTCTGGTTAGTAACGGTTTCGACAATCCTCTTCGTCTGGAGCCGGGGGTGACCTCACCCCGGGCTCAGCCCACTCGCGCTCCTGTCGCCACCGGCCTGAGGTCAGGCCGGCTCCATGTGCCTTGCATTCCTCGTCCTCTCGCCGCTGGAGCCGGGGTGACCTCACCCCGGGGCTCAGTCCACTCGCGTTACTTGCGCCACCGGCCTGGGGTCAGGCCGGCTCCATGTGCCTTGCGCTCTTCGTCTTCTTTGCTGGAGCCGGGGTGACCGCACCCCGGGCTCAGCCCATTCGCGTTTCCTGTCGCCACCGGCCTGAGGTCAGGCCGGCTCCAATGCGCTTTGCTTTTTCCGTCCTCG